>CAZNZM010000004.1:0-55199 GCA_964577555.1 uncultured archaeon
AAAAAAAATAATTAAAAAAAAATGACAAAAAAAGCAGCTAAAACAAAAAAAACAAAATCAATTTAAAAAAAAATAATTAAAAAAAATAAAAAAATGTCTAAAAAAAAACAAATTACCTAAAAACACGACCCGCAAAAAAAATGCTAAAAAAAACTAAAAAAATAAAACTACTTCTTTGAATTTTTACCAACACTAACCCGCTTGGCCTTAACACTCTTGCCAACAAGGGATTTGACAACAGGAGCATATTTTTTCAACAAAGCCGCGACTTCAGAACTATCATAATCCTTCTTCATAATTGTTTTTGCAAGCTCTGAAAGCTCCATTGGAAAAATAAATTTAGTACTTTTGCCTTCGCCAAGCTTTTCAAGAGCGCGAACATAATAATAGGCAAGAGCCTTGTCACTGAGTTGTTCAGCTGCAGCTCTTACAGCTTCTATCTCGGCTTTGTGAGCTTCAGCAGACTCCATGCGCGCAAGCTTTCTTTGAGTAGCGGCTTGCTTCTCATGCATTGAATCAAGCACAGACCTTGGAAGTTGAATATCCTTTATTATAGCTTCCTCAACATTCACGCCCCAATTAACAGCCAAATTCTCAAGCCTCTGCCTAATATCCTTATTAAGCCCCTCAATATCAGATATCAATTCACCCACATTATAAGAACCAGCCTTGTCCCTGATAAGTCCAATCATATACTGCTTTGAAGCCAATACATAATCATCAACTTTAGTAACACTATTTATTATTGACTGATTGTCACTGTTTATCTTCAAATAAACAACAGCATCAACAGTCACTTCAATATTGTCCTTTGTGACAACCTCCTGCTTTGGAATATCAATAGTTTTTGTCCTCAAATCAACCAATATATATTTTTCAAAAGGGGGAAAAACAATAGTCCAACCCGGCCCAGCAACCCTGCTTACCTTTCCAAGAGTAAAAACCACGGCTCTTTCATACTCCAAAAGCTTGAGAATAAAATCATACTTTGCAATCAAATAAAGAACCACTACAAGAGGAACAAGCCAATAAAGATTAGCCAACAAAAAACTTTGATACCGAAAAACCAAAAAAGCAACAATAATAATCGCCAAACCCACAAAGAAAAAAACATTCCGCTTAAACAAATCATCGCCATTCTTATCTCCATGCACTGAATGACCCGCATTATTATGAACATTGCCCGACAAAACAAAACGCCTCTAAATTTATAACCCAAATATCCATTTATATATTACGTTTTATACAATATGATAACATGAATAATTCAGAAAACATCTTAGTAGTTAATGTAGATAGAGACAACGACCTTGGAAAAAAAACAGGAATACAAGGCCCAGTAATTGGCAGAAAAGCATGCATAAAAGCAGCTGCAACACTGGCTCTCAAAGACCCAACAGAATCAGATGCAAACAGCATATTCGGCGCAGTAAAAAAATACGACGAAATAAAACAACACGCAAACGTTGAAATAGCAATATTAACAGGAGTAGGAAAAACAGGATTCGAATCAGACCACAAAATAATAGAACAACTTGAAGCAGTGCTTGAAAAATTCCCAGCCACAGGCTTCGTACTCGTAACAGACGGAGCCGAAGACGACCAAATAATCCCAATACTCCAAGGAAAAGGCCAAATAATTTCAAAAGAAACAATAATAGTCAAACAAGCCAACGAAGTGGAAAGCACATACTACA
Organism: uncultured archaeon; assembly: GCA_964577555.1. Classification (GTDB taxonomy): domain Archaea; phylum Iainarchaeota; class Iainarchaeia; order Iainarchaeales; family Iainarchaeaceae; genus CABMIU01. Next base: position 1,698 of record CAZNZM010000004.1, read on the forward strand.
CAATCAAACAAGCACTACAAGACCCAGACTTTGCCAGAACATTCCTGCTAGTGCCAGGAATAATAATTTTACTATGGGGCATACTCGCATACATAGGACAAGAAAAACTCTTTTTCACAAGCATGCTACTAATAGGAGGATCATACCTAATACTAAAAGGCAGCGGACTTGAAAACAAAATAGTCGCAGCAATAGAATCATTAATAAAAAGCATATCGCTGCAAAGAGTAAGCTTTCCAATATATCTTCTCACAATAATTCTTTTCCTCTTCGGAATATACCAAACAATAATAGAAATAACAATAAACAGACCAATAACAATTTCAATATACGAAGCAATAGGGCAAATAATTCTCTATCTTGCCTTAAGCACAATATCTTTTATAATAGGAAAAATAGTTGACGCAATACAACTCAAAAAAGCATACTACCTCAGAAAATACTTCCTATCAGGCTCAGCAGTTTTCATAATATGGTTTACACTAGACTCGGCAAGACAAGTACTTGCAAACAAACCATACGCAGACTTAAGCTGGTTCGGGCTAAACATGATGGCAGCAACAATACTGGCATACGGAGCATACAAAGTCTCACAACTACTAGACATGAGAAAAAAAATAACAAAAATGCTAATAGGCCTGCCAGTTTACAGCAAAGACGGAAAATGGATAGGCAACGTGGAAACAGTAAAGAAAAAACAAGGAATAGAATACAAATCCAACAAAACAGGAAAAACAAACCAATTACAAACAGGGGAATTCACTCTAAGCGAAGGAAAAATCATAATACAAACAACGCAAAAATAAAAATCGGTTTCAAACAAAACAAAACCAAAAACAAAAAAAACTACTACAAAAAAATAATAAAAAATAAAGTTGCCAAAAAAAACAACATTGGCTCAAAAAAACCAAACCAAAAACAAAAAATAAAAAAAAACGCCAAAAAGAATAAAAAACTACAAAAATTGACTAAAAAAACAAAAAATACGCTAAAAAACAGATTGACAAAAAAACAATTCAAAAAAATGGAAAAAAATTGGCTCGCCAAAAAAAAACAAAAAATGACAAAAAAATCAACCAACAAAAAAAAGAATCAAAAAAAAAAGCAAAAAAAACTAGCCAAAAAAAACAACATTGGCTCAACAAAAAAAACCAAGCCAACAAAAACAAAAAAAAATAAAACAAACCCACAAAAAAAATGGCTCACAAAAAACAATCACAAAAAAATGACTAGCAATACCGAAAAAAACAAAAAAAAAGCAAATTTAAAAAAAAACATCAAACAAAAAAAACCAAGAAAAAAAATAATTAAAAAAAAATGACAAAAAAAGCAGCTAAAACAAAAAAAACAAAATCAATTTAAAAAAAAATGTCTAAAAAAAAACAAATTACCTAAAAACACGACCCGCAAAAAATGCTAAAAAAAACTAAAAAAAATTTAAACAAAATAAAGATCAAAAAAAAGAATTTCAAAAATTAAAAAAAAACAAGAAGAAAAAAAATCAGGCAGGACTGACAACCTTGCCAACCTTCAAACCCGACTTTGAACTCCTTCCTTTCAAAGAAATTATTTTATCCAAATCCACAAGAAGCTTACTTTTTTCAGGACAATCCAAAAAAGCGTTTTCAAGAACATCATAAATTGAAGAAACAGGAACAAGCTTTATTTTTTTCAAATAATCAGCAGGCAACACAATATCACCAACATTCGATTTTGGAATAATCACTTCCTTAAAACCTGCATTTATCGCAGCAAGAACTTTTGCAGAAACACCCCCAACAGGCAAAACCTCGCCCCTCACACTCAAAGAACCAGTCATTGCAAGACTTTGCTTTACAGGAATCCTTTCCAAAGCAGAAATAACTGCAGTAGCAACACTCACTGAAGCCGAATCACCTTCGACACCACTATAAGACTGCAAAAACTGAATATGCAAATCATGTCTAGAAATATCCTTTCCAGAAAGCTTCTTAACCAAAGCAGAAACATTCTGAACCGCTTCCCTAGCAATTTCACCAAGTTTCCCAGTGGCAATAAGTTTGCCTTCAGCACTAGATTGCGCAGGAGCTATTTCAGCCTCAATAGGCATTACAAGCCCAGCATCACCATCAGCCATAACAGCAAGCCCATTAACCCTGCCAACAGCAAAGCCCTCACTCAAATAAACATCATAATCCTTCTTCTCCTCAATCATCTTATTCACGATTTGCTGCTCAAGAGTCCTAGCACTCATTTTAGCCTCAATAACATCCTGCCTTAAAACAAGCTCATGCCCCTTCTCCTTAGCAATATCGCCAGCGGCCCTTACAAGACCGCCCAAATCCCTCAACTTCAAAGTAAGCTTATTCTTCCTGCCAGCGCGCCTTCTCGCCTCAAAAATAATCTCATCAACAGCATCCATTGAAAAATGAGGAATCTTACCATCCTTTTTGACTTCCTGAGCAACAAACTGAACAAGCTTCTTCCTATTAACTTCATTATCATCAACATCAATATTCATGTAAATCTCATAACCATAACCCCTAATACGAGAACGAAGAGCAGGATGAACCTTTTCCAAATCATGATAATTCCCAGCAGCTACAAGAACAAAATCACAAGGAATCGGCTCAGTACGAGTCATGGCGCCAGAACTTAACTCGCTCTGCCCAGTAATAGAATATTTCTTCTCCTGCATTGCAGTAAGAAGCTCCTGCTGAGACTTTTGAGACAAAGTAGCAATCTCATCAATAAAAAGAACACCACCGCTTGCACGATGAATCATGCCAGGCTCAACACGAAGATGAGCAGGCGTACCAAGACCTCCACTCTGCAAAGGATCATGCCTAACATCGCCAAGCAAAGAACCAGCCCTCGCACCAGTAGCATCAAAAAAAGGAGCAACCTTTTTACCAGCATTATTAATAAGCAATTTAGGAATAGCAACACCAGAACGCATCTTCATCTGAGAACCAAGCACAAAACCAATCATCAAAAAAGCCCCAACAATAAGCGTAGCAGCATAAACAACATCAGGAATAAACTTGAGCTGCCAAACAACCCAACTAAGAATAAACCAACCAAAAGGAAGAATCATGCCCAAAAGCCTAGCATTATCATCCTGAGCCTTAGCCTCAAGCTTTGCTTGTTCAACAATCCTCTGCCCTTCGCCAGCACGAACAACACGCACAAGAGGATTATTCTGGTCATCATCATTAGGATAAATAAGCACATCATTAAGCTTATTCAAAGGCATAATCTCAGCCATAGCCTTTGCCAAAAGAGACTTGCCAGTGCCAGGCTGACCAACCAAAAGCACATTCCTTTTCTGTGCAGCAGCCTTGCGAATAAGTTCAACAGACTTATCCTGCCCAATAACCTGATCAATCAAAAGCTTAGGAACTTCAACATCAGCAGTTGACTTTATATCCTTCAACTTCACATTTTTAGACTTTGACATACAAAAGAATAAGCAAGAGAATAATTAAAATAACTTATCAAATGCTAAAAAACAACTAAATTCTTGCAGATTTTCCAAAATAACCTCTCCTCTTTATTTTCTCGGTCTCAAAACGCAAATAACCAGGCAAATTAAACTTTCTAGGATCCAAATTTGAACCAACAACATCCAATTTCCGATTAACAAAAACATACTTGTAATTAGTAATCAAATAATAAAAACCAAAAGCAACTAATTTTTCTTTTTCTGATGAAAAACCCGGAGAACCTACATCAAAAGGGCCAGGATCAAAATACTTTTTAACAGCAAAATAATAATCAGTCAATTCACGAGCAACAGCCAAAGCATTAGACCTCACAATCCTATTACCTCTCTTAAAACCTTTAATAACACCAAAAACACCCCCCAACATAGTTCCCAAAAGACTCGCACCAACCTTATACTTTTCAGGAAAAGAAAAATGCACAACCGGAAGACTTCCAACAGCAGAAAAACCGGCGCCAATAACACCAGCATACTTTGCAGATTCATACCTATCCAAACGAGCACCTCTCAACTGATCAAGAACAGAAACAAGTTTTACAGGCAACTCGCCAACAAGAACCCTTTTTACCTTGCGAGACATAAAAAAAACCAAAACAATAAAAACAAATCAAAAATAATAAACTTTCGACAAAAAATACTAAAATTACTCGCTAATCTTCAATGCATGCCTAACAACGCTTCTTACAAAAGCAACTATTTCCTTCTCATCTCCCTTTTTCAAAAGCCTTAAAAAATTCTTGGAAAAAACCATTTTCCTAAACGCAGAATCATGAATTGCGCCACCATACTTGCCCCTGCCAACAAAAACAAGGCGTTTAAACACAGGATTTCTAACCAAAAAAACAAAAATGGGATAAGAAAACAAATTCCTAAAATCATCATACTTAAGCGCACTCCTCACATTCGAATCACCAAACACTTCCAACAAAACAGGATTAGCAAAATCAACCTTTACTTTATCATAAAGAAAATTTACAAAATCATGATCCTGAACCACGCCTCTAACTTCAGGATAACCAAGCAACTTTACAACCACAGGATAAGCAAGAGACTTTATAAATTCAGGATAACGAAGAGCCTTAACAACCTCAGGATAACAAAGCACCGCCCTAAACCCAGAATCATTAAGAGCAATTATAAATTCAGGATAACGAAGAGCAGCCCTAACATTACTATTATCAAGCAAATTTAAAAAATCGGAATCGCGAAGAGCAGCCCTGAACTCGCTATATTGAAGAGCATTGACAAACTCAGAATAACGAAGCAAAATCCTTGCCTTAGGATTAAGAAAAAAATCCAAAACACTATTATCATTAACAAGCAATTTTACAAATTTAGAATCGCCAAGCAACCTCCTAAACTCAGAAGAACCAAGCAACCTTAAAAAATTAGAATTATTAAGCAAATATAACGCCTTGGGATTGCGAAACAACACCGCTCCAAGCTTAGGATAACGCTGCAAAAACTTAGCAAAATAACTAACTCTCCCTCTTCCGCGCTTTCCTTTTAAATTTCTTTGTTCTGCTCGCCTTGAAATCATAAAACACCAACTCAAAAACAATTAATTACAATTAATTAAATCTGCAACACTTATAAATTCATTTTCACAAAAAAAAATTTCAAAAACCTCCAAAACAAAAACAAATTATAAAAGAACCAAAAAAAAACATTTTTGACAATTAAACAACAAAAAAACCTTTCAAAAGCAAAAAAGGGTGGTTTTTAATTTTAAAGCCAAGAAAATTATAATATGACGGACAAAATAAAAGTTGTTTTTCTTGGAACAAGCGCAAGCACGCCGACAAAAGAAAGAAACCTAAGCAGCATAGCCATTAGATTCGAAGGGGAATGGCTCTTATTCGACATACCGGAAGGCACACAAAGACAAATGATGAAAGCAAAAGTCAGTTACTTGAAAATAAACAATATTTTCATCTCACACTTCCACGCAGACCACTTCTTAGGATTAGGCGGATTGCTCGCAACAATGAACATACATGGAAGAGACTGGCCGCTCACAATATACGGGCCAAAAGGAATACAAGAAAAAGTAAAACAAACATTGGAATTGGCAATGCTTGAACCACTATTTGAAATAAAATGCATAGAAGTCAAAAAAGGAAAAATACTTGAAAGAAAAAAATACTTCATAGAAGCATTTCCATTAAAACACGAAATAAACTGCTTTGGATACTTTTTCAAAGAAACAGACAAAAAAGGAGAATTCAACAGACAAAAAGCAATAGAATTAGGCATACCAATAGGCCCTTTATTCAGAGAACTCCAAGAAGGCAAAAAAATAAAAGTGAACGGAAAAATAATAAAACCAGAAGAAGTACTAGATGAAACCAAAGGAAGAAAAGGAAAAAAAATATCAATAGTGTTCGACACACTACCAACAAAACAATACTACAAAGCAATAGAAGAATCCGACATACTAATCCACGAATCCTCTTTTTTGGAAGAAAAATCAAGCAGAGCAAAAGAAACAATGCACACAACAGCATTGCAAGCAGGGCAAATCGCAAAAGAAACAAAATGCAAAAAACTAATACTCACACATCTAAGCGCAAGACACAAAGAATCGGATAAATTTGAAAACGAAGCAAGAAAAGAATTCCACAACGCAATAGTGGCAAAAGACCTCATGGAAATAGAAATTTAAAACGAAAAAAAAAGCTCACAAAAAAATACCAAAAAAAACAGCTAGCCAAAAAAAAATTTATGACACAACAAAAATAAGCATACTAAAAAAACAAGTTTACAAAAAAATTTTAATGACAAAACAAAAGACAAAAAAAACAAATTACAATTAAAAAAACAAAAATCGCCAAAAAATTGGCTCACAAAAAAAACAACTTGACAAAAAAATGCCAAAAAAAAACAATGACAAAAAAAATGGCTCACAAAAAAAACAACTTGACAAAAAAATGCCAAAAAAAACAATGACAAAAAAAATGGCTCACAAAAAAAACAACTTGACAAAAAAATGCCAAAAAAAACAATGACAAAAAAATGGCTAGCAATACCGAAAAAAACAAAAAAAAGCAAAAAAAAGCTAGTCAAAAAAAACAATTAAAAAAAATAAATTGACTTGAAAAACAAACAATAAAAAAAATAAAAAAAACAGCCAAGAAAAAAAACAGCCCGCCAAAAAAAACAATTAAAAATATAGAAAAAATTGGCTCAAAAAAAACATTAATTAAAGAGAAACGAATTATTTAATCTTTCAAAAAACAAATAAATTAATACCAAAAAAGTGTTTTATATGCAAGCAGTAATATTCGCAGCAGGAAAAGGAATAAGGCTAAAGCCAATAACAGACATAATCCCAAAATGCATGGTAAAAGTAAAAGGAAAACCAATGATGGAATGGATACTTGACACAATAATACCATTAGGCATTGAAGAAATATACCTGATAGTTGGATACAAAAAAGAAATAATTGAAAACCACTTTGGCGCGGAATACAAAGGAACAAAAATAAACTACATAGTCCAAAAAGAACAAATGGGCACTGCACACGCCCTAAGCCTTGCAGAAAAATTTGTAAAAAAAACTTTTTTAGTAATAAACTCAGACGTCTTGATAGGCAAAAACGACATGAAAAAAGCAATAGAAACAGACGAGTTCGACCAAGCAGACGCAATAATACTTGGCAAAAAAGTGACAAACCCGTGGAGATTCGGAGTCCTGAAAACCCAAGGCAACAAAATAATAGACATAGTTGAAAAACCAAGAATAGGCGAAGAACCAAGCAACTTAATAAACTCAGGCATCTACAGATTCAACCAAGACATTTTCAAAGCAATAAAAGAAACAAACAAGTCAATCAGAGGGGAATTCGAACTTGTAGAATCAATAAAAAAATACATTGCAAAAGGAAAAAATGTTGAATACAGAATGATTGAAGGAATGTTCATACACGTCTCCGACATAGAAGACCTAAAAAAAGCAAATTCAATACCTGACAACGAATTCTTGGCTTAAAAAAAATCAAAACTTGAAAACCTGACCAGGCTTAAGAATAACAGGCACAGTCTTCAAAACGCTCTTCTCAATGCGATACTTGAAATCAAGAGGATCAGCCATTATAGTGTCAAAAGAATTATAATGCATGGGAATAACATATTTAGGCTTCATCGTTTTGGTGGCTTTTACAGCATCAATCACATCCATTGTAGAATTGCCACCAATAGGAAGTATTGCCACATCACTCTTTACAGAGGAAAAAGAATCAAGCAAAGAAGTATTGCCCGCAAAATAAACAGACTCCCCATCTTTTGAAAAACAAAAACTAATAGGATAAAACGAATTAGGATAATGAGCCTCCTTGATCTCAATCTTCAAACCCTTATAAGTGAAAACATCACCAGACATGACCTTATGCTTGAGCCCTGAAGAAATTTTCAACTCGTTAAGAACAGATTCATGAGCAACCACAACCGAATTATCCCTTTTAGCAATAGTCTCAACCAATTTTTTATCAAAATGATCAAAATGCTCATTGCTAACACAAATCAAATCAATCCACTTAAGCTTATTCACACCAACAGGACACCTCAAATTAACCTTAAAATTCAAATCGCCTTGCGGAACCTCCATAAAAGGATCCACCAAAACATCAACACCATTGAATGAAAGGCGAAAAAACGAATGCCACAAATACTGTATCTTCATCAAATCTATATAGAAAAACAATTCTTTTGTATTTATATCTTTTCATGCTGATCAAATACAGCGAAACCTCAAAAAAATATTTATAATAACATAAACACCAAAGTCCTATATGAAAAAACCTTCAAAAAAAATAATGATAAAAAAAATAATGAATTTTGCAACACTAATTATGATTATAATAACCACAAACACCATTCTTGCCGTAAAATCCGAAAACCTTGAAATAAACATAGAATTGGAAAAAACAGGGGGCGCAAAAATAACAGAAAATTACAAACTGAGTTTTATAAGCGAAATTGACTCGGATAACTTCAAAAAAAGCGCAATAAAAAACGGTTCAAGCTTTTTGGCGTGGCAAGCAGAATACGAATTCATAAAAAAACACATAAACGCGGAAAACCTAACAAGCAACACTACAATAGCTTATGAAGAAAACACAAATATTTTAACCCTAAGCTATGTTGAAAAAAACCTTGCAGAACTCACAAAACAAGAACAAAGAGCAGATTACTTTAAAATAGATGAAAAAAAACTATCAGCATTCAACGAAAGAGGCAGCATCACGATACCTGAAAACACAAAAATAACAATAACACTGCCGCCAAACTCTGAAGTCATTACAACAAACTTATCGCCGAAAGTAAAAGTGTTCGGCAACCAAATAATACTGCAAGGAATTACAAGCAACTCAATGACAATAAACTACATCCTGAACAAACCAATAATCGGTGAAGGAAACGACATTATAAAAGGCGTGCCAAACGCTTACATAATAATCGCAATAGCAACAATAATAATAATATTAATACATCTCAACAGGGACGAATTTGAAAAAAAAATAGAAGAGTTCATAGTAGAACACTCAGAAATAAAAGCAAAAAGAACGTCTGAAGAAATAGACTTTGATTTGGATTAAAAAAAAACTATTTTTTTTTGACGGAAAAAGTCCTCGATCTTTTTATTTCACCTTGTGCAACAGAAACAAAACGAGCCTTGAATTTTTTCAAAACATTCTGAACACTATAATCATCAGTCACAACAACAAAATCCTCACCTCTGCTTTTGAATTCCGCCGCAAGAGCAACAATTGAAATATCGGACTCGCTAAGCTTGGTCCCAGATCTTTCACATTCTGAAATAGTTTTTTGAATTGAAAGCGGACAAGGGTCTTGAACCACAAGCAAACCCGAAGAAACTGCGTTTCCTGCAAGGCTCTTGCTCCTAAAATCCTTCCACTCGCTAAAAACCTTTGAAGTAGTATAATAACTATTTTCCCTGCTAAAAACAAAAGACTCTGAATTAAGCAAAGCAGAAGCATCAAGAATATAAATCATAAACGATACCAAGCATTGAAGTATTTTAATAGTATTGATACACAAAATAAATTCAATATGGAAGACAGTGGTCTTAAAGACATAGTAGTACAACTTAGCGAAATAGAAAGAAAAACACTGGCAACATTGAACAACAAAGGCAAAAGCGAAAAAGAAATAGCAAAAGAAGCAAACATAAACACTGATTCTGCACGCAGGGCAATAAATTGGCTGGCTCAAAAAAAATTGGCGCAAATAAACGAAAAAAAAATCAAAAAAACAATAATTACAAAAGAAGGACAAAAAGCCCTAGAAGAAGGATTGCCAGAAACAAAAATGCTCAAAACCCTAGAAAACTACAAAGAATTGACTTTCAAAGAACTAATGAAAAAAGCAAACCTTACAGAACAAGAATTCAGCGTGGCTTTAGGAATAAACAAGAAAAAAGCCTTCATAATAATATGCAAAGAAGGCAACGAAACAAAAATCAAAACAACAGAAGTGGCTAAAGAATTTTCAACAAAAAAAACGGAAGAAGAAAAATGCTTACAAGAAATAGCGACAACAGAAAAAACGAATGACATGGAAACACTAAAACAACTATGTGCAAGAGGACTTGCAGAAGAAAAAGAAGAAATTGAAAGACAAGCAACAATAACACAAAAAGGCGAAGAAGCACTCAAAATGAAAGAATTTTATGAAGAAAGAAAATACAACATTCAAGACCCTGTCCCGGAATTATTCATAGGAAAAAAACAACCATACATACAATTTCTCAACATTATAAGAAGAAAACTCACAGAATTAGGGTTTAAAGAAATGGACTCGCCACTCATAGTCCATGAATTCTACAATTTTGACGTCCTGTTCCAGCCACAAAACCACCCGGCAAGAACATGGACAGACACTTACCAACTAAAAAATCCAAAAATTGGAAAACTAACAAACAGAAAAGCAGTACAAGCAGTAAAAGCGGCGCATGAAAATGGTGGAGTTTCAGATTCAAAAGGATGGAGATACAATTGGAGCGAAGAAATAGCCTCAAAAATCATGCCAACAGCACACGGAACAGCACACAGCGCAAGACAATTAACAAAAGGAGTTGAAATGCCGGGAAAATACTTTGCAATAGCAAGATGCTTCAGACCAGACGTACTGGATGCAACACACTTAATAGAATTCAACCAAACAGAAGGATTCATAGTAGGAGAAGAACTAAACTTCAGGCACTTGCTTGGAATGTTAGAACAATTCGCAACAGAAATAGCAGGAGCAAAACAAGTAAAATTCATTCCGGACTATTACCCTTTCACAGAACCATCCGTACAACTCTCAGCAAAACACCCTTCATTAGGTTGGGTAGAACTCGGCGGAGCAGGAATGTTCAGACCTGAAATATTGACAAACCTAGGAATAAAAGGACAAGCAATAGCATGGGGCATAGGAATAGACAGGCTAGCAATGTTCAAATTAGGAATAAAAGACATAAGATACCTGTTTTCAGACGACCTAAACTGGCTAAGAAAAACCCCAATGCTGATAGAATAAAAAGGTGAAAGAAATGCCAACAATTGAAATAAGCAAAAAAGACTTTGAAAAACTTTACGGAAAAAAACTCACAACACAAGAAATAGAAAATGCTTTAACTTACGTAAAAGGAGAAATTGAAAGTATTGAAGAAGACACAATAAAAATAGACATCAAAGAAACCTTAAGACCTGACTTGTGGAGCACAGAAGGAATAATCAGAGAAATAAAAGCAAGAACCGGAATGGAAAAAGGAATACCAGAATACAAAACGCAAAAATCACAACTGCAAATACAAATAGAAAAAAGCGTAAAAGAAGTAAGGCCATGCACAGTAGCAGCAATAGTAAAAGGAATCAAAATAACAGAAGAACTACTTATACAAATAATACAACTCCAAGAAAAAATACATATGACATATGGAAGAAAAAGAAAAGAAGCCGCAATAGGAATTTACGATTATGACAAAATAAAAGGAAACATAAAATATTACGGCGCAAACCCGACAGAAAAAAAATTCATTCCATTAGAATACAAAAACGAAATGAATTTAGAAGAAATACTCGAAACACACCCAAAAGGAAAAGAATATGCTCACCTACTCAAGGGACACAAATTATACCCGATTTTTGAAGACGAAAAAGGAAACGTACTTTCAATGCCCCCCATCATAAATTCCAACTACTCTGGAAAGGTGACCAAAGAAACAAAAAACCTATTTATAGAAGCAAGCGGGTTCTCAAACGAAACATTAATGCCGGCACTAAACACAATAGCAATGGCATTGGCAGACAGAGGAGGAAAAATAGAAACAGTAACCATCATAGACCCAGACGGAAAAAAAATAACCACGCCAAACTTTGAAAACAAAAAAATAGAAATAGACATACAAAACATGAAAAAAATAACAGGCATGCAATTAGAAGAAAAAGAAATAACAGAACTATTGGAAAAAGCAAGATACAAAATCACAAAAAAAACCGACAAAAAAATACAATTAGAATATGGAAATTACAGAAACGACATTTTACACGAAGTTGACGTATTCGAAGACATATTAATAGGATACGACTACAACAAAATCAAGCCAGAAATACCAAAAATGGCAGTAACAGGAAACGAAAAAAAAGAAACAAAAATAATTGACAAAGCAAGAGACGTATGCATAGGAATGGGATTACAAGAAGTACTCACATTCATCCTAACCTCAAAAGAAAAACAAGAAAAAATGGTAAAATTAGAAAATGAAGAATTTGTAGAAATAGCAAACCCGGTTTCAGCAAATTGGGCAGTGCTAAGAAAAAACCTCTACCCGGAACTCCTAGAATTCCTCTCAAAAAACAAATCAAAAGAATACCCGCAAAAAATATTTGAAGTAGGCAAAACAGTTGAACTTGACAATACAACAGACACCAAAACAACAGAAAAAAACAAAATATGCATCATGGTATCGGCAAAAGACACAGGATTTACACAAGCAAAATCAATGTTAGAAGCAATTGCAAGAGAATTCAACAAAAAAATACAGATAAAAGAAACAAAAAACCCGAGCCTGAAAAAAGGCAAATGCGCAGAAGTCACCGGAGAATTAAAAGGAATAATAGGCGAAATTTCAGAACAAGTACTCACAAACTTTAACATAGAAATGCCAACAATCATGATTGAAATAGAAATTTAAAAAAAACAAATTCAAAAAAAAGCTAGAAAAAAAACCCGACTTTCAAAAAAAATAATGAATTTTAAAAATAAAAAAACAAAAAAAATAAATGGCTAAAAAAATAAGAACACAAAAACCAAACAAAAAAAAGACAAAAAAAATCGCTTAAAAAAAACCACTCAAAAAAAACAAGCTAAACCGACAATCAAAAGCAAAAAAAATGAAACCAAACAAAAAAATAACACAAAAATCAAAACAATTTTGTTTGCTTGGAAACATCATCCGAATTCTTCTGCTTTGAAACAGAACTAGATTCGTTCAAACCATCATCTTCAAACCTGAAAGAATTTGAAAAAAACCTCGGCTTTGACAATTTCGCTTTAAGTTCTTGCGCATCCGCAAAAATAGATTGCACAACTTTTGTTTCAGGGCTTTTCCCCAACAAAAAACCAATCTCGTTCTCGTCAAAATCAAAAACAGCGGAAAGAGAAACTGCATTCTCACGCTTGCTGAAAATGTCTTTAAGAAAAGGCAAATCAGATTTCATAACTTCTTTAGAAGAAGAGTGAATTTTTGAACCTATTTTCTTACCCAATTCTCTTTTCAAAGAACGCAAAGGAGAAGACTTTGAAAGAGTTGAAAGCAAAGAAGGAAATTGATAAGCCACAAAATCAAAATTAGGCCCGGATTTTGAAAGACAAACACCTTCAGCTGCAAGCTCAGTACTATAAGCCAAAAAACCCCAATGCTGACGCCTATAAATCCTGCCATTAAAAACATCAGAACGGGAAAGCGTATCAAAAGCATTAGCCACATCAACAGGATTTTTATATTGCCGCGGAATATTTTCATCAACCCAATTGAAAAGCATGTCAGGGCTTAGATCCGAACGCAACCTAGCTTCCCTTGCATCAGAAAACAATTTACCCCTAAAAATAGACTTCATGACTTCAAATACTTTCTGCTGTCTCTCGCGCGACGCAACCAATTTCACAGCATCTATAGAAACTTTTCCTGAAAAAGAAACAGACTGCAAATCCAAAAGAGCGGAACGCATATCACCACCAGAGTTTTTGGCTAGCTCTTCAACAGCCTCATTGTCAAACGGAACTTTTTCAAGAAAAAGAATTTCACGAAGCCTTTTAGCAATCGAAACATAATTTATTTTTTTGAACTCCAAAACCTTACACACAAAACGCAATTGAGAAACACTTTTTTCCGAAAAAATGTCATTAGCAGTGAGCATTATAGGATTAAAAGAATTTTTTATCAAAGAAGCCACTGCACCAACCCCGCCCCTGTCAACAGACGACATGGCATCAATCTCATCAATCAATATAAGGCGCTTTGAACCTGAAAAAGAAGAATTTTGCGAAGCAGCCCCAACCACCCTTTCAATAACATCCTTGGACCTCAAATCAGAACTATTCAACTCCAAAATACTCCAACCAAATTTTTTCGCAACCAAATAAGCAAGACAAGTTTTGCCAGTCCCAGTATAACCCCAAAGAAGAAGAGGCGGCAACCTCTCTCCAGAATTCCAAAGTCTAGCCCATTCCAGCACAGAATCCAAAACTTCGCTATTACCAATGAATTCGCGCTCAGTTATTGGAAAATATTTATCAGTCCAAAGCATACTCATAACAAACCAACAACAAAACAATAAAAATAAATTTGCCAAAAAAATTATAATACGCCCCTAGGAATCCTGCTTACAAACTCCCTAGTATTGCCTTTATGCCCCAAAGAAATATTTTTTGACGAAATAAAATTTCGCCTTTCCAAACTTGAAAGTATTTCCCTGAGCCTGCGCTCTTTTAACTTGCCATTGAATTTTTTTGAATAAATTTCATAAATTTTGCCAGAAGTTATTGGCTGATTGTTTGAAATTATTTTCACAATAACAAATTCATCAGAAGACAAATGCTTCAAACCTTTCACCAAAGAAGCTGAATCAACCTGCTCAAAAGCTAATTTCAAATGCGAAAGAGAAACCCTTGGCGAATTTTTTGATTCGGCAATACGGCCAGCCCTAAGCAACGACTCTATTGCAATCCTGCAATCCCCTCCAAGTTTTGCAGCATGCGCAGCAGCAACCCCAATAACATCAGGCTCCAAAACACCACTGCAAAAAGCAAGCGAAGCCCTATTTGAAAGAATTGACTTCAATTGGCTTGGAGAATAAGGCTCAAAATTAACAACATGCCCCGCAAGAGAACTCCTTATACGCGAATCCAAGTGAGAAATAAGAGAAACATCATTAGAAATCAATATAACGCCTATGAAATTGGCACCATACTCAAAAAGACGAACCAAATCATACAACAATTTTTCCCCTTCAACAGAAGCAACAAGCTGATCAACTTCATCAAGAACAACTATAGGAGTATAACTTGATTTAGGGAGAAATTCCAAAAGCTTTGAAAAAATCTCGTCAGTACCAAAACCCCTGCGAGGCAAGGCAGCACCTACAAAATTTGCAAGAGCAATTAAAACAGAAGACCGAGAATTATACTCAAAACAATTCAAGTAAATGGATTTCACACGGCTATTAGTTTCCTCAAGCTGCGAAAGAACATACCTTGCACAAACAGTTTTACCCACGCCTGTCGGCCCAACCAAAAAAACATTAATGGGCTTCCGATTTTCAAGCAAAGGCCTAAAACAATAAGCAATAGACTCCAATTCGCTTTCACGCCCAGGCAATTTATCAGGAATAAAATCAGGATAAAGGCAACTCTCGTCAAGAAAAATAGTATTCTCTTTCCCGAACCTTGAAAAAAGATTTTTGCCAGACATAATTAAAAAATACGATCAGCGAATTAAAAACCATTACACTTGGGCAAAAAAAGCAGAAAAAAACCACAAAAAAATGAAATCATTAAAAATACTTAACACAAGAAGAATTACTATGTCAAGCGGACATGACAGCCACGGACATGGCGAAAGCCACTCGGAAACCAAGACAAAAGACAAAAACAACATGTTTGACGAAACAATTGACAAACTCGCAAAAAGAATTGAAAACTACATAACAGGCGGAATAAGCAAACTAATAGCAGCAATACTTTTTCTAATCACAATAGGCGCGGCATATGGCTACCTAGCAGCAAGCAGAGGAGAACCAATAGCAGAATATTTTATAATAGCACCAGCAGTAGCAGGACTTATAGCATATTACAACAGATCTTTTGCAGTAATACTATTTATCATTCTAGTAGCAATACTTTTACTAGTACCGTTATGAGGCAATAAAATGCCGCAAGAAATCACAATAGCAACACAAGAATTGAAAGCACTTGCTTCAGAATCAAGAACAAAAATACTCAAAAACCTAAACGAACGAAACCACACACTTTCAGAACTTTCAACAAAACTAAACATGACACCCCCAACAATAAAACAACACATCAAAATACTCATGAACTGTGGCTTAATAGAATTAATAGACGAAGGCAGAAAATGGAAATACTATACGCTTACAAAAAAAGGAAAACAAATACTCAAAACAAACGAAACAAATTCAAAAATATTCATACTACTTTCAGCAACAATCATATTAGGAATAATGGCAATAGCAATGCTTTTCCTATACAATAACACTACGCCAATGCAAAGCGCGCAAATTCAAAAAGAAAAATGGCAAGAAAAAACAAACATACAAACAAACTACAACTTAGAAACAAACAAAATCCAAGAAGAACAAAAAATAGAAACAAAAGACACAAACGCTAACGAAGAACAAGAAACCTGCACACTTACAAAAGAAAAAGAATGCACAGACAAAAATGAGACAAAAAAATAACAAAAATTGTTAAAAAAATACTCAACAAAAAAACAATTTTTAAAACCAAACACCAAAAAAACCAAAACAAAGAAAATAAATTTGATCGCCTCACAAAAAAACAATTAAAAAAAATAAAATCGCCCAAAAAAATGGCTAGCAAAACAAAAAAATAATATTCGTCAATCAACGTAATATTTAAATTTGTTTTCTATTAAATAAACAATAATGCAAAACAAAGAAAGAGCCCAAGTATCTTTAGAAATGATAATAATAATCGCAGCACTAGTGGCAATAGTACTACTGCTTGTAAATCAACTGCAAAAAACAGCAGAACAAGGGGCGAAAGCAATTGACAAAAAAGCAACAACAATTTTCAAAGAAATTGAAGACATCAAACAAAGCACAAATAACACTTGAATTCATGCTAATACTTGCCGCATGCATAGCATTCATATCGGTTTTTACAACTATGGCAATTAAAATACAAGAAATGGCAAAAAATTCTATTAATGAAAAAAACATAGAGATGACAACAAAAAAAATTTCTAATGCTGCAAAAACACTAACAATGCTTGGAGAAGGATCTTCAATAAAATATACAAACATTGGCGAAGCTAAAATTATTCAAAAAGGAAAAAAATGCATCATTGAAACAACACACAATAAAACAAAATACTTTGAATTAGAAGAAATCAACTGCCAAAATGAAATAGAAACAAAAAACAAAACAATCATAATCAAAAAAAACCAAGGAAAAATAACAATCCAGGCAAAATAAAAAAAAACAAAAAAACAAACAACAAAAAAACAAAAAAAACACTCGAATTGCAAAAAAAACAACCCACCAAACAAAAAACAAAAAATAAAAAAAATCAACTCACAAAAAAAAACAAAATCCAAAATTAAAAAAAACAAAAAAACAATGACAAAAAAAATGGCTCACAAAAAAAACAAACCAAATTAAAAAAAAAAAAACAAAAAATGACAAAAAAATCAACCAACAAAAAAAAAGAATCAAAAAAAAAGCAAAAAAAACTAGCCAAAAAAACAATTAAAAAAAATAAATTGACTTGAAAAACAAACAATAAAAAAAATAAAAAAAAACAGCCAAGAAAAAAAATAATTCAAAAAAAACAGCTCGCCAAAAAAAACAATTAAAAAAATATAGAAAAAATCGGCTCACAAAAACAAACAACTTGACAAAAAAATACCAAAAAAAAGAAAAATGACAAAAAAACGGCTCACCAAAAAAAACAAACAAAAAAAACAACCTACCAAACAAAAAACAAAAAAAAACAAAAAAATGAATTCAAAGAGACAAACCTATTTCAACACTATAAAAACCACAATTAAGTTCAACAAAATCAAAAACCTCACCAACACCGCCAGAAACAACCTCCCTGCCACCAAACCAAAGAGAATAATTTCCAACGCCAAGAAAAAAATCAGCGTCAGATTTAAGTTCATCAACACCAACACCACAACCAGAATAACTCCAAACAACCAACAAATCCCTAATTTTTTGTATTTTAACCAAATTAACCAAACCTGAATTATTATGCAAAAAAAAACCCGAAGCGAAAAATAAAAGAAAAACCAAAAGCAAAAAACACAAAACCGACTCAAAAGAAAAAAAACCCCTATTCACTGCAAACCACTACACCCAAAACGCCTTTTTTATCAATATAATGCTCCAACAAAACAAACCTTTCAAACACAACACAATCGCCCTTTACAGAATCAAAATAAAATTTCTTCCCATTTTTACCAACCAAATACAAAGCAGAAACCGAATACTTGCCAAAATAAGAAGGCCTGGCTTTGGAAAGCAACGAAACATCAACAACATTTGAAAACAACCGCTTTTTTTCGGAATCAAAATAAGCAGAACCAAGCAAAGAATTTTCCAAATCCCTATTCTTAACCAAAGATTCAGAAATTGAAAAACCAAACAAAAACAATTCATTATTGACAATTTCATCAGAATACCATTGCAAAGCCCCGACAACAAAATACACTATCAAAAGAAAACCAAAAAAAACGAAAAGAAAAGAAACCAAAGAATCAAAAGAAAAAAACAAACCCTTAACCATAATGCAACCTTCCCTTGAAAAAATACTTGCCTGATAAAGAAAAAACCAAACGATAAAAAGCACCATCAAAAACTTTTTTTGAAGAAAAAAAACCAGAACACTTTTCAGGCAACAAAATATAACCATCTGAATGAGAAAAAAACAAATTTCCAATAGAAACACAAACAGACAAACTTGACTTATAAGAAAGGGAATCAATAGCTGAAGAAAAACCGGACAAAAAATCTCTCTCAACAACCAATAATACGCTAACAACACAAAAAATGCACAACAAAGCAACAACAAAATCCAAAGAAATCATGGCAATGACACCACAACAGATTGCGAATAACCCTTAGGAAGTCTAAAAAAAGAAGTATAATCCCCTTGCTTTATTTCAGCACAAGGAAAAAAACCCTCAATAGTTCCAGAAATAAAATACTTCAAAACAACAAAATTGCCAGACCGAAAAACAATAAACTTAGTGGCAGAGGCAAGCAAAGGCAATGACAAAGGAAAAATTTTTTTTACGCCAAAAGGAGAATCAACACAAAGACTGATTGAACCAAAATTTGAATTCAACACGTTGAACAAAGAATAATCAATAAACGACTTGGCAACGGAAGAATCAATAGGAAAGACTGCAGAACCGCGAAGCGCATTGCCAACAGCCAAATCTATAGAAACCTCAGCCTTGGTTCGCAAAAAATCAGCAGAAGAAACCGAATAAGCCAAATATTCAGACATTTGCAAATCCGAAAAAACAAAACTTGAAAAATAATAAACCAAAAAAATTACTTGAAAAGCAAAAAGCAACAAAACAGAACCGGAAAAACCTTTAAACATAAAAAAAACACCTACAAAAAACTTTAAAATTATTCGTCAATTGACGAATAAAGTTATTAGTTGGATTTTTATGCTTTTTCAAATTAAAAATAAAAAACATGGAAAAAAAAGAAATCAAAGACATACTAATAAGCTGGATAACAATAAGCTTTGCATTCTCATGGATAGGCTTGCAAATATTCAGCCCAAAAGGAATGATAGAATTTACAATAAATTTTTTAATAATCGCAATAGCTGTTGGCAGCGGATTCATACTCCACGAACTAGCACACAGATATATTGCAATAAATTTCGGAGCAAAAGCAAAATACATTGCATGGAAAGAAGGATTACTATTAGCAGTCGCACTAGCAATAATAACAAACGGGACATTCGTATTTGCAGCCCCAGGAGCAGTATATGTCTATGGAAAAAAAATCCTAACAAAACAAAACGGAATAATATCAATAGCAGGACCAGTAACAAACATTTTAGTAGCACTTGCAGCAAGCATAATAGGAATACTGCTAAGCCCAACAGGTTTAATACTAACAATAATAAAAAGCACAATAATGGTCAACTTCTTCTTAGCAGCCTTCAACCTAATCCCCATAGGACCGCTTGACGGAAAAAAAGTATTCCTGTGGAGCAAAACAGCTTGGACAATAACAATACTAACCGCAATATCCGGAGTAATACTCAACGAACAATATTTCCAAATAATAGGACTAGCCTAAAAAAAACAAACTATAAATATAAATTTTACAACAACACACAAAAATTAATAAAGCAATAAAACACCCAAATTAATGATGAAAAAAACAAAATCAACTATAATAATCACAGGAATAATCATTCTTACAATATTGGGACAAGGCTGCTTGAAAGAAACAATTGAAAAAAAAGACAAAAACGAAGCTTGCAAAGAAATAATATGCAAGGAAAAATGCGACGGCACAACACTAAATTATGACGGAAAATGCATTGAAGGAAAATGCTATTACGCAATAGAAACATACTCGCCAAAATGCAAATCAGCACCACCAGCAGACACCATAATCCCAAAAAAACCAGAATACGCTTTTGACACCAAACTACTGCTATGCGACTACGACAAAGCAATGAAAAAATACACCTTAATCTACCAAATAACAAACAAAAGCGAAAAAACAATACAACACGGCTCTACAATATGGCTCAAAGTTCTTCAAACAGAATACGCATCACCAAGAACAATACAAAACACATACAAACCTGGAAAAATACTATGGGAAGAAATGAAAATCAATTATCTTGACAAATCTTACATAGGACAATCATGGCAAATAAGAGACGTGAATTCAGACCAACCACTTGATTTCCAATTAATATTCTGCGAACCAAACTTTTCTGAAAAAAACAAATGCGACACATACAACGGCTACCTATTAACAAGCGGAAACATACTTGAAATATGCAAACAAAACAAAACAACATAAAAAAACTCGAATTTGCAAAAAAATGACAAAAAAAACAGCTAGCCAAAAAAACAAAACAAAAAAAATACAAAAAAATAATTCTATTTGAAAAAAAATAAATAGGCTCGCAAAAACAAACAACAAAAAAAACCAATGACAAAAACAAAAAAATAATTCAAAAAAAGTTCACACAAAAAAACACAATAAAAAAAACACTCGGCTTACAATCCCAAAACAAAAAAACTAGTACAAAAAAAATCAAAAAAAAACAAATTCTAAAAAAAATGGCTCACCAAAAAAAACAACTGGCTCGGCGCAAAAAAAAATCAATGACACAAAAAAACAAAAAAATAATTCAAAAAAATTAGAGAAAATTAGCTAAAAAAAATAAAAAAAACTATCTGACATAACTTGGCTTAAAAGCCTGTGCAACAGAACTCTTGAAAGCATCATACGCTTCAATTGTTTCCTTAGAAATAGAAGGCAAGATTTTTTGCATCGCCATTTCAAAATGATGCGGCTTGATTTCAGCCTGCTTGAAATCAGCCTCTTTCATAGCAAACAACGCAGCCTCTCTAATCAAACCCTCAAGATCTGCACCACTATAACCTTCAGTTTTCCTTGCAATTTCCTCAAGCGAAACGCTTTTAGAAAGAGGCACGTTTTTAGAATGAATCTTAAGTATTGCAAGCCTAGCTGGTTCGTCGGGAGCCGGAACTTTAATCAATTTATCAATCCTGCCTGGACGCATAAGAGCAGGATCAATCAAATCAGGCCTATTAGTAGCAGCCACAAAAACCACTCCTTTAAGCTCCTCAATACCATCAAGCTCGGTTAAAAGCTGATTAACCATACGTTCGTTCACACCAGCATCAGTATTAATACCGCGTCTTGCAGCAATACTGTCAATTTCATCAAAAAAAACAACAACAGGGGAAACCTGCCTTGCACGCTGAAAAACCTTTCTAATACCCTTTTCAGATTCGCCAACCCACATGCTTATAAGCTGAGGACCCTTAATCGAAATAAAATTAGCCTCAGACTCAGTTGCAATGGCCTTTGCAATAGCAGTCTTGCCACAACCAGGAGGGCCATAAAGCAAAACACCGGAAGGCGGCTTTATACCCATTTTCTGAAAAGCATCAGGATTTTTCAAAGGCCACTCAATTGCTTGCTTAAGCTCATTCTTCAAATCATCAAGACCGCCAATATCAGACCACTTAACATTAGGCACCTCAATAGTAACCTCCCTCAAAGCAGAAGGTTGAACATCCTTCAATGCCTCAAGAAAATCCTCCTTTTTAACCTCAAGACTTTCAAGCACATCCTCAGGAATAGTTTGCTCCTCGAGATTTATCTTTGGAAGATACCTGCGCAAAGCCTTCATGGCTGCCTCTTTAGCGAGAGCTTCAAGATCAGCTCCGACAAAACCATGAGTAACGGAAGCAAAATAATCCAAATCAACATTTTTCGCCAAAGGCATACCTCTAGTATGAATCCTCAAAATATCAAGACGACCCTTTTTAGAAGGCACGCCAATATCAATTTCCCTATCAAAACGACCAGGCCTACGCAAAGCCTCATCAATACTATTAATCCTATTAGTAGCACCAATAACAATTACCTGACCACGAGCCTCCATACCATCCATTGCGGAAAGAATCTGAGCAACAACCCTTCGCTCAACCTCGCCAACAACCTCGTCACGCTTAGGAGCTATAGCATCAATCTCATCAAAAAAAATGATTGAGGGAGCATTCTTCTCAGCCTCCTTAAAAACCTCTCTTATTCTCTCCTCGGCTTCGCCAACAAACTTACTCATAATACTTGGAGAAGAAATCGCAATAAAATGAGCCTGAGTCTCATTAGCAACAGCCTTAGCCAACAAAGTCTTCCCAGTACCAGGAGGCCCATAAAGCAAAACACCCTTAGGCGGATTTATGCCAAGCCTCCTAAAAATTTCAGGGTGCTTCATAGGAAGCTCAATCATCTCCCTAACCTTTTGAATCTGCTCATCAAGACCGCCAATATCCTCATAAGAAATCCTAGGAATGCCACCAAGAGCATCCTTCACAGGCTCCTCCTTAAGCACAAACTGAGTAAAATCAGTAACCTTTACAATACCCCTTGGATTAGTATCAATAACCTGATAAATAAAACCAGAACCAAAAACAGAAATCAAAACCTGATCACCCTTATTCAAAGGCCTGCCAATAAAATTCTTCTTCAAAATCCTGTCATAACCAGAAGCAATAATCCTAACATCCTGAGTAGGAGCCAACACAACCCTCTTAGCCTCAGAAAACTCAGCTTTCCTCACACTCACCTTATCGCCAAGAGCAACACCAGCATTACGCCTAATCAAATTATCCATCCTAATAATTCCCTTGCCTTCATCCTCCTGCCTAGCAGGCCAAATAACAGCAGCAGTACTCTGAGAACCCCTAATCTCAACAATATCCCCAGAAGTCACGCCAAGCTCCTCTTTAGTCCGCCTATCAAGAGTAATTATATTACGCCCAACATGAGAAGGATCAGGCTCTTCAACCCTCAAAACAACTTCCTTTTTAGGCTTGCCAGATAACATAAAAATAAAAAAAATAAATCTAATTTTAAAACCATGCCATGCAAAAAAAAAATTAATTAAAATCTCCAACAAACAAACTAATACCGCCATTAGGCAACAAAGAAACTATCTCATCAAGCCGAGAAGAAAAATCAACACCAAATTTTACAGAAAACTTTGCAACAACCTTCTTTGCAACCTCGCCCTTAGACTCCCTGCCAAAACCCAAAAAAACATGATAATCACAACGAGACTTAACAGCAGAAGGCGGACCAGACATCAATTCAAAATCACTGCCAACCTTCTTGCAACCAATAGCAAACTCCAAAGGCGTCCTTTTGAACCAAACCCTCTTACCATAAACCATAAAAGCTCCAAGCCCAATTGCTTCACCAGAAGGAGATCTTTTAGTTACTTGTTCAGGCTTTGCAGAATAAACATCAATACCTGAAATCTGCTCCTGCCAAGCCTTAGAAAACACAGCAGCAAAAACAGCGGCTTCCCTCATAGAAATTTCCCCCGGTTGCCTTCCATCACACTTCAACACAACATGCGAAGCACCATGAATATCAGCATGAAAATAAACATCATCAGGCTTCATAAACTTGTTAACCAAATCCTCATTGCTCTTAGCATCACGACCTCCAATAACAAGAAAACCCTCACTAGTAAAAAACCAATGAAAACGCTCAAACCACTTTCTCTCACGCTTCTTCAAAACCTGTTTCCCCTTTGCTTTATGTTCAGCCACTCCAACAATTTTAGAATCCAAAACAGACATGCCAACAGAAAGCCCGTCAAGCTTCCTCTTCCACTTCTTGGCAAGCTCATAATAAGCAGCAGCATTTTCATTAACAGATTTTGTAAAATCCAATTCAAGCATCATCAATCAAAACCCTTTGAACGCCTAATAGCCCTTATCATCGACTCAGTCCTAGAATCAGATTTATATAAAGGATCAGTTATATAAAAAATTTCCCTAGCCTTAAAAAGATCGGAAATACCTGAAATTGACTCAAAATATTTTTTCCTAATGTCAGTATTATAAGAATCAACATCATTGTAAATGTGCCTGCTAATAAAATTAAAATTGTCGTGACCTATTATGCCGGACAAAAAATACAAATTATCATCCTTTCTCACTTGCTCGACAAACTTCTCAAGAACCGACTTCTTAGTCAAATCAAGCTGAAGCAACGAAACAACTTCAAGCTTATAACCAAGCTTCCTAAAATCAGCCTTCGGTCCATAACCAACAACCAAACCCTGCTTTGCAAGAAAATCAAGAGAAGACTTAACAGTAGCCTTATGATAACCAGTATATTTTTGAATAGCCCTGATATTAGGCACAACAGCACCAGGCTTCAACAAAGCAGCAAGAATATTCAACCTGACCTCGTCATCCAATTTCATTACAACAGCCATAAAACAAAAATAAGTATGATACATTAAAAAGACTTTTTAATGTCCAAAAAAGACATTCAAAATTGGCTAATCTATATAAACTTCACAATAAGCAAAACTAATTGTAACGAGAAAAAGGGGGAATCCAATCCTAAGAAAAAAACAGAAAAGTTTGGAACGGGGTTAAAGCTCACCAAGCTAAAAAAACAACAACCCCGTTCCATCCAACCCAAAAAAAACAACACATAATTGAAACACAAAAAGCAAAAAAAATTCAAAAATACTTTCAAGACTCTTTTAAATTATCATAAACTGAAACCCTGATAGAAATCTTAACAGAATTTGACACACCCTTGTCATTAGAAACAGTAAGAAAAACATTGTGGTCACCAACATCATTAACACTAAAAGTTTTGGAAAAAGTTTTGCCTTCAACAGGCTCAGAATCATCAACCCTCCAAACCCAAGAAACAATTTTATTGCCAAGAGGATCAAAAGAATTGCTCCAAAAATCGACATCAACATCATTGCTTTCAGAAGTTATTATTACCGGATTTAGCGGAGAAAAACCTATCAAAGCAACAGGCTTCAAAGACAAAGGAGAAACAGAAACAACATCATACGGCTCCTGTTTTTTATAAACCCAAATCTTAACCTCTCTTTGAGTCCCATCCTTCAACGGCAAAGTCTTATTCACAACATACCTTTCCGCATTATCCTTTTTTGTACCAAACTCAAACTTCTTGCCAACAACAGCATCAATCGTTGAAATTATGCTCTCTTTCAACAACGAAATGTCACAACCACCTGAACTACAATCAATAATATTTCCCTTGCTTACTCCGTCACCGCCTGCAAGCAACGCCATATGCTCCTTTATCTTGTTAATAGTTTCAGGGTTTGAATGCAAACCGGAAGAAGGAAAAGAAACACAATTAAGTTTGCCATTACAATCAACACAATCATTCGAAGTAACACAAAGATTGCCGACAGAATCGCAAATAGGCGGAGCTCCATTGCCTTTAGGATCGGTAAAAATCGGAACAACTCTATAATCATAATTCTTAAGAACAGAAATAGCGTGATTCACAAAAACAAGAGAACGATTGCCATTACTCAAATTACAAGTTTTATAATAAACCCTAACGTTACTGCCAGTTTCTTGATAACTATAAGGAGTATCAGACTCAGAACCAGAACTCAATTCATCAGAAGCCGGAAATATAAAAGTCACGGTTGGAAACTCCGACTCCATCCTTGCCTCTGGAACTTCCTTGGCAACATAAGCCGAAGCAGTAGCCCAATCCTCGTAAAACTCTCCTTTAAGAATGTTCATATCTGGACTGCAATTAGACATGCAACAAATACGGGCTGGAAACTTGTCAACACCAACAAAATAAGGGCTTTGTGGGTTTTTAAGCGAATCCACAAAATACTTATTATAAATACCAACCCCCAAAGAAGGACAAACATTGCCTGTGTTTGTCACAGGTATTTTATGGTCGGCTTCAATATAAGAACAATCAATATCAATACTGGTACAATCAAACGAATTATTAGTATTGGTTTTTAGAATGAAAACTTTCTCTTCAAAAATAAAATCCCCCTTGGTGCGAAAAAAAGACTTTATGTCAGGGATTATAACATTCAATTTGTCAATATCGTCACGCATGCTGTCAGAACCATCGACAATGAAATAAAGCCTTATTTTCATTTTAGGCGGAATAATCTCCATATAATAATTTTCTTTCCCATAAATAGAGTCAAATATTTTTTCAACAATCTCCTTTCTATTAACATTTTGCCCATAATAATTGAAATCATAAGACCATGAATATATCATGTCACCCATCAACTGTGCAACACTCATCTTAATGGTTGGTTCTTCAATCTGCAAAATCTCTCCAAAATCTGCTGAAATACGATGCTGTTCAAAAGCAATCTTATTGCTTTCAAAAACCTTTACGGCTTGGTCAAGCTGATTGAATTGAATCAAAGCCCAACCAGAAAGAAGCATGACAACAATAATTACTATTGCAATAATATCTGAAACCGCAGACATTCAAACACCTTTAAAGCAAAAATAAACCCGGCCAAGGCATTTTTGCCCCTTACTATTAATAATATTCACGACGTAAGAATATTTCCTTTCACAAGAATCATTATTGCCTATTGCCCAAGACTTTTCACTACAACCAAGAAAATTTTCCATTTTGACAACATAACCGGAAACAACAGGAGTAGTACAATTAGAATTAATGCCAAACCTATCAAACTTGTTTTCGTCAAAAGTGCCAATGCAACGAAAAACAAAATCCCTTACTTGCCCGCTTTCCTGAAGAGGCTTTATTGAAGGAGTAAGCTGATTTACCGGAACAATAGAAGAATAACCAATATAAACAAGAAACAAAACAACAAAAACAATTATGACAACAAGCATAAAAGTTGAAATCATAGAATAAATGCCTCTACAATCCATTGACATCTATTCTGCCCCCGTTTTTTCTGTTCACCAAAAGCTCGGTTACATAAGCAAGGTTAATGCTCAAATTAGAATCTGTACTGCAAAGCAAGATTCTGCATTGCATTATCTCGCCTGAATCAAAACAAATATTATTATCCCTAACCAAAAACAAGCCTTTTTCAGTCAAAGGATTATACTTATACTTGAAATTATAAGAAGCACAAGCATCATTAATCAAAGTCTGCATTTTAGTAACATCATTCTGAACCCGCTCGGCTTCAGGCCTCAAATTCTTGAAATTACCCAAAAGCCACATAGAAGCAAGCAATATAGCAGTTATAACTGCCAACCACAAAACAACATCTGACACCAAACTAGCCTTTGAATTCAAATTCAAAACATTCAAATCAGGCTTTGCACTCAATTTTAACACCGCCCTTAACCCTTAAAAAAGAACAAGTAAAATCAGTTACTGAAAAAGCTTCCCTGTGAAAAGTAGTGTCAAGGTTCAAATCATAATCCTGCGGAGGACAAGAACATTTTACACAATTACTACTGCCTTGAAACTCCATACAAATTTTACTGCCAGAAGACCTGGCAAAAACAACAGAACCGCTTGCAAGAGGAAACTTTTCAGACAACAAAGTGTCAACAGCAGAATTGCAAACAAATTCGCACTTCTGCCCCATTCTTGCAAGCGAATTTTTTATTTGCTGGAGTTTTTGTTGATCAGAACCGGTAGAAACCAAATTAGCCACTATTAAAAGCCCAAAAACAGCTGTTATTACGCCAACATAGAGCCAAACAGCCTGATCCACAAAATCTCCCCAAAATGAAAGCAAATATAGACATTCATGAACATTCAATGTCTATTGCACCATCGCCATCGCTGTCAAATGCACTGGAAAACCAATGAAACTTTTTATCATCATCAGACAAACCAGCATAACACCCGCCAGGCTTGATGAATTGCATCAAAAGCTCGGTGGCTTCCTCTCTTGACTTGCCTTCTCTTTTCCAATAATTGCAAAGAAGATCCTTGCACGAAGACATATTCAAATTGGAAGAGCCGCAAGAAGTCAAAAGAGAACAATAAACCTTGTCGTCACAAACACCAACCCCTGCCTTGAAGCCAGTATTATTATACGACGGAAGAGCCCCCTGCTTCAAACGAAAATCAAAAGATTTTATGCAAAACTGCGCCAAACTATCAGCATCTCCAGCAGCACACAACCTTGAACATTCAGTCTTGCCACTGGAAATCTTGTTTTCAAAAGCGGCTTTATCCTGCTCCTCCTGAATTTTAGTGCCCTGCTCCTTGAACTGCTGAGAAACAAGCTGCAAAACCAGCATTGCAACAGCCAAAAGAACAAAAAGCACAATGAATATTTGAATTGCCATTTCCATTCCTTTCTGATTCATGTTTTTACCTCCACTTTACCTTTATCAACATTCCAATTTATAAAAAAAGTTTTTACGCTTGCTTTCTCAACATTGCCAAGCACGTTGACATCGCCAACCAAAGCAACCAAATTCTCAGGAACAATATTATACGGTTCGTTAGAATGAACAGTAAAACAAATACCGCTATGCAAATTCACACCATAATTCTTATTATAACACTCTTTTATCAAAGCAACCACTTCCCTGTCCGAAACAGAAGTAACATCAATAAGATCAGCTCCTGTTGGCGGCTTTTTATCCCCACCAAAAAAACCCAAAATAGAATTCTTTCCAGCACCTATAAGATCCTGACTGAAATTAATTACAAGAGTGCCAACTACCAAAACTATGAACAAGGTTATTATCAATTGAACAGGCATCTCCATAAAAAAAACCACTCAAAACAAGAATAAAACGATTTCAAAATATTTAAATTAAACGCTTAAAGAACTTTCCAAAAAAACAAACTTGTCCTATAAACAACAAAAAAATAATGACGATTAGGCAAAAAAAATCAAGTTATTTTCAACGCATGATTCCCGTTTTCATTGCAAGAAATATTTAAAATCCTTGGCAAAACAAGCGGCGGATTGTCAATCAAAATGCGACAATCAGTACAATAATTCATTTTTCTAAAAAAATTATTCAATTTAGCTTCGTCGAGCTCCCCAATTTTGTTGCCATCAAAAGACTCGTCAAGAAGAACAACATTGCCGCAATCCTTATAAACTTCGCCAAACTGGCACTCTTGCCAACAATAATTAAGCTTTGCCGCAAACTTTGGAAAATTAACTTTGGTTAGGCTTGGTCCGTTGGCAGGAGGAATAAACATGTTCCTTACAGTATCACCAATCTTGTTAAAATCAAATTGAAA
This sequence comes from uncultured archaeon, assembly GCA_964577555.1. GTDB lineage: Archaea > Iainarchaeota > Iainarchaeia > Iainarchaeales > Iainarchaeaceae > CABMIU01. The sequence continues at coordinate 31,252 of CAZNZM010000004.1, forward strand.
AACAAAAGCGGTTATCAAACCAGCAACTATAATAGTGAAAAAAAGAAAACCAACAATTTCAATTGTTTCCATAACATCACTTCAACATGCTTGTAACATACAATATAATCGCTCCAAAAGCTATTACTGCAATAATAACTTCAATCACAACCATTATTGTTTGATTCACCTGACAAGCACCCCTTTGAAAATAATTTCAGTGAAAGCATAATAACCGCCAAACAACAAAGCACTATAAATCAAAAAAGAAATGGCAAGATTCTCGTAAATGGTTTTTGCAATTTTATATTTGTCCGTGCCATCCCTTATATTTGAAAGAAAAAGAGAAAGTATAATAGAAGTTTCAATAAAATACGCGCCAACAATTATCTCAAGAATAGTAGGAGGAATTATGTCTTTTATCTTCACAAGCTCAAGATTAATAGGATTACTTCCAACACTTGTCAATACTTCATTAATCTTCTGCTTAATGAATTCAAGAGACATGACAATAGCAGCAGCCATTACAGTAGCAGTGGTTGCCAACAAAGGAGCCAACACCGTGACGGAAATACTTACAATAGAAACCGTTTCAGCCAAAAGAGTTTGAATATAATCATCCAACTTGTAAGTTGAAAGAGTCTGCTCCCTTATCATCTTGGCTGATTTGGCCGCGCTTTTCTGGTCAATCTCGGTAAAAATAACTATCCTCTTAATAATTTGAACCATGCGCCTTGAAGGTGCAACAGAAGGCAAAAACTTTTCAACCAAATCACCAAGAGACTTTTTGGTATTATAAAGAGCCTCTTCCAATGAAGAAATTATTTTAACAGTAGGATGCTGGCCAAAACCATGGCGTTGATAATCATTCACAACATCCTTAAGAATACTCTCCATTGACCTGTTCAAAGAAAGATAACTTGCAAACATCTGCAAAAGGTGAGGCAAATCCCTTTCAGTCTCGTTCATTTCAAGCCAAAGCCTTTCATTCCTCTTAGCATAAAAAAAGCAAAAAAGTTCAAAACAAAGAAAAAGACCAAAAAGCCCAAGCCAAATTTTTAAAATAGAATCAAGAGCATACTCCCTTGCAATGCCTGAAGGAGTCTCAAGATTAATAGTAGTAATATGAAAAGCAGGAATAATCAAAGCAACCAAGCCAAGACCAACAAACACTACATACCACCATTTAGGAATCTCTTTGAAACGAGGGCTTGTTGACAAATCAATAGTATTCACTTGAATCCTATTAGTTGCAAAATTCATGGCCATGAAAAGCAAAAGAGTTGGAAAAAAAACCACGTAAAGAAAAATAAGCAAAGGCACATTAGCCAATTGAGGCATAAAAATTGTTATCAAAGGAAGCAAAATCAAAGACATCATTGGAATCATAACGCCGACAGAAATCAGAGTCTTGGTTTGATTTGAAAGTTTTTCAGTGAAACGCTTGCCAGCATCATAATAACTCAAAATAACAGTTTCAATAACTTCATTAATAATAGCCTCCCTTTCAGTCTGCTGGGCAATTGCAGCAGTCTGAAGAAGATTAAGACCTTTAACAAACTCCGGATTAACCTGCAACCAAATTGGAATATAATACTCAAAAGCTTCACCAATAGTTTTATACTCTTTGGCTTCTATCTTCTCACGTATAGTCCTAAACTGCTTTCCAAGAGTACCGCCAAGACTTTCGGAAACATTCACAACAGCAGCTTCAACACTCGTATTAAGAAGAATATAATTCGACATTTCAAGTAAAGCCTGAAGCATTTCCTCCCTAAAAGCAACGATCCGCTGAGTATAATTAATGCTCAAAGCCCACAAAAAAGCCCCGGAAGCAATAATCAAAGCGCCAAAACCAAAAAGATAACTAAGCAACTGAATAGGAGTTGCAACAACAGCCAAAAACATTAAACCAAAAAAATAAATTACAATGCCAGAAGCAACTTCCTGAGAATTATAAGGAAATTCTACCAACCTAAGCTTGTCTTCCCAACTCTGAATCCTTGATACAACCGGAAAACGCCTGCCAACCTCGTATACAAAATCAAAATACATTCCATTACTACCCCTTTCAATTTTTAGCCATCTCCATTACCCTTTCAGTAAACTGCTTTTTGAACTCATCCTCATTAGCTTTGCCCTGCAAAGGCTTAATCTTCTCAAAAAGATCAACATACAAAGTATTAGCCTTCAAAACAAATTCAGCTTCAAGCTTTTGAGGCACTTCTGACATTATGTCAAAATACTTTTGCTTGGCCCAAGCCCTAAGCATAATATCAGCCAAAGCCGCATTATAATCCTTATAACCTTGGGTATGCTCAATTATTTCATTTATCACAACCGACTTGCCCTTCATAAAAACATCAGTAGGCACAAGAGTATCGCGTTTAGGATCATAAACCATCAAATCCTGGAAAACAGGTTCATCTTCCCAATCCTTAAGAACTTCAGTAACGGAAACAACACGCCTAACCCTATGCAAACCAGTAACAGTCTTTATCTGCTTCACCATTATAATCAAATCAGTAACCTTGAAAGAACCTTTTGGCACGCCAAGATCATTAACAATCCTGTCATAAACACCATAAGGATTATCAGCATGAATTGTGCCGGCAACAGTCATGGACATGGCGCCAACCCTCATAGCCTCATACAAAACCTTCGCCTCTTTAGACCTGACTTCACCAAGAATAAGACAAGAATCACCAAGCCTCAAAGAAGTCCTCAAACCATGATCAAACGGAATTTCAAGACCCTCTTCCATCAAAGCAGACCTTACCTTAAGAGAAAGCAAATCATAACCAAACCTCTTATAATGATCAACAGGCAACTCCTGAGTATCTTCAATAGTAATAATCCTATACTTCTGCAAAATCTCAGTAATGGTTGCACCAAGCACAGAAGTCTTTCCAGACCCTCTTGGCCCTGCCACCAAAAAAGTCCTGCCATGAGCAATCACAAAAGACATAAAACCAGCAAACAAAGAATTCAAAGTATTATTCTTCATAAAAAGAGGCAAAGTCCAAGGACTCTCACGATGCTTCCTAATACTATACCCAATCCCATGAACAGAAAACGGCGGAACAACAGCCTCAACCCTTGTCCTCACATTCTCAACATACAATTCGCCATCCAATTGAGGCTGAGCCTTGTTCAAAGGCCTGCCAGACTCAATCTTCAAATAAGTAGCAAGATAATTCAAAAAATCAATAGAAGGATAAATGTTAGTCATGCACTCTTCAAACTCGTCATGAATCACAATCATAGGAGTCTGAAACTCTGGAGGATTAATATTAACCTCCTGAATATGAGGATCGCTCAACAAATAATCAAGAATGCCGTGCTTCTTAATCCAAATATTAAGCAACTGATCGGAAAAATCACGCCTCTCAAACTTTTCCCTAAGTTCCTTCAACTCCTCATACTTCTTGTCCAAACCAGGAATCTTAATAACATAAGCAATTCTAAGCTTGTCCTCAACATCAATTATGTCAACAGTAGCATCCTTTATATCATAACTCTTCAAAACCTTGCCTTCAAGAGGCTGTATCAACACATCAACAAAAAAAGGATAAACAACAAAATTCTTCTCCTGCAAATACTGCTGCTTCGTAAAAAGCTTGTTCTTATAAATCAAAATATCCAAATCAGGAGTTGGCTTGACACACGCATTGCACTGTGGAAAAGCAATATCATTCAAACCATCACAATTCTCACAATCCCTTATCTTATACTTCATGAGCCCCACCAACCACACTCTTATCAAACTTATAACCCGCACGCTCCATAACAGTTTCAATATTATTTATCCTCTTTCCCAACATGCCAACCATTTCAACAAGATTAAGATAAACATTCTTCACACGATAAGAAGAAACCGCACCATACATCTTCTCAATATCCGCAATCTTAACCATAATCTCCTTAGAACCGTCAGAAATGCCCGCCAAACCATCAGAATCATTCTCCATAGAAATAAGACTACGCTCAATATCATCCAACCTTGTTTTGACAAGATCAAGCTTTGCATTAAAAATAACAAAACGCTCATTCAACCTCTCAACCTTTTCAATACCTTTTTTAGAAAGAGCCTCAGGATTAGCCTTTTCCAACATTTTAATAATCCGCTCAATTTTCATATAAATAAGATTTATTTGTGTGTCAAGAAACCTCAACGCTTCAAGAGTCTCCAAATTAGCATCCTTCAAAACAACAAATTGATCAGTATTAACGTCATACGTCTTCCCAAACTGCTTCTGTTCAAAAACCTCTCGGGACATAAAACCAAATCAGCCCCCGAAAATTTTCTTGAGAGAACCAAAAAAATTATCAAAAAAACCAACTTTAACCTCTTCAGGCTTCTTAGGCTGAACCTGCTCCTTAGACTCCTCTTGGCTTGAAACAACCTTTTGATCCTGCCCAGAAGTAACCTGAATAGCCAATTGCTCCTCAATATACTTTATCCTCTTCTCAAGAGTCTCCATCACATTAATAAGAGCCATAAAAGTATCCTTGGTCTCGGAAACAGAAAGACCCTGATAAAGCTCTTCAAGAGAAACAACCTTGTTATAAAGACTGTCAAATTGATTCTTGCTTATCTTGGTCTGCAAAATCTCCTTAAGCTCGTCATCCCTTTCCTTCAATTCATTAGTCTTCTGAAGAAAAATATTCAACTTTGATTCGGCAGAAGCAAGATTCTGCTCCAAATTATTAAGTTTTTGAATAACATCAGTAGCCTCAGTCAAAGGAACCCCAACAGAAACAGTATTCTCAAGCTGATCAATCTTAGAACTCAACTCCCCAATACTCGCAAGCAAATAATTCTGCTTCTCTTTCAACTTTGGATCCTTGACATTCGCCGGAAAAATAGAATTCATTGTTGAAGCAACCTGATTCACAGAATCTTTAAGTTCTTGAGTTTCATTAGCCACAAAAACCACACCCAAAAAACATACCAAAAAAATAAAAGAACAATCACATATAAATGGATTACTATAAAACCAATTCTACACAAAATATCGGATTTAGTAATAATTCAAAGCCAACTATTCAGCACAAACCCCAAACAACAAATAAATTAATATTTCAACCTATTTTTACAAAAAAAACACTAGTGAACATTAAAATAGTAGTATGAATTTTATAAATAAAGATGATTCAAGTTAACAGCAAAGGAAACGCAATAGCAATAGTGCTTGCAGCAGTAGTAATCACGACAATAGTTGTAGTAACATTACAAAACACTCCTCCAATAAATATAAACAATCAACAAAACTCAACAGAAAAACTAATGAGCGAATTTGAAAATTCAATAGAAAAAGGCTTCAAAAATTCAACATACAAAATAATGAAAAACGGATTCTCCACAGACGACCCAATATGGTTTTACAACAAACCAACCATGCCAAGCTTAAAAGAATTTGACAAAAACTTCACAGACTTAACCAAAAAAGAAATAGAAGAACTGCTAAAAGAACTCAAAAACAAGACAGGATACGAATACGACCCAGCAAGCCTAAAAGTAGAACTAAAAACCAACATTGACAAAACAAAAAAACCAATTGAACAAATAAAAGCCCTGCCAGAAGACAAACCATTGGATTTGGAAATAAACGTGCTGGCAACAGTAAAAGAAGGAGACCAAGAAAAACAAATACAATACACCAAAACAAAAAAAATCCCAGCAAATACTATAAAAACATACAAAAAACTTGCAGAATGGATGGAAACAGACATGAAACACTTTGAAATAGAAACGGCAAGCGCAATGGACGAAGCAGGATACTGCCAAGTAGCACTATGCGATTGCACAAGCGACCCAGAACCAAGAGATGAAGAAGGCAATTTGTTGAAAATGATAGACGAGAAATTCATCAAAGGAAATTACAACACAGAAAACATAAAACCAAAATACGAAAAAATGCTGCAAACAAAAATAGACAAATTAAACCAAAAACTTACAGGGACAGGCATAACTTGTACATATGAAATAGAAAAATGGGAAACAAGCACAGACGAATACAGAGAACAACAATGCGTGGAACCAAAATCCGATGAATCATTGCAAAGGCACTGCAAAGAACCAGGCGGAAGATGGCAAAACATAAGAATAAGCGAAACACTTGACAAAATAACAGTAGAAGAACTATACAATAATGAAACAACCAAAAGAGAACCTAATCAAAACCCACAACAAAAAGACTATGACACAAAATACATTTACTATGAATGGCAAGAAATGAAAGAAAAAGACACTGTGCCAAAAAGAGAAAAAACAATGGAAAGCAACAACATAATAGGAGAAAAAAGAGAAACAAACCCAAAAATAGAACTAAAAGACTGCGGAAAAGAAAAAAAACATAAAGACGAACTAGTTGCACTAAACCCAAAACTATACGCAAAAGTAGCAATCAAATGCAACGAACCGCAAGAATTGATAGGAACAAGCAAAAAAGAAGAAACAGCAACAACAATAATAAAAATTGTCACAGCACTTGAAAAAACCTGCCAACCAAAACCGCTTAAACCAAACCCGCCTCTCTCGGCAGAACCAACAAAATGCCTCGGAGCAAATTCAGCACCAATAATTGAATGCGAAGAAGACATTGACTGCATACCAGAAGAACTAAGAGATCCAAAAATTACAGGAAGCTCAAAAGGAGGAATCTGCACAAAATTCTGGTGCGAAAAAGACGCACAAAAAATACAAGAAATCATGGAAAGAAACAACAACCTAACCAAAGAACAATACAATAATATAATAAAAAACAATAAAGGAGTTTGCAAACAAGAATACGTTGGAATTGATTTAAAACAATGCCCGGGGATAAACAAATGCAACAAAGCAACATGCTCATACATAGATGAAAGTGGAAACCTTTATCCAAACGGAAGATGCAAATTAGAACCTGTTTTATGCCAAGGAAACAGCACATCAATAAACACATGCGGAGCACCATTAAAATGCGACGAAAGCAAAGGATGCATACCCGACACATCAAACACAAACTCATACCTTAATTGCACTGAAAACAAAGAATTATACAAAGGCAGCTGCATAACACCTTCATGCGTATGCGACACAAAAGAATGTACAAGATACAAATGCATATCAACCGCAAAAAACGATTTATGCCCTCCAACTAATGAAGGCATATCACAATACTGCAACCCAATAAACGGGCTTTGCGAAAGAACAATATACTCATGATTGCCCAAAAACTGCAAAAAAAAACTACTTTTGCTTTTCGCCAACTTTAACCGCATTAGATTTACTTTTTGAAACAACTTCGCTCTTTGATTTTCTGGAAACCTTTTTTCTAACAGACACAGGTTTGTTCACAACCGAATCAACATACTTTTCTGAAGAATTATAATCCGAAACAGAAACTTGCAAAGCGCTTTTTGCTTTTTCAGCCTCGACAATTTTAGCCTTCCAATCGGCTTTAGTAACACAATTAGGGTCAAGGCACATTTCAAAACGCCTCCTAGCCAAAGAAACAGCAACCTTAGGAGAACCACACTTATCACAATTCACATTAAGAGCACTTAACTTGCCTTTTTGAGGCAACGGAAAAGCATTAACACATCGAGGATAATTAGAACAACCCACAAAACGCTTTTTTTTCTTGCTCATCAAAACCCTCAAATCGCCGCCACATTTTTGACATTTCCCAACAACCGAATCTGCAGCAAAACCTGAAAGTATACCTGCCCTTATACTATCCTTATTCTCAAGCATCCTGTCAAGAATCACATGCAAAAACTTCCTGGACTCGTCAACAACTTCCTTTTTTGTCCTTTTACCAGCAGCAATTTTATCCATTTCAACTTCAAGCTTCGCAGTCATGTCAGGCTTGACAGCATCAACATTATTCTTTTCAAGAGAATCAATAACCGCAAAAGCAACCTTGCTGGGTTCAATAGATTTGGAACCAAAAATATAACGCCGAGAATAAAGTTTTTGAATAATAGTATGGCGAGTACTTTTAGTGCCAAGCCCAAGCTCCTCCATGAGCTTTATCAAAGTAGATTGACTATACCTTGCAGGCGGCTGAGTTTCCTTTTCAACCAAATCCAAAGAAACCAAATTTACAACATCACCTACTGACAAACGAGGCAAAATAACTTCAGTAAGTTGAGAATAAGGATAATAAGCCTTCCAACCAGACACAACAATCTTTTGCCCATTAGCAACAAACGGCTGTCCGGCAACATCAATATCAACAGAAACATTTTCAGTCAAAGCATCATCAGCAACAGTAGCCATGAACCTCCTAACAATCAACTCATAAATTTTCCACTGCCTATCACTCAAACTTTCCTTTGGAGCAGCTTGAACAGGATGAATAGGCGGATGATCCTTTGTCTCCTTGCTACCCCTTGAAGCCACAATATTGCCTTTTGAAAGAATAGACTCTGCATCCTTCTTAAAATCAGGAACCTTAGAAATCTCCTTCAACACACCAACCAAGTCAAGAGATGAAGGATAAACAGTATTATCAGTACGAGGATAAGAAGTATAACCTTGCTGATAAAGAAACTCAGCGATCTCCATGGCTTGATTTGCAGAAAAACCAATAGAAGTGGCTTGCCTGAGAAAATCGGTAGTATTAAAAGGAGTAGGCTTCTTCACAACCCTGCTTGAAGACTTTAAATTCACCACCTTGCCAAAATCAGGTTTGCCATTAAACAAAGACTCCGCCTCAGCCTTAACCCAAAATTTGCCTTTTTTGTGTTCTGCAACAAACTGCTTAGAATCCTTTTCAAAAACAGCATGATACTCCCAATACTTTTTCTTATCAAACGCAAGACGCTCCTTCTCCCTATTCACAATAATTGCAAGCACCGGAGTCTGAACCCTTCCAACACTCAAAAAATTCTTGCCAAGCTTGCCCGCAACCAAAGACAAAAACCTTGTCAAAACAGCACCCCAAATCAAATCAATCTCGCGCCTTGAATCAGCAGAATCAGCATAATTAAAATTCACATCTGAAAGATTTGAAAAAGCATAAGACAAATCCTTTTTAGTAATCGCAGAAAAGTAAGCCCTTTTCACAACTATGTTTGGGTTTGAACTCTTAATATAATTCAAAGCCTCTACACCAATACTTTCACCCTCACGATCAGCATCAGTAGCAATAATAACCTCGCTAGCTAATTTACCAGCTTCCTTCAAAGCATCAATAATGGCTTTCTCCTTTCCAAAATACTCGACTTCAGCATCAACAAGAGTCTTAAGATCAGTGCCAATCCAATAATTATATTTCTTTGGAAAATCAACATCAACAATATGCCCCCGCAAAGGAATAACCATGCAATCAACACCACCCCAAACAAACCTGAAAACCTGAGCAGAACCAAGCTGACTAACACTGACTTTTTTACCAGCAAGTATAGAAGCAATATTGCTCCCAGCAATAGACTTTTCCGCAACTATCAACTTCATAAAAACTACAACTTTTTTTGCTGAAGAAAAGAAGGAAGCTGCCTAGAACGCTTAACCTCAGAAATAACCACTAAAGTTTTTATGTCAAGAACACCATCCATATTGCCAAGCATCTCAACAAACTTTTCGGCAGAATCAAGGTCAGGCACAACAAGACGAGCAAGAATATTATACTCGCCAAGAACCTGATAAACCTCCATAACATAATCAAGCTCTTTAAGCCTCTTAATGACATCCTTGTTCTTAGAAAGCTCCGACCTAATCTGAACAAAAATAGGGTTTTCAAAACCAAGAATCTTCAAATTCAAATCAACAGTTATAACATTAATAATTCCCCTGCGCTTCAACCTTTCAACCCTCTTCTTTATTGCAACATCAGTAAGATTAACCTCCTTTGCAATAACGCTAAAAGAAGCCCTGCCATCCTCAAGCAACATACTCAAAATCTTATGATCAATCTTGTCAAGAGTCTCCAAAAAAAAGCACCCAATCAATTATCCAAACACAAAACAAATATAAAGTTAATTTTTCAAATAAAAACAAAAAAAAATTAATTAAGAAAGAAATTAAGAAACAATAACGCTAATTTTATACATGGAAGAAAACAAACCAATAAAAGAAACAATTCAGAGAATCGCCTTTGAATTAAGAGAAAGCGGAGCAACAGAATGGGAAGTTCTAAAAATAATAAAAGAACTTGAAAACATTACTACATCGGAAACACAATACAGAAAACGCGCAGCAGAATTGCTTGAAAAACTCAACCCCGAAGCAGCCAGAACATTCAAATCATTCGAAAAAATGAAAGTATACACTTCGGCTGAAAAAAGAGAAGCATTTGACAGAGGCAACATAATAAAATCACTACTCAAAGAAACAAGCCTTAGCAGGCACATAGCGGAAAAAATAGGAGCTGAAGTAGAAGACAAAATAAAAGACATGAAAATAGAACAACTCAACACACAAATAATAAGAGAAATGGTAAGCACAAAACTCCTAGAATACGGACACGAAGTGGGGCACAGAGAATACTCAAGAATAGGACTACCAGTCTTTGAAGTAAAGAAAAAACTTGAACAAGGGTTTTTTGAAAACAAAGAAATACTCAAAGAATTTAATTGGCTTTTCAAAATACCTCTAAAAACAAAACAACTTCACTTCGACTCAATAATAAACATACATTACCCAGAAGATTTTTCAACAAAAATTTTTGCAACAGCAAAACACCTCAAAGGAGAAAGAGAAGACATACTACTGGCAACCATAGAAGCGGACAAATACATCAGCACACCATTGACAATAACAGCAATAAACTACTCAAGAGCCGAAAACATAAAAACAGAAAAAAAAGCACAAGAAGAAGCACAAGCGCTAGAAAAAATATTCACGGCAACAGGCAAAAAACGAAACGCACAAATCGCATTATTCACAGACTACGAATGGGAAAAATCCGGAACAAAAACCGGAGCAATGCTTCTGGCAAAAGCATTAATGGAAAAAACTGACTCAAAAGCACTTGAAACTTCAATCGCAATAGATACAAAATACAAACTAAAACTACTGCCAAAAAGAAAAGAAAACATAAACATACTCAACTATTCAAAAGAAAAAACAACAAAATTCGGAAAAATAACAATATGCGGAAACACAAACACAATACTGCAAACAACATCAATCAACACACCAAAAATAATCGAAATTTCAAGCAAAGAAGAATTCTGGAAAAAACTTGAAGAAATACTGCAAGAAATAAAAGAAATGTGCGAAACAAAAAGAAAAGAACTGGAAAAAAGAAACTACATAGACAAAAAAACATTAGAACAAGCCGAAAACGTAATAGCACTTGCAGGACTAAACCAAACAGCAACACAAATAGAACAAAACCATGCAAAAACAATAGAACAAATAATAACAACAGTCCAAAAACACGGCTTCATAGCATGCTCATCCCCTCCAGAAGACAGTTTGCAACGCTTCGGCATCGAAGAAAAAGAAAACGAATTACAAAAAAAACTACTACAAATGACACAAAAAACCAGAAAAACATTCGGCCACACTTACATAGCAGAAAACACAAAAGAAGCTGAAACAATACTAAACGACTGCCCAAGCGTCACAATCCGAAAGACCGATACGGTTTAATAATCTCGAACTTGGACATATACAATTCAGTCTTAAGAGATTCAAAAAACGGAACAACAACAACCAAAGCAACAACAAGAGAAACAAAACCACCAACGCCAAAAGCCAAGTCAATCAAAAACTCCAACAACTGCAACAAAGTGACAGCCAAAAAACCTGAAACAAAAGCAATAACAAATGCAAAAGGGTTTTTTAGCATAAATTCAAAAGACGACAAAACCGAGGACAACAAACCTTCCTCATCAACCACTATAGCCTGCCCAAGAAAAAGAAAAGGCAAAGAAACAAAAAAAAGCAACAAATTAACAACCAAAGGCGAAACCCCAAAATCAATAAGAAGAGAAGAAACCACCGCAGCCAAAACAACAAAAATCGCCAAAAATTGAAAATACTTCAACCCGAATTTCGACACCTTCTCGCTCAAATAATAATGCAACTTAACCTTGTTAAAATCAGCCCTAACAGCAAAAATCATCAAACAAACCAAAACAGAATAAAAAAACAAAAACACCAAAGCCAACAAAAGCAAAAAAACAGCATCAACCAACGGTTTTTTCAAAAAACCATAATCAATCATGACAGTTCCTGAAGAAACAACCACGTTTGAAAGCCAAGAAAACGGCAATACAAAAAAAAGCAAAAGACTGAAAGAGGCCGCAGTAGTAATATTATTCTTATAATCCTCTAACGCTTCAAGAAAAACCATAAAAACCACAAAAAAAATCATTCAAAGCTATTAAAAATGTTACAATAAAACAAACAACCGGCAAAAACCACAAAAAAAACAAGCACCCAAAAAACTAAAACACAAAAAAATAGCCAAAACAAAACCACAAAAAAAATAATTTGCCAAAAAACATAATGGCAAAAAAAAACAAATTCACAAAAAATAACAAAAAATCGTCCCGCAAAAAAGAATCCAAAAAAAATTGGTTTGCAAAAAACAAAATTTCAAACAAAAAATGCCGAGTAAAAAATAATTCAAAATAAATAAAAAAACAAAATTAATTTAAAATAAATAATTAAAAAAAATAAAAAAATGTCTAAAAAACAAATTACCTAAAAACACAAATAACAAAAAAGTTTCACACAAAAAACACACTTAAAATACTTGGCTTGCAAAAAAAAACAAAATTAGAAAACAACTCAAACAAGCAAAAAAAATGCTGAAATTTTAATTGGCTCGCTGAATCGCAAAACCAAATAAAACTATTCCCAAGCCAACAAATTAATTTTACCCCTGCGAACAGAACCAGAACTACAATTATTCAAAACAACACCAGCCAACCAACCAACACCAGCATCAACAACCTCAACCTCGGCAAATTTTCCCCTCAAATCAAAATCAACAAGAACAGGTTTATAGTTCTGAAGCCTCCCCAAAAACTTGCCTTTGGAACCAACCTCGCTAAAATAAGCAACTCCTTTACAACCAATCTCAGCCCTGCTCCTTTGATAAGAAATCAACCTGCACAAAGAAGACATGCGAGAACTACGCTCCTTGACAACTTTGCCAGGCAATTGAGGCATTTCAGCAGCCAAAGTGCCTGGACGAGGAGCAAACTTGGAAACATTAACTATATCCGGCATTGTTTCCCTAACAACAGAAACAGTTTCCTCAAATTCAGAATCCGATTCAATTGGAAAGCCGACAATAACATCAGTAGCAATTGTTATGCCAGGCACATCACGCCTAAGCGAAGAAACCAAACCAACATACTGAGAAGCAGTATAACCCCTTCTCATAACACGCAAAACCCTGTCAGAACCAGACTGCAAAGGAATATGCAAAAACTTGTAAAGACGATTATCAGAAAACAACGGAACAAGTTTATTATAAATCCTCAACAAATGATGAGGATTCATCATACCAATTCTTATCCTAAAATCGCCTTCAACCTCAAGAATTCTTGAAAGCAAATCAGGCAAAGAACAACCAATATCAAGCCCATAAGCACCAGTGTCCTGGCCAGTAAACCAAAACTCCTTTGAAACAGAAAGAGACTTTTCAAACCGAGCCTTTATTTTATCAGGAGAATAACTCTTAATATTGCCACGCGCAAGCTTTGTGCCACAAAAAGTGCAAAAATTAGTACAACCACTTTGAATAGGAATTATCGAAACATAAGGATTAGAACTAACAAATTCAACAGAAGGAGAAAAAGGCTCTGAAGCAATACCAAGAACCTCAGAAAGCTTCTCAAGATCAGGGCCAATAGAAATTATATTTTTTGAAATACTTTGAACAGCATCAAGATTTATTTTAGGAAGACAACCAAATACAACCAATTGGCTACCATTGGCAACTGCAATTTCATTCAAATGCCTTATCCTGGCAAGCATATCAAGCTCAGTCCTGCCTTTAACACCACAAGTATTAATGACAATAAAATCAGCGTTTTCAGGAGAAGACCCCAAAGAAAAACCATGCGAAAAAGCATGCCCCTTAATCTGTTCAGTCTCCGAAAGATTCATCGAACAGCCATAACCTTCAACATATATGCGCATAAGCGCCTCACACTTTTTCCTTTCCTTCAAACCTTTCAATCAACAAAACAGCAAACCAACCTGCCAAACCAGACAAAACAAAATAAAAAAAAGAAGAACCCAAAAAAGAACGAAAAAAATCAAGATTGGTTTGGACAATATAATCAGACATTTCAATTCCATAAAGACTCGCATTATTATAATGATACACATAAACTGCAAGATAAAAAGCCAAATAGGAAGCAACTAAAAACAACACCGGAAAAACATAATTTATGAAAACCTTTCCAAAACCAAACTCCTTCCTCAAATAAGGAACAAGAAAATAAACGAAAAAAAAACCGACAACAGGCATCAACAACAAAGTATAATCAGACTGCCAAGGAAACCTGTCAAAAGAAATCAAAGAAAACGGCAAATCAGACTTTAAAGACCTAATAACAAAACCCAAAAAATAAAGCATAGCATAAAACAAAACGAAAATAACCAACGCCTTAAAATCCCTTGAACCCATAAAAAAACCGCAAAAATTGGGCATGAATTAATTTAAAACCATTATCATTTCAAAAGCTTTTTATGAAAGAAGAACCAAACCTGCCATGGATAGAAAAATACAGGCCAACAAAACTGGAAGAAGTAGAAGGACAAAAAGAAATAATAAAAGTACTGCAAAGCTACGTAAAAAACAAAACAATGCCAAACCTAATGTTTACAGGCCAAGCAGGAATAGGAAAAACAAGCTGTGCAGTAGCACTAGCAAAAGAATTCTTCGGAGAAAAATTCAACCAAAATTTTTTGGAGCTTAACGCAAGCGACGACAGAGGAATTGACGTAGTCAGGGAAACAATAAAAGACTTTGCAAGAACACTCGCATTCGATTCAAACTTCAAAATAATATTCCTAGACGAAAGCGACGCCCTCACAATAGACGCACAACAAGCACTCAGAAGAACAATGGAAAGATATGCAAAAACATGCAGATTCATACTCTCATGCAACTACTCAAGTAAAATAATAGAACCAATACAATCAAGATGCGTAGTACTGAGATTCAACCAACTCTCGGCAAAAGAAATAGAAGAAAAAATAAAAAAAATTGCACACGCAGAAAAAATAGAATTAGAAAAAGAAGCAATAAACGCAATAATCTACGTATCCCAAGGAGACATGAGAAAAGCAATAAACGTAATGCAAGCGGCAGCATCTCTGCACCAAAAAATAACAGAAAAATCAATATACGACGTTGCAGCAAGAGCAAGACCTGAAGAAATAAAAGAAATGATGAAACAAGCACTAACAGGAAAATTCCTAGAAGCAAGACAAAACCTTGACAAACTAATGTACGAACACGGAATGAGCGGAGAAGACGTAATAAACCAAATGCACAGAGAACTCATAAACATGCCGGAAGAAGAAATCGACGGCAAAACAAAAATAGAACTAATCGACAAAATAGGAGAATACAATTTCAGAATAGTGGAAGGAGCAAACGACAGAATACAACTAGAAGCACTTCTTGCACAATTCATGAAACACAAAAAATAAAATTCACTTCAAAAAATCAAAAATACTCCTTTGAGAAATGACTTCCGAAAGCACAACACTTCTCCTTTTCCAAACATCAAACGGCACAACCAACTTACTTGAAAGATAAGAAATCGCAAGACCAAGATTTGAAAAAGAAATAAAACCAGACCTCAAAGCATTGCGAACATTCTCCCGAATCTGCCAAACACCTAAAGGAATTTTATAATCATTACCAACTTCCCTAAAAACAACAACACCACACTGCCTCCTCTTAGACAACAAATACTCACAAACAGCAAGCCTTGCAGCATAATAAGCACCACCAACATTTTCAGCATAAGACTTTCTGCCGGAAAAAAACTCAAAATCTGAAACAATTTGAGTTTCAGAAGCACCTTCAGTCCAAACCCCGCCCGGCTTCCAAGCCTCAAGCACCTCAAAACACCAAACACGAGGAATAAGCAAAACAAAAAAATGATTATCCAAATAATGAGACTCAAAAACCATTACTTCGTCAAGAGTGGCAAAATACTTTATGCGCTCATCAATCAAATACTGAGAAATGCCAGAATCAACAGCAGTAATAGCCCAACGAGTAGGCACAAGCCGACGCTTCTTCTCAACACCCATCAACCCCGCTGAAAGAAGCTTATGCAATTGATTCACACCAACCCCTGAATCAAAAAGCTCAAGCAAACCTGAAACAGCACTGGCATCAGTATCATAAACAACCCGCTCAACCTTTCTATTAACCCTGGGATTCTCTTCAAAAGAAAAACGCTTCAAATCAGCGCTAGGACCCATAGGCGCAACTGAATCAGAAAAAGAAAGAACAGGAAAAGGCTTGTTTTTAAGCTCCAACTCCACAGACACCGGTTTGGAAGACATTGCAAGCTCCTGCAAATCCAAAAGCGCATAATCCGGCTTTGAAGCAGAATCCACATCAAAAACAGCATTGCCACGCACAAGAGACTGCCTAAAAGAAACTATCTTTGCCTCAGGAAGACCAAACCACTTATCAGTATCATCAAGCAAAGCAGCATCAGAAAAATGCCCAGCAGGAGACATAGGCGCAACCACAACCTCAGGATAATTTGAACTGGAAACAAAAAAACCGGGCGGAGAAGAACCAGAAACAGAATTCCCAACAAACTTTGACAAAGAATTTTGAAAAGCAGAATACTTTTCAAGAACATAACAATTAGGACCACACCAAAGCCTGCCCTTGCACTTCACACAAACCTCCGGAGAAGGCGAAACACGAACATTCATAAATAAAAAAAACCGCGACAAAAATAAATAAGGAAATTACAAAACAAAAAAAAGCTACAAACACAAAAAAAACAAGTTAATTTTAAAAAATAAATTGAAAAACAAACAAAAAATACCTCAAAAACAAAATCCAACAATTATTTTTATTACTTCCCACACACAAAGTAAACAATGGAAAAAATAATACTTGAATTCCCAGACGGCACAAAAAAAGAATTCCAAAAAAACACAACAGCACAACAAATAGCTGAAAGCATAGGAACAAAGCTAGCCAAAGAAGCATTATCCGCAAAAATCAACGAAAAAATAATAGAAATGGACACCCCAATCCAAGAAAGCGGCAAATTCAAAATACTCACCTGGCAAGACGACGAAGGAAAAAAAAGCATGTGGCACACTGCATCACACGTGCTTGCAGAAGCTGTAACAGAACTTTTTCCAGAAGCAAAACCAACAATAGGGCCTCCAATAGAAGAAGGATTTTACTACGACTTCCACACCAAAGAACCATTCACTCCAGAAGACTTGAACAAAATTGAAAAAAAAATGCAAGAAATAATAAAAGAAAAAAGAAAAATAGAAAGAGAAGAAACGGAAAAAAACGAAGCAATAAAAAAATTCAAAGGAAACAAATTCAAACAAGAACTAATAGAAGAATTCGCACAACAAGGAAAAAAAATCACTATTTACAAACAAGGAAAATTCTACGATTTGTGCAAAGGCGGACACGTCACAAACACAGAAAAAATAGGAGAAATAAAACTGCTAAAAACATCATCAGCGTATTGGAAAGGAGACCAAACAAAAGAAACCTTGCAAAGAATTTACGGCATAGCATTCCCAAAACAAACAATGCTGGAAGAATTCCTAAAAAACAAAGAAGAAGCAGAAAAAAGAAACCACACTAAAATAGGCAAAGAACTAAAAATTTTTTCAATGCACGAAGAAGCTCCAGGCACAATATTCTTCCACAACGCAGGCACAATAATATGGAACGAGCTAGTAAACTTTGCAAGAGAAGAACAAAAAAAAAGAGGATACATAGAAGTAATAACCCCAATAATAATGAAAAAAGAACTTTGGCTCAAAAGCGGACACTGGGACCATTACAAAGAAAACATGTACTTTACAAAAATAGACAACGAAGAATACGCAATCAAACCAATGAATTGCCCAGGCCACACACTAATTTACAGCAACAACAGACACTCATACAGAGACCTCCCAATAAGAATGGCAGAATTCGGAATAGTCCACAGACACGAACTCTCAGGAGTACTAAACGGAATGCTAAGAGTAAGAAAATTCACACAAGACGACACACACATATTCTGCACCCCAGAACAAATAGAACAAGAAGTAAAAACACTACTAGACATGGCTGGACAATACTACAAAACATTCGGCTTTGAATACAAAATAGAACTATCAACCAAACCAAAAAAAGCAATGGGTTCAAAAGAAATATGGGAAAAAGCAGAAAACGCACTAAAAAAAGCGCTACAAGAAGCAGGAAAAGAATTCAAAATAAACGAAGGAGACGGAGCATTCTACGGCCCAAAAATAGACTTCCACATAAAAGACGCAATAGGAAGAAGCTGGCAACTAGGCACAATACAATTGGACTTCCAAATGCCCGAAAAATTCCAACTAACATACATAGACAAAGAAGGCAAAGAACAAAGACCAGTAATGATACACAGAGCAATATTCGGCTCGCTGGAAAGATTCATAGGAATACTAATAGAACACTACGCAGGCGCATTCCCAACATGGCTGGCACCAACACAAGTAAAAATAATCTCAGTAAGCGAAAAACACAACGCACACGCAGAAAAAATATGGCAAACCATGAAAGAAAAAGGAATAAGAGCCCAACTAGACACGGAAAACCAAACAGTAGCATACAAAGTAAGAGAAGCACAAACACAAAAAATACCTTACATAATCACAATCGGCGAAAAAGAAGAAAAAACAAACACAATAGCAGTAAAAGACAGACAAGGAAAACTAGAATTCGGAATAAAAACAGAAGAATTCATAGAAAAAATACAAAAAACAATCAAAGAAAAAAAATAAAAAAAAACAGAAAAAAATTTAACAAAAAAATGTGACACGACAAAAATAAATACACAAACAAATACGCCAAAAAATCTTTAAAAAAAATAACAAAAAAAATTGGCTCACAAAAAAAACAACAAAAAAAACAAAACAAAAAAACTGGCGTGACAAAACCAAAAACAAAAAAAACATCTAAAAAATAAATCGACTTGAAAACAAGCAAAAAAAATTAAAAAAAAATAAAAAAAACAACTTGACAAAAAAAATGGCTCACAAAAAAAAACAATTTGACAAAGCAAATAAAAAAAACACCTAAAGAAAGGGCAAGCAAAATTTATAATATTCAAAAACAATTTAATATCTGATTTTATGCCAAACTACATGGACGAACTATTCGAAAAAATAAAAGCAAAAAACCAGCCAAAACAAGACAAAGAACAAAAAAACAAGGAAACACAAGAAACCACGCCAAAACAACCACAAGAAGAGCAAAAAACAAAAATTACAATTGAAATACCATACACCAACACAAAAAAAGAAAACCAAGAAAAACAAAACCCAAGCATTGAAAACCAAAAAACACAACCAAGCCAAAACACTAACGAACCAAAAAACTACGAAGAAGACGAAGAAAACACAATATCAGAAACAGAAAAAAAAATGGACAAAGCAGAAAAAGAACTTATAGAATCAAACCAATACGGAAAAATATTCAAAATACAAGGACAAGAAATGCTATACTACCATTCGCCAGTGACAAGACCAACAGGCGGAGAAAGAGCAATAATAAACACCATAAAAGAAGCCGCAACAAGAATAATCACAATAGTGCCATACAAAATAAGAGACCCAGAACAAAGACGAAACGTATACTTCCAAAAAATAATAGAAATACTCAGAGAATCCCCAGAACTAAGAATACCATCAAACAAAATAGAATTCTACGCAGAAGCAGTAGTCAGAGAAATGATAGGATACGGAATAATAGACACACTCATCAAAGACCCAATGCTGGAAGAAATAATGGTAATAGCCCCAAAAACACCAGTATTCGTATTCCACAGAAAATACGGCATGATGCTCACAAACATAGAATTCTATTCGGACAACGAAATACAAGACCTCATAAACAGAATGGCAAGAACAATAGGAAGAAGAGTAGACATTGCAAGCCCGCTACTTGACGCAAGACTCCTAGACGGAAGCCGCGTAAACGCCACAATACCGCCAGCCTCAGTAGAAGGCTCAACACTCACAATCAGAAAATTCAGACCAGACCCATACACCATAATAGACCTAATAAACTACAACACAATAAATTCAGAAGCAGCAGCTTTCCTATGGTTGGCAGTAGAAGGAATGAGAGCAAGACCAGCAAACATACTCATATCAGGAGGCACAGGCTCGGGAAAAACAACACTTCTAAACGTACTAGCCGCATTCATACCAGACGCAGAAAGAGTAATATCAATTGAAGACACAGCAGAACTAAAACTCCCGCTAAAACACTGGGTAAGACTAGAAGCAAAACCACCAGGATTGGAAGGCACAGGAGAAATAACAATGGACATACTAACAAAAAACGCACTCAGAATGAGGCCGGACAGAATAATAGTAGGCGAAATAAGACACGCAGAAGCCTTTGCACTATTCACAGCAATGAACACAGGACACGCGGGAAGCATGGGAACAGTACACGCAAACTCGCCACAAGAAACAATAGTAAGAGTAACAAACCCGCCAATGAACGTGCCAGAAGTAATGATGGCAGGACTAAACTTCATAATAATAGAACACAGACTACACGACAAAAAACTCGGCACAATAAGAAGAATAACAGAAATAGCAGAAGTAACAGGATCACTCGAAGGAAAAACCAAAACAGAACCAATATACCGAAGAGAAGCAGCAACAGATTCTTTAATAAGAACAAAAGCCCCAATACAATTCTTAAAACAAATAGAAGAAGGAACCGGCTTGACACAAGACCGAATAATGAAAGAACTCAAAGCAAGACAAGAATTCCTAGAAAACCTTGCAGAAAAGAAAATAACAAGACTAGAAGACGTGTCAGAAGCAACTGCAAAATTCCTGTTGGAAGAGAGATAAAAATGACAGACCTAAACAACCTCAGAGAAAAAATAGAAGAAAAAAAAGAAAAAAAAACAGAACAAGAACAACCAAAAACCGAAGACTACGTTGACACAAACCAAGTGGAAAAAATAGTTGACAGAATGAAAAAAAAATACAAACAAGAAGGCCTAGAATTTGAAAAAGCAAAAGGAGAATTAGGAGAACTAAGAGACATAATAGCAGAAGGAGAACAAGAAAAACTAAGCGTACAAAGAGTAGAAGACCTCCAAGAATTCCAAAACCCAACAATACAATCCCTAGGAAAATTCTACCTCACATTCAAAACACTACTAAACCCAATATCAAACTTCTTCTACAAAATGCCAATAGCAAGCGACGTAAGATACTACTTATATTCAGCAAACATGAAAATGTCACTAATACAATGGCTCGCACTATCAGTATCAGCCGCCACAATAGCAGGATTCTTTACACTAACAATGGCAACAGCACTAGTACTCACAATAGAAGCACCATGGTTCCTACCACTAATATTAACACCGATAGTAGCAGCATTCACGCTAATAGTAGCACTATTAATACCAAAAAGCAACGCACAAAGAAGAGGCATAGAAATAAGCAGAGAACTGCCATTCGTATTAAGACACATGGCAACAGAACTAAAAGCAGGCATAGGACTATACAAATCACTCCAAACAATAGCAGCCTCAGACTACGGAGTACTAAGCGAAGAATTCGGAAGAACAATAACAGAAATAGAAGAAGGAACAGACGTAAAAGACGCATTAAGACACTTTGCACTCAGAACACAATCAAAAGCACTAAAAAACTCACTATTCCACGTCATAAGAGCAATGAAAACAGGAGGCAGCCTCTCAGAAATAATGAACATAATAGCAGAAGACGTAAGCTTCGAAATGCAAGTAAAAATAAAAGACTTCTCAGAAAAACTAAACTTCTTCGGAGTAATATTCATTTTCGGAGCAATAGTAGTACCAGTATTCATAGCAATAATAGGCGCAATAACAAACGCACCAGTAAGCCCCGGCGGAATAAACATACCGCCAATAATGCTAATGGTATTTTACATAATAATAATGCCATTCCTATTAGGATTTTTGGCAATTTTCCTAAAAATAACACAACCACAGACGTGAAAACATGGCACTCCAACTAATAGATACAATACCAATAATAAAAGAAATGAGCATAATGAAAAAATACGCAAGATACTTGCACACAGCAGACTTCAGAATAGACCCATTACTATGGATAATTTACTGCTTAGTAGCCGCAACAATAATATCAACAATAATGTTCTTCATAGCAACATACTTCAACCTAGAACAATCAATAGCAATAGGAATACTCGGCTTCATAGTAATACTTGATTTAGGATTAGGATACCCATACCTAAAAGCAGAACAAAAAATAGAAGAAATAGAAGAAATACTCCCAGACGCGCTAAGACAAATGGCTGACACACTAAAATCAGGCGGCACATACGAACTCGCAATAAAAGAAGTAGCAACATCAGATTATGGCCCATTAAAAGTAGAAATGAACGAAGTACTAAGAAAACTCGAAGAAGGAGAAAACTTTGAAAACTCATTCAAAACACTTGCAAAAAACATTGACTCAAGACTAGTAAAAAGAACAGTCACAATAATAACAAACTCAATACAAGCAGGAGCAGGACTATCAAACGTATTAGAACAAATAGCAGAAGACGTAAGAGCATTCTACAGAATAGCAAAAGAAAGAAAAGCATCAACAGCAATGCAAGTAATATTCATGTTCGTGGCAGGAGCACTAATAGCACCAATGATATTCGGATTCGTATCAACAATATCAAAAATCCTAATAACATCCTCAGGAATGGCGGCAACAGAAGAAGCAAAAGCAGCAGCAACAGAAGCATCAGTAATAATAAACATGACAATACAATTATACATATTCATAGAAACATTCTTTTCAGCACTAATGATATCAATAATGCGCGAAGGAAAGATAAGCAAAACAATTATATATTTCCCAATACTTGTTTTAATAGCTTATATCGCCTATTTGGCGGCATCAATATTTTTCAGTGGAATATTAGGGGTAAAAACATGATAAAAGAAGAAAAAGCACAAGGTTCAACAGAAACACTATTAGCATTAGGATTGGCAGTAGTAGCAGCTGTAACAGTGGGATTTTTTATCAAAAACTACGTAACCGAAAAAATAGCCCCGGAAGTGGAGGAAAAGATTGATTAAGGAGTTTGACTAACTTATACGTAACAAAAATTATTCATTTTAAAAAAGAAAAAAATGGAGGATGATAAAAAAATGAACACAAAAGGACAAGGAGCACTAGAATACCTACTACTAATCGGAGGAGCAGTAGTAGTAGCAGCAATAGTAGTAATAATACTCCTACAACTAGGAGGCACAAGCGGAACCGCAACAACCGCAACAACAATGTCATCAACAGCAACACAACTAGCAACATTAGCAAATTCAACACCAAACTGCGGTGACTTAGTTGGAGATTCTGGAATAAGCTCAGCATACATGTGGAACAGCAAAGACAAAACATGCTGGATATCAAGCGGAACACACCCAAACTGCACAGCAACAAAAACAAGTGCAACGACAGAAACCACATGTTGCTCAGCTGGAGCTGGATGTAGTGCAACAGCTAATAGTGGTGCCCAAAGATATACATTAATTTAAATTTAAAAACACAAAAAAACCCGAACCTCCTCTTGGAGGTTCACCCTTTAATTTTTAACAAAAAAAAACTATTTCTACAAAAGCAAAAACTATTTAAATACAAAAAAAAGAAGTAATTGTAAAAAATAAGAAAAAAAAGGCGAACAAAAAAAATGAACACAAAAGCACAAGGAGCACTAGAATACCTACTACTAATCGGAGGAGCAGTAGTAGTAGCAGCA
>CAZNZM010000004.1:55299-119670 GCA_964577555.1 uncultured archaeon
CTCAGCATACATGTGGAACAGCAAAGACAAAACATGCTGGATATCAAGCGGAACATACCCAAACTGCACAGCAACAAAAGTATCAGAAGTAACAGCAGCAAATAAATGTTGCGAAGATAACATTCTTAGCTTGTGCTCAGAAACAGAAACAAGAAGTGAATATAGACACACCAAAATATAAATAATTAAAACCCCAAAAAAACAAAAAAAAGGCGAACAAAAAAAATGAACACAAAAGCACAAGGAGCACTAGAATACCTACTACTAATCGGAGGAGCAGTAGTAGTAGCAGCAATAGCAGTAATAATACTGCTAAATATAAGTGAAACAAGCTCAAAAAGCACTGAAATCACCCAAAAAGCAAGCATTTGCACAAGGTTTTCAGCATTAGACGGCTTAAACAACTGCCAAGTAAAAAACCAAGCAGGATTAAACACTAATTATATTTGGGAAGTACAAACAAAAAAATGCTGGAAATGCGTAGGAACATATCCGAACTGCACAGTAGATTCCATAACAGCCACAGAGTTTCCTGATTGCGGCGCAGGAAACGCAAAAAAAATATAAATTAAGAAAAACAATTATACTAACGATTATTATGGACACAAAAGCGCAAGTTTCATTGGAATATTTGCTAACAATAATGTTCGCCCTAATTTTGGTAATAGCTGTTACGATAATAGCAATGAACATTTCAGACGTGGCAGACAAAGCACAACTCAAAGTAATTGAAAACAAACAAAACACAATAGCAACTTTAATGGGATAAAACCTGCAAAAAAACTAAAATTACAAAATGAAAAATTTCCAAAAAATGACAAAAAATTGGCTTTGGCAAAACAAAAGACAAAAAAATAACTGAATTAAAAAAAAAACAAATTCAAAATAAAAAAACGCCTGACAAAAAAATAATCCAGCAAAGCAAATAAAAAACGCCTAAAAAATTTTGTTTTGAAAAACAAGGCAAAAAAACTTGGCTAAGCAAAAAAAATGAAAATTGTCCCGCCAAAAAAAACAAAAAAGCTTGACATAACAAAATCAAAGACAAAAAAACTTCTAAAAATAGGTCAAAAAAAAGGCAAAATTAATTTTTTTTAGAAAGCAAATTAATAGTTGGCAACCAAAATAATAAAACAAAAATCATGACAAGACAATTGACAAAAATAAAAAATAATTTTTCAAAATTTGATTTTAGCAATTAATAAAATAACATTACAATTTTTTTATCTAATGCTTGAAATAGTATTTTTTATAATAACATTACTTGGCCTTGCCATTGCATCTTACACTGACATAAAACAAAGATTGGTTACAAACAACCTTGTTTATGCAATGGCTTTTTCCGGAATTTGCCTGAAACTCTTTGAAGCGATTTTAACCGAAAATTTCGAAACTTTCTTTTTTTCTGTTTTGGCTGGAGTTATTGGCTTTGGCTTGGCTTATGTATTGTGGAAGCTAGGAGTATGGGCAGGCGGAGATGTAAAACTCGTTACAGCAATAGCCGTTCTAAATCCGATGAATTACAGGGTAATTGGCAACACAATTGAAATAAACAACCAGTTATTTTCAACTTACAACATTCCCGTATTTTCAGCCACGCTGATAATTTATTCAGCCCTCCTGGCTATGCCGATAGGAATTTTAATGGTATTATCGGCTTCTCTTAAGGACAAAAAAGCACTTGAAAAAGTAAAAGAAAAAATAAGCAACAAATTTTGGAATTTAATACAAATAGCGATTATTATGTCTGTAGCAAAGCACTTGTTTCAAATTTATAAAATTTGGGAAGTTTGGACAATAATTGTTTTATTGATTTTTTTATTCACGCCTAAAAATTTCAAAAATTACATTACAATCATTTCAACAATACTTGCACTTTTGCTCTTTGGCGAAAAATTTCTAATAGATGCGATTATTTACTCAATTCCAATAATGCTTCTTTACACCATGATTTCATTGTATAACGAAAGCAAAAACAAGGCTTTCAAGGAAGAAATACATGTTTCAAAAATTTATGAAGGAGCAATACCTGACAATTATATTGTCATAAAAGACAAAAAACTGGAAGTTGTTGAAAAACTGAACATAAAAAGAGTTATTAATCACTTAATGAATAATAGAATTGCTGAGGCTATTGAAGAAATAAACCCAAAGGAAAAAGTTTTTGCAAGCCCGCTGCAAGCAGGCGGCCTTAGCGAAGAACAAGTCAAGGAGCTAAAACAAAAGGCTGAAAAAGGAATGGCGCCAAAAACAATTGTTGTAAAAAAAACAATGGCTTTCGTACCAACTATAATGATTGCATACATAATTCTTCAAATCACAGGAGATATGCTATGGACAATAATATTTTAAAGAAAACAAAAGGCCAAGCCACAATGGAATTTCTTTTAACCCTCGTAATAGGATTAATTTACATAGTAATTATTGTCCAACCAAACGCCGAAATTGCAAGCAAATCAATGGAAGACACTGCAAACATGGCAAAACTCAGGATTTCGGCTGACAAAATAATCCAAACACTAAAACACGTTTCAATTTCAGGAGAAGGGACAAAAGAAACAATCCAAATAGTCATTCCAAAAGATGCAAACATTACTTGTGGAACGTTTTATCCTGGACAAACCACTTCAAACCCGCAAGAACCCAATTCAATAAGATTTACTTACAAAACCAAATCAACTGATGCAACAGGGCCGTGTGAAATAGACTTTGATTATCCAAACGAAGGCAAATTATGCACAAAATTAATACAAGCAGGATTCACGTTTAAATGCGAAACACCAATAATAAGCATTCCGGGAATATACAAAGCAACAATACAAAAAACAAACGAAACGCCACCAGTCAAACTAAATTTCGAGCTGATAGAATGAACAAAATAAAAGGACAAGCATCAGTGGAAATCGTGATAGGCTTCTCAATAGTCACAATGATTACAATACTGATTCTTTTCAAATGGCTTTCCGGAACAGAAGAAATAAACCAGACTGTCGGAGCAAGATTAGCCACAATAAAATTAAACGACCTAAACTTTGATTCAAACAAATTCATGTTAAAAGGCTTTGAAAAAGAAATAATAAAATGCACAACACCAAGCGGTACAGAAAAAATAAAAATAATGGCAACAATTTATCCAAACCCGAACGGAACAAATTTTGAAAATGAAATAGCAAACGAAATAAAAAACAAAATAAACCTAATCACGGGAAAACCCCAAAACGAAATAGACATATACCTTAACGATCCAATAAAAGCACACCAAGACAAAGAAGCAGGATGCATATAATTTGTTCGTCAATCAACGAATTTTAATGTTTTTCTGTATAAAATAAAAACATGCAAATAACACCAAACAAACTAACAACAACAGGGCTAATAATTGGAACAATCGGATTAATCGCACTAATACTTCTTATCCCTGAACCAACCCATCTAAAACCATACGAAATCACAAAAGAAAAAGAAAACCAAATAACCACAACAACAGGCACAATAACCAACCTCACAATAAAAAACGGAAACGCGTTTTTCACAATAACAAGCCAAGGAAGCACAAAAGCATTCTTTTACAAACCAAACAAAGAACAAATACAACTGCTCAAAGAAGGAAAAAAAATCCAAGCAACCGGCAAAATAGCAATTTACAAAGGACAACCAGAAATAATAATCCAAAGAGTGATAGAAATTGATTGAAGAAATTCTAATGCTAATAACAGGAATCATTGCAGGAACAATAACAGGCTTAATACCGGGATTGCACTCAAACACAATTGCACTTATAACAGCAACACTCCCATACGGAAATCCAATAAGCAAAATAATTTTCATCACAGCAATGGGAATAACACACTCAATAATAGAAACAATACCAACAATAATGCTCGGCGCCTCAAACGAAAACACCATTCAATTGCTGCCAGGACACAAAATGCTGATGAAAGGACAAGGAAACGAAGCAATAATAACCAGCATAGCCGGAGCTCTTTTCACAATAATTTTCACAGCACTTTTAACGCCAATAGTATTCACATTTGCAAAAGAATTCAATTGGATTCTGCCAATAACCATACCAGCAATAATATTTGCAATAGCAACTTTCATGATAATAAAAGAAAAAAACAAAATAACAGCAACAATAATTTTCATAACAACCGCATTATATGGCTTTTTTCTTCTTGAATCCGGAATAAATGAAATAATCTTCGCGTTAATAATAGGTTTTTACGCAATGCCTGGATTAATAGAAACAATAATAACAAAAACCGAAATACCAAAACAAAGAAAAAAAACAAAATTAAAACTCAACCCATACTTTTCATTTTTAACAGCAATAATATCATCAATAACATCAATGCTCCCCGCACTTGGACCAACACACGCCGCCTTTATAGCAAACAGCCTCAAAGGAAAACTAACAACAAAAGAATACTTGATGTTAAGCGGCGGAATAAGCACAGGAAACCTCTTTTACAGCATATTAATGCTATATGCACTTGGAAAAACAAGGTCAGGAGTTTCAATTGCAATAGAAAAAATAATGCAACCAAACTTGGAACAAATAATACTTATTCTAGTTGCAGCATTATCAGCAGCAGGATTCGCCTGCGCAATAGCAACAAAACTCGGATTAAAAATATTCGAATTAATAAAAAAAATAAATTACAAAAAAATAACAATAACAGTACTCTTTTTATGCGCAACAATAGTCGCAATATTTTCAGGAATTTTAGGATTAATAGCTTGCATTTCTGCAACAGCAATAGGCTTGGCAACCATCAAAGCCAAAATTTCAAGGGCACACTGCATGGGTTTCCTGTTAGCACCATCAACCGCCTTCTACCTAAAATAATCCAAACAGCAAAATAAACCGTTTTTTAAACATTAAAACACCAAAATAATAAACAATGTACTATATCAAACGCACAACAGCAGAATCAATCATAATGGCTGCAAAAAACGTCTATCCAAAAGAATTTTTCTCAATGCTTGGCGGAAAAAACAAAACAATAGACGAATTAGTAATAGTGCCAGCAATATTCGGAAACGACTCAGTAATATACGAACCTGAATATGTTCCAATAATGGACAGAATAATAGGCACTGTTCACTCACACCCGACAAAAAACAACGAACCTTCAAACGAAGACATACAATCTTTTAGAAAAACCGGAAAAATACACATAATCATTTCATACCCTTACAATTTAAATACGATGAAAGCCTTCGATAATAACGGAAAACAAGTAAAATTAGAAGTGATAGAATGAAAGAACCAAAAAAACTAGTGTTGCTAAGACATGGAAAAACTGAATTCAACATTGAAAAAAAATTTTGCGGATGGACAGACATAGAACTTGGAAAAACAGGAGAAAAAGAAGCCAAAGAAGCCGGAAAATTGCTTGCAGAAAACAACTACACATTTGATGTGTTTTACACATCTTTTCTCAAAAGAGCAATACAAACAACATGGATAATACAACAACAAACCGACTTGATGTGGACACCACTAATAACCACTTGGAGGCTAAACGAAAGACATTACGGAGCATTACAAGGAATAAAACACGAAGAAATGGAAAAAAAATACGGAAAAGAACAAGTATTCCTATGGAGAAGAAGCTACAAAACAAAGCCACCACAACTGGAAAAAACAGACCCAAGAAACCCTGCAAACGAAACCAAATACAAAAACCTCAAACCAACACAAATACCCTTAGGAGAAAGCCTTGAAGACACAGTCAAAAGAGTCATACCTTACTGGAAAAAAGAAATAGCCCCAAACATAAAAAAAGGCAAAAAAATACTTATATCTGCACATGGAAACAGCATAAGAGCCCTTGTGAAATACATTGAAAACATACCTGACGACGAAATACCAAAAGTAGAAATACCAACAGCAAAACCAATAATATACGAATTAGACAACAACCTCAAACTAATAAAAAAATACGACTTATAAAAAAAACAAATAAACCAAAAAAAAAGAAAAAAAAGCCACAATTCAAAAAAAATAGTTGACACGCAAAAAAAGAAACGAGTTGGAAAAATAAAGACAAAAAAAATAGTTGAATTAAAAAAAAAAGCTAACCAAAACAAACAACCAAACAAAAAAACCTTAAAAAAAATTAACACACAAAAATTTAATTAAAAAAAAACGAATACAAAAGAAAAAAATAATAAGCAAAGCACATTTGCAAAACCGGTTATTTTAACAAAGCAGAACCAAACGCTAATTTTATTATAACAAAACACATATAGGTTTTTTGACTAAAATGAAAAAAAACAAAGGACAAATGAGCATTGACATGTTATTGGCAATAATAATAGCACTACTACTAATAAGCACCATTGACATTTACACAAAAATACTGCAACAAGACACAAAACAAATTACGGAAAAAAACACAGCAAGGTCAATACTTCTAAAAGTCTACAATGCAACAGCAAACGCAAAAGCGTATGGACAAACAATAGACCTAAACGTTTTACAAGGAAACATGACGGAAAAAAAAACAAACTGCGAAATAAGATTAGACAAAACAGATCCAAACAAACATTACATAAAAATAAAATACGAAAAAGAAGACGCAAATTACAGCGGCATTGACCTTGAAAATATTGAAATAGAATTCCCAAAAGGAACGAACAAAACCAACACAAACATACCTTGCAACAAACAAATCACAATAAAAACAAGCTAAAAGGAACGGATAAAAATGCAAAAAAAACAAAAAGCACAAATATTTTCATTAGACTTTATAATAGCCGCAGGACTTGTTGTACTCGCAATAGGCATGACAATAAACTACTACGACATTGCATCAATTACAGGCAAAGAAGCAAGAATAAAAAACGAAATGACACTAATAGCAACAAACGCGGCAACAATACTTTTGGAAGCAAATCCTTGCAATCTGGAAAATGAATTCAAGGAACAAGGATACAAAATGGCCGGATGTTCAATAATAAATAACCAACCAGATAATGCAAACACAAAAGCAAAACTATTAATACCTGAAACATTCAATTGCTCAATAAAAAAAAACGGAACAACCAACCTTAACATAACAGGATGCAATTCAGACCCGCCGACAAGCGAAATAGACATAGTTGCAATTGACAGAAATTTCACAACAATAAATAACTTTGAAATAAAAAAAAATGAATACGAAGAATGCATTGAAAATGGTTGCAGCGGAATTTATTCAGACGAAGGAAACTGGATAACGGTGAGTATATGGAAATAAAAGGAATGATATTCTCCCCAGACGCCATGCTTGGAATAGCAATAATAATACTCTTATTTTCCTCAATAACACTAACCACTTGGACGGAACCAAAAAAAGCATCGCAAAAAAACCTAACATACCAAAAAGCCACTGACGAAGCAATATGGCGATTCTACACCAAAAGTACTGACAACACCATTCCAAACAACGAAGACTTAATCTGCGCCACCATAATAGAATTCTCAGATGCAACTGATGACATAACAACAAAGGTGAAAGTATGCAAATAGGAAAAAAAGGAACTTTTGCATTAGCAATCACATTAATAGGAATAATAGCAATAATATTTGCAATAAACATACAAATACAAAACAACTATACAAACAACGTTTTTTTAGAAACACAAGCGGCAAGAGAATTATCAATAAAACTGGAACAAACAACAAGAGTACTGGACAAAGCATTAACAGATGCCATAAATGAAAACTTTGTAGGAAACGACTGCACTTTGCCGCCAGGACAAATAAACAACAATGAAGGAATAAAAGGCAAACTAAACAAAGTATTAGATAAAATTTATGAAAAAACAGAAATCAAATGCTCAAAAATAGAAAATTTAAACGATGAAGATATGGCAAATGATGTATTACAAATCACAATAAGCAATTTAAATTGCACAATAAAATTTGAAGGAATAGAAGTTTCCCAAGCAACAACTAAAAAATTCAAAAAGAAATTTTATAAAAATCCCCAAAACAACCAATGCATAATAGAAGACTCAGTATCAAACTGCCAAGAAATACCAAATTTCAATTGCCCTTAATTCTAAAACTTGAAACTATTTTTTGCACGCCAGAACCATACTGCATTGCCTTTTTAGGTTTATTACAAATCTCTTTAGGCAAACCAAGAGACAAAGCAAGGCGCCTAACAGGATGCTTCCTAACCTTGTCATGAAAAGACAAAATTTTTTCATTTACTGGAAAAGCCATTGCCTCACGAAAAAAAGCAGGAAACATAAAAGGAACCCTCAACTCCAAAGATTGAGAAGCAATAATGACATCATCCCTGTAAAAATTTCGGGACCACATCCTTGAAACAGAAAACCACAATTCATCCTCAACAGCACCAAAACCACCTTGCTTCAAAACATTAGCATAATTATTATAACCACAAAAAATTTCATCACTGCCTTGACCGGAAAAAACAACTTTAAAACCAGATTTTGAAATAGCTTGGGCACAAGCAAGCCCAGGCACAGCCAAACCCAATTGCATTTCATCAAAAAAAGAAAGAATCTTCATGCTACGAAAAGCCAAATCAACCACATCACTCTCTGAAAGAATCACTTTTTCAAGATTAAGCCCCAAAATTTTTGCAGACCTTTCAGCATTTTTAACATCAAAACTATTCTTCAAACCAGCAACAAAAAGAGTTGTTTCAGGAACCCTCTTAGAAACTTCCATTGCAATCAAAGAAGAATCAACACCACCACTAAAAAGAACAGCAGCCTTCTTCAACCCAGCGCATTGCAAATCCATTGCACGACAAAAACCCTGCTTCAAAGCCCAAAAAGAATAATTTTTTGGAACCAAAGAACGAAAATCATCCAGAGTAAAAACCGACTTATCAACAATCCCATTTTCCGAAATTTCAATAAAATGACCAGGCAAAAGAGGCCTAGGAAATTGAATACCAATCTTCATCAGAGCAGAAGGCTCAGAAGCAAAAGCAAAAACCGAATCATTCTCGCCAAACCACAAAGGCTTGAGGCCGAGAAAATCGCGAAAAGCATAAAGCTTGCCATTATAAAGCATGCCAACAGCATACTCGCCTTCAGCCTTTAAAAAAAAATCCTTTAACGAATCTTCAATACTTTTATTTTCAAGAGAATGAAAAATAAACTTTGCAACAACCTCAGAATCAGAAACAACCTTGCCTGGAAAAGGATCTATTTCTTTATAATTATAAATCTGCCCGTTATGAGCAATAAAAACATCACCACACGAAAGAGGCTGAACACCATAACCAGTAGTGGAAAGCAAACAATGCCCTAAAACAACACTACTTTTAGGCAAAGGAAACAAACCCTTAAACGAATTGGACTTTTTTTCAAAAACAGGCGACTTTAAGCCAAAAGCTTGGGGCCCCCTGTGAGAAAGGCTGGATAAAAGAACAAAAGCCTCATGAGAAACATCCGCGCCGCGCTTAGAAAAAACACCAACAACTGAACACATATAAAAAACAACCAAAGAAAAATTTAAATCACATGACAACAAAAAAAATTATATAAAAAAAATGGCTCACAAAAACAAACAAAACCTAATTAAAAAAAACAAAAACTTGGCTAGCAAAAAAATAATTAGTTAAATTCAAAACAAAAAAAACTACAAAAAAAATTCTTTAAAAATAGTTTCTTTTATCTTAAGCCAGAAAACTAAAAAAAACAAAATATTATTAATCAGAACTTATTTTACTATATAACTATGAAAATAGAAAATTTAAACAAATACATTCTAATCGCAACAGTTCTTTGCATAGGCATAATATCAATTTTTGCAATAAACATTATAAACCAAAAAGAAGAAACAATTCTTGTAAACAAACCAAATTATAATATCAAAGAAGTATCATACAAAGTTACAGTAGGAAAACCTGAACAAGCACTAATGCAAGAAACCAAAGAAAACACGGAAAAATTATCAAACGAACTCACAATATACAACCAAGACCTTGCACTGGTCAAAGACATTAGAAAAATAAATTTGAAAAAAGGGATTAACCTTATTGAATTCAAAGACACACCAGCAAAAATAGATCCAACAAGCGTACTTTTCAAAGATTTAACATACCCTGACACCGAAATTATAGAACAAAAATACGAATATGACCTAATAGATTCTTCAAAACTGCTTGAAAAATACATAGACAAACAAATCACAGTACAAGTCAACGAAGGACAAACAACAAAAGAATACACGGGAAAACTACTTGCAGGAAGCAAATTTGGAGCAATAGTACTTGAAACAAAAGACGGAATAATAACCTTAAACACATACTCAAAAATAACATACCCAGAACTACCAGAAGGCCTAATCACAAAACCAACACTAATATGGAAAGCATATGCACAAAACGAAGGAGAAAGAAACACGGAAACAATCTACCTTACAAGCGGACTTAATTGGAGAGCAGACTACATAGCAATAGTTAACAATGAAGACACAAAATTGGACTTCGCAGGTTGGGCAACAATAAACAACACGTCAGGTACAAGCTACCAAGACACTACACTTAAACTGGTTGCAGGCGAAATAAACAAAGTAAAAGAAACATATCCAACAATAAGAGAAAATATTTATGCAACAGCAACCCAAAAAAGCGATTCACAATTTTTAAACGAAAAACTCTTTGAATACTATTTATACACTTTGGATAAAAAAACAGACATAGGCAATAATGAAACAAAACAAATATCACTGCTCAACTCAAATAATGTCACCGTAAAAAAAGAATTTGTATACGACTCTTCAAGTTATTATTACAACTATTATTACAATAAAAACAATAACAAAAAACAAGTCGAAGTAAAACTCAACATGAAAAACACAAAAACACAAGGACTTGGAATGCCAATGCCAAAAGGCATAGTCAGAGTTTATAAAAAAGATTCAACAGGAAAACTCCAATTCATAGGAGAAGACCAAATAGACCACACCAAAACAGAAGACGAAATAGAACTTACAATAGGAAAAGCATTTGACGTATCAGGACAAAAAATACAAGAAAATATAG
Source organism: uncultured archaeon (assembly GCA_964577555.1). Taxonomy (GTDB): domain Archaea; phylum Iainarchaeota; class Iainarchaeia; order Iainarchaeales; family Iainarchaeaceae; genus CABMIU01. Next base: position 66,324 of record CAZNZM010000004.1, read on the forward strand.
AAGAAACAAAAAATACGAGAAGTGAAAGCTACAAAATAACACTTGAAAACCAAAAAGACCAAGAAATAACAGTCAAAGTAAAAGAACACGCATACCCGTTTAATTGGACAATAATAAAAACTTCAATGCCGTTTGAAAAGAAAAGCTCAACAGAATTCAATTACTACGTAAAAGTCCCAGCAAAAGGAACGGCAGAAATCACATACACAATAGAATACAGAAACTACTGACAAACCAAAAAAGCAAAAAAGTGTTCTATACAAAAAATGCAAAATAAAACATCAATCAACCAAATAATAATACTCCCCTTTGCTTTTCTGCTCCTGATCAAGCTGGGAACCAAATTTATTAACACGCGGCCTACCTGTTTCCGGATCACGCCTAAAAGTTATCTGCATATGCTTAAGAAAATGATTCATGCCATCATGCATAGACATTGGAGCACTAGCAACACCATGTACAGAAGGCAAACCCTCAAACACCACCAACCTGTCAGAAACATAATCCTGAAAAAGAATATCATGATCAACAACCACAACAATCTTCTTTTTCAAATCAGCAACAGAACGAACAGCACGAGCAATATTAAGCCTATCTTCAACATCAACAAAAGCAGTCGGCTCATCAAGCAAAATCATATCACAATTATTTCTGCTAAGAGCAACACCAACAGCAACTTTTTGTAATTCACCACCACTCAAATCTGACATCAAATTATTTTGCAAATCATTTATGCCTAAACGCCTATCAACCTCATTCATAAAAACATGCATATCCAAATTCTGCGAAGAAATAAAATCGCCAACAGAAAGACCTTCAGGAGCAACAAGATACTGAGGCTTATAAGAAACACCGAGCTTTAACTCCACCGAACCTATATCAGGTTTTTCAACACCCGCAAGCATTTTAACAAAAGTGGTTTTCCCAATACCATTAGGACCAAGAACACCAAGAACTTCAGCCTCGCGCAACTCTCCTGGCTTTACCTCAAGCTTAAAACCGCTAAAAGATTTCTTCATTTCCATGTATTCAACAATAATTTTCTTTTTCTTATAATCTGAAGAGGGCCTGACTTCAAACTTAAGCTCTTCACTCCTAAACCTGACATTCTCATCCTTTATATAACCAACAAGAAATTCATTTATGCCATTCCTAACAGTTTTAGGGTTTGAAACAATCCCATAAACGGACTTTTTCCCATACAATACATGAACATAATCGCTCAAATAATCCAAAACGGCAAGGTCATGCTCAATAACCATCACCGGCTTGCCCAAAGAAGCAAGAGAACGCAAAGCCCTTGCAACAAAAAGACGTTCACGTACATCAAGATAAGAAGTCGGCTCGTCAAATGCATAAAAATCAGCATCCTTTAAAATAGCTGCTGCAATAGCAACCCTTTGAAGCTCGCCACCACTAAGATTAGAAACATCCCTATCAAGAATATTTGAAATATTCAAATCAGCAGCAACCTCGCCCAACTTCTTTCTCTCGTCAGCCTTTTCCAAAAGAGAAACAACAGAGCCTTTGAAAACATTAGGAATATTAGTAATATTTTGAGGCTTATAAGAAACCTTCAAAGACTTAGAAGCCAAAAAACTAAAATGAGCCAACATTTCACTGCCGCGAAAATACTTCAAAACCCTGTCAAAATCCGGCTCTGATTCAAAATCACCCAAATTAGGAACCAAAAAACCAGAAAGAATCTTCAAAATAGAAGATTTGCCAATCCCATTCCTGCCAACAAGCCCGACAACCTCGCCCTTTCTTATGACAGGCAACCTATAAACCCTAAAAGAATTCTTTCCAAACCTATGAATAGGCGGCTCTTTAAGCTCCTGAACAAGATTCTCAATATAAATACAAGAAACAGGACATTTTTGCACACAAATATTACAACCTATGCAAAGCTCCTCAGAAATAACAGGCAAATTAGAAACACCATCAAGAATTATGCACTCCTTCCCAGCCCTATTAACAGGACAAACATCACCACAAATAAAACTACACCCATTACCATTAATGCACTTTTCAGATTCCAAAACAGCCACACGAACCATGCAATAACCAACGAAAAAAGATTTTAAAAAACTGAACACTTGACAAATAAACAAAAAAATTTATAATTTAAAACCTTTCAACAAAACCAATAATCATGAAAATACTCAAAATAGACAAAAAAGAAAACTACATACAAATAATTCCTGAATCATTCGACGACTTGTGGCACATAGAAAAAATAATAGAAAAAGGAGACAAAGTCAGCGGAGAAACAGAAAGAAAAATAAAACCAAAAAACGAAGGAGAAAAAACATTCAAACAAAAAATATTCGTAGAAATAGAAACAGAAAAAACCCAATTCCACGAAACAACAGGAGAACTAAGAATACTTGGCAAAGTAATTTCCGCAAAACCAGAAGAATCAGTACCACACGGCATGGCACACACAATAGAAGCCAAAACAGGCACAAAAATATCAATAAAAAAGAACAAACTCAAAGAATACCAAATACAAAGACTAGAAAAAGCAAAAGAAACAACAACAAAGCAAAAACCAATAATAATACTCTTAGACGACGAAGAAGCGGAAATAGCAACATTTAAAGACACAGGAATAGAAACAAAAGCAAAAATAAAAAACATAGAAAAACAAGGAAAAATGTTCAAAACAGAAGACAAAACAAAATACTTTGAAGAAATATCAGAAAAAATCAATACAACAAAACCAAACTCAATAATAATAGCAGGACAATCCTTCCAAATACAAAAATTAGAAAAATACTTAAAAGAAAAAAACTACAAAGGACAAATATTCACAGAACCACTCAATTCGACAGGACACTCAGGATTCAACGAACTAATAAAAAACGGAAAAATGGACAAACTACTTGAAGGAATACAATCCACAGAAGAAATAAAAGCACTGGAAAGACTAATGAAAGCAATAAGCAAAGAAATGGCCGCAATAGGACAAAAAGAAACACTAAACGCACTTGAAAAAGGAGCGGCAAGCGAACTAATGATATCGGAAAAATTCACAATAGAAAAAAGAGAAGAAGCAAACCAACTTCTGGAAATGGCGGAACAAACCAAAACAAAAATACAATTCTTTTCGCCAAAAAGCCAAGCAGGAAAAACTATTGAAGGATTTGGCGGAACAGCAGCAATACTAAGATACAAAGAAAAATACTAAATCACCTAATCCTGAATTCAAACCACTCCACCTTCTTATGCTCAACCAAATCCTTAATCAACTTCTGCTTTGAAGAAAGCTGGCCAGAACCGGATTTAAACTCTACAAAAATAATTTTATCATCCTCAAAAACAATCCCGTCAACAGGATTGCCCAAAAACCTGAAATTTTCAGGATTAAAAGGAAAATCCTTTACAAAAGGAATAAAATTCTCAGACATCTTCCCATACTTCACAGACTGAGAAAACTTAGAAAACTCCAAATCACGCAAAGCAGATTCAAGAACAAAAACCCTTTTCAAAAGAAAAAAAACCAAAACAACAAGCACAACCAAAGCCAAAAAAAGAACAACCAAAACCAAATCCATAAAATAAAAAACAAAAAAAACAAATTAAAACAATATGTCAAACAACCAAAAACAAAATAATAATCAATAATACTTTATTCCATTGGCTGTAAGAGTAACAATCTTAAAATTGGAACCCTTCTCCCTCAAAGCAGCCAAAACAGCCATATGCTCCTTTCCTGAACCAGAAGCCAAAGAAACAGCAATTTCACCCTCAGGCAATCTGGCTTTAATCTCATCCTTAAGAGCCTCAAAACCAATCAAATTATTCAACAAAATCCATTCACACTCTTTAACAGGCTTGAAATTATTTTTACCCCACTCATTAGAAATAAGCAAAATCTTGTCATACTGGCCCTCATTTATCAACCTTGAAACATGACCCCAAGTACCCTTGCCAACACCCAACACGCCTAAAAAAGACATAGACATAAATATCAAAAAATATACATTACAAATCATTTAAAAACAGAAACGAAAAAAAGACAAAACAATATTTTATTTTAAAAAATACTCGCCCAAAAACTAATTAATGACTAAAAACTTTTACCAAGAAATTGCAGAAGAAATAGAAAAAAGAAAAACAACCACAAAAACAGAACTTGAAAAACTAAAACTTGTGCTTGGAAAAAAATACCACATAAAAGAATTGCCATCAGACCCAGACATACTTGCAAAAATACCCAACCCATCAAAAAAAATCAAAAAAATACTGTCAATAAAACCACTCAGAACACTGTCAGGCGTGGCGCCAATCGCAATAATGACAAAACCGGCAAAATGCCCACACGGAACATGTATTTACTGTCCAGGCGGAATAGGAAGCCGCTTTGGAGACGTACCACAATCATACACAGGACATGAACCTGCAACAATGAGGGCAATAAACAACTTATACGACCCATACCTGCAAACAATTGACAGAATATTCCAATACTATGCAACAGGACACAACCCAGAAAAAATAGAATTAATCATAATGGGCGGCACTTTCCCAAGCACGCCAAAAAATTACCAAGAAGAATTTATAACAGGAGCATTCCAAGCAGCAAACACATTTTCAAAATTTTTTTTCAAAAACCAAAAACTAAACAAAAAAAAATTCTCAAAATACCTCCAACTCCAACCAAACACAAAAAAACAAAAAATTGCAGAATTAAGAAAAAACACAACATTAGAAAAAGAACACAAAACAAACGAAAACGCAAAACTAAGAATAGTGACAATGTGCATAGAAACAAAACCTGATTGGTGCAAAGAAAAACACATAAACAAAATGCTTGAACTTGGAACAACACGAGTAGAACTCGGCGTACAAACAATATACGACGAAATACTCAAATTTACCAACAGGGGACACACAATAAAAGACACAAAAGAAGCAACCCGACTACTTAAAGATTCAGCTCTAAAAGCAACATACCACATAATGCCTGGACAACCACTAAGCACAAAAGAAAAAGACATTGAAATGTTCAAAGAACTCTACCAAAACCCTGATTTCAGGCCAGACGGGCTCAAAATATACCCTTGCATGATAATGCCCGGAACAGCCCTTATGAAAATCTACCAAAAAGGCAAATTCAAACCACTAAACACAGAAGAAGCCGCTGAAATAATCGCAGAAGGAAAAAAATTCATTCCAGAATACACAAGAATACACCGAGTACAAAGAGACATACCAACAAAATTTTCAATAGCCGGAATAGACAAAAACAATTTACGACAAATCATAAAAGAAAAATGCGAAGAAAAAGGAATAACCTGCAAATGCATAAGATGCAGAGAAGCAGGAATAAATGAAAACACGGGAATAAAACCAGAATACTCAAACGTCCAATTAATTGAAAGAAAATACAATGCAAGCAAAGGAAAAGAAATTTTCATATCATTTGAAGACACATCAAACAACATAATACTTGGATTTTGCAGACTTAGAAAACCATACAAACCATTTAGACAAGAATTTACAGAAAATACTGCATGCATAAGAGAACTGCACGTATTCGGCAGAGCCTTAGAAATAGGAAAAAAAAACACAACAGGACAACAACACAAAGGATTTGGAAAAATGCTAATGCAAAGAGCTGAAGAAATAGCAAAACAAGAATTCGGGTGTGACAAAATGCTTGTAATAAGCGGCATAGGAGCAAGAGAATACTACAAAAAAAAATTAGGATACGAACAAGAAGGTGTCTACATGTCAAAAAAAATATGAAACAAAAAAGCAAATCGCGGCACGCAAAAAAAAACGACTCGCCAAAACAAAAAAAACAAGCCACAAAAAAAATAAGAAAACAAAATTGGCTCGCAAAACAAATCCAAAAATAAAAAAACAAAAAAAATCAAAAAAAAATGGCTCGCAAAAAAAAACAAATTAAAAAAAATAATTCATATTCAGCCAAACAAAAAAAGCTAAAAACAAATTCACTTCATAAAAACTGAAAGCAAAGAATCAAACAATTGGAAAGGAGCCAAACCAAAAGTAAAAAATGGAAATCCGGAAAGAGGAGCAGAAAACTTGCCTCTCAAAGTAGGAGCAACTTCAATTTCAGAAGAAAAAGACTGAACAACAACACCGCTTGAAACCACCGAGCCAGACAAATAAAAAACACGCTTACCATAAGCTTGAGGCGCCACAAAAATACTTGCAGAACCAGAACTCCTTGCCTTTACAACAATCTTCTTTGCGGAAAACCAATTAGAAGGAAGATTGGCTTCAACTAAAACAGAATCATTCGCAATAGAAGAATTAACAACTTGAACACTATATTCAACAAGCTCGCCCAACTTATATTGCTTGCCTGACGAAACCCTTGCAAACGAAACTGAAACAAGATTTTGTTTTACACCAACCTTAACATTAACAACCTCATAATCAGGCTTAACCGAACTTGAAAGCTTTACAGGAATCACATAAACATCCTCTGCCGCATTAACAGGCACTTTCAAAGTGACAGAAACCGAAGTATCAGTGGCTTGAGATGAAACAAACTCCCAATTTTGAGGCAAAACAGCCCTATCAACAGAAGCTGAATCCCATTCAAAATCAAAACCAGAATTGTCGGAAAAAACCAAATCAAAAGTTTGCCCAGGCGAAACAAAACCAACCAATACGGAATCACCAGACTTCAAAGAAACATTTTCAGGAAACAGCAAAGTTACCTCTGCAACACAAAAAGCGGAAAACCAAAACAACAAAAAAACAACAAAAAACACATTTTTTAGCATAATAACCAATTTATTAATAAAACAGAAAAATAATAAAACAATTGCTTTAAAAAAAATGACGAAACACGGCAAAGAGGCATTAAATGAACGAATGGAAAAAAAGGTTCAAAATGATAAAAGAAAGACACAAAAAAACATTTGAAACAGCGCTAAAACAAGGCAAAATGGACGAACAAATGATACAACTCTGCCAATACATTTCAAAAACAAAAAACTACTACACATCAAGTTGCTGCAGCGGAAGAATAATACTGCTAGAAAAAAAAGGAAAAAGAAAAATAGACACATTCTTTCACAGAAAATGGCACAGAAAAATAAACATTACAGAACTATTGGAAGGGATAAAAGAAAACAAGGAAGGAGAACTATGGCTAAGACTAGACCCATTCATACTACACATAGGTTGCCCAACAATAAAAGAAGCAAAAAAAATACTTGCCGCAATGAAAAAATCAGGAGTAAAAAGAGGAGGCATCACAGTAGCAGAAAAAGGAAAATACCTAATAGAATTGCAAGGAACAAACAATTTTGCATGCATAGTGAAAAAAAACGGAAAACAACTAATCCCAAAAAAATACTTCGAATACATTCTCGAAAAACTCAACACGATGATTACAGAAAACTATCAAAGACTTGAAAAACTTGAAACAGAATTCAAAAAAACACTGGAGTGAAAAAAACTTGAGAATATTTATAGCAATCAAAATACCAGAAGAAATAAAAACAAAAATAGAAAAAAATTTCAGCAAAAAATTAGACAAAGAAAAATTCAAAATAGTAAAAAAAGAAAACCTGCACATAACACTATTATTTTTAGGAGAAAAAAACAAAGAAGAAACAAATACAATAATTCAAAAAATACAAACAATTGATCATTCCGAATTTGAAATAAAATTATCACAAACAGAAAGCTTTGGAAAAAATACTATTTGGATAAAAATAAAAAAAGGAGAAAAAGAACTCAAAGAAATATACAAAAAAATTTCAGAAGTTTTAGGAATAAAAACAGAAAAATTTTCACCTCACGTTACAATAGCAAGAAACAAAAAAGCAACATACGAAGAAGTAAAAAAAATTATTCAAGAACTAAACAAACAAAAATTTGAAGAAAAATTCGCGGCCCAAGAAATTCACCTAATGGAATCAAAATTAAATCAAACGGGGCCAGAATACGCGGATTTATCATCAAAAACCCTTTCCAAAAGAGCTTGAGAATCATAATAATACTGCTGAATCACCAATTGAACATCAGACTGTGATCTAATACCTGAACGAATCATCCACTCAATTATCTTCTTTCTAATTAAAATCTCGTTTTCAACTTCCTTCTTGCTTTTCAAAGTACGATTCGCAATCCTTTCAATTATTGAACTTGGCACACTGGTTCTTTTTATTGAATCAGTAGCCTTATCCCATTCAAAAATATTTGCAAGTAAAGGTTTTTGATCCATGGAAGTAACTTCAGAAACGGAATAAACCCTCCTGTGAACACCCACATTCTTAATATAAATTTTGTATTGAACTAAAACCAAATTAAGAAGAGGCAAAAGAGATTCTGGCACATTCATTGGAGGAGACTTCAACCTAAGCATCAATTCCTTCGCAGAATTACTGTGAAGCGTACCAAGACAACCCCTATGCCCAGTATCCATTGCAATAAAAAGAGTCTCAGCCTCAGGACCGCGAACCTCGCCAAGAATCAACCTGTCAGGCCTCATCCTCAAAGCATTTTTCAAAAGATCATCCATTGTGACGCCTTCCTGACCTTTAATAGCAGGCCTAGTCTCCATTTGAACCCAATTATCCCTTTTGCCAAGCTGAATCTCAAGAGTATCCTCAATAGAAATTATCCTTTCCTGATACCTTATAAAATTCGCAAGAGCATTCATAGTAGTAGTCTTCCCAGAACCAGAACCGCCAGTAACAATTATATTCATTGGATCTGAATTCCAACCTTCAACCGCCAACCAAAGAAAACCAGCAACCTCTGAGGAAAAAGTGCCATTAATAACAAGATCAACTATGCTAAGAGGAGAAGAAGTAAATTTTCTTATAGTCAAACTAGGGCCTTTAGGAGTAACAAAATAATAAGTCGCATTAGCCCTATTACCGTCAGGCAAACGAGCGTCCAAAAGAGGACTATCAGCATCAAAATTCTTGCCAACACTTCTAGCTATTTTTTGCAACAAAAAATCCAAATCCCGCCTATTCGGAAAAACAATATTAGTTTTACAATGCCCATACTTCCTATGAAAAACAAAAATATTCTTGTCATAACCATTAACCATTATCTCTTCCAAAGCCTCGTCAAGCACAAGAGGTTCAAGAACACCATAACCCAAACATTCCGAAAGACAAAGATCAGCAATAACAGAACGATTCCTTACAAAACGCAAATGTTTAGCCATAATATCAACAAAAGTTGATTTCAAAGAAGCAAACTCCTCCTTTGGAAGCAAACCATCCCTTAATTGATTAAACGAAACAGGTTCAAGCACTTTATCCCTAAACTCATAAATAAAATCCTTGGTATAAGGCGCACCATCATAAGGCATGGCATTTTCAATACTTATTTTTCCCAACAACAAATCCGAAACAAGCGATTTAATCTTCTTCTCATCCTCAGAAAGCAAAGGATCGGAAACTTCGTAAAAATAAAAAGGAAAACCATCATATATTTTTACATTGGAATAAGACTCCAAAAGCTTTCCTTTTGTTTCCTCAAACATAAAACCACCAAAAAATGTATTTATAATAATGAATTCATAATATATAAAGATGAAGATTAACACAAACCAAGAAAAAATACTAAAAAAAGTACTAAAAAAAATAACGCCCAAAAAAAAACACGAAAAAAAACAATTAGAATTTGCAAAAAAACTAATAGAAAAAATAAAAACAACAAAAGGACCGCATTTGGATGCAGAACTCGTTGGCTCGGTGGCAAGAGGAACACACTTGTCAGGCGACAACGACCTTGACATATTCGTATTCTACCCCCCTGAAATTCCAAGAGAAAAATTCGAAAACCACGGAATTGCTCTAGGAAAACAAATATTCAAAGGACACAAATGGGAATTAGCATATTCAGAACACCCATATGTAAGAGGAACAATATCCGGACACAAAGTTGAAATAATCCCGACATATAAAATTAGAGACACGTCACTAATGAAAAGCGCAGTTGACAGAAGCCCATTCCACAACAATTATTTAAAAGAAAAACTCACGCCACAACTATGCAACGAAATAAGGTTACTCAAACAATTCATGAAAGGAATAAAATGCTACGGGGCTGACCTAAGCATGAACAGCTTCCCAGGATACGTTGCAGAACTGCTAATAATAAAATACGGCAGTTTTATTGATACGTTAAAAGCAGCATCAAATTGGAAAAAAAACCAAGTAATAGACATAGAAAATTCATATATGGAAGAAGAAGCCATAAAAAAATTCGGCAACCACCACTTCATAATAATAGATCCAGTTGATATTAATAGAAACGTCGCAGCGGCACTATCAGAACAACAATATGCAAGATTCATAAGCGCAAGCAGAAAATTCCTTGAAAAACCATCACACAAATTCTTTTTCCAAAACAAACACAAACCATTAAGCAAAAAAAAACTACAGAAATACTTAGACAAAACAGAAATAGTCGCAATAAAATTCAAATACCCAAAAAAAGTAATAGAAGACCAAATGTGGGGACAACTTAAAAAACTGGCAAAAAAAATAACAACAATGGCAAAAGAACAAGAATTCAACATAAAAAGACAAGGAGAATGGCTAAAAAAAGACGACATAATGATAATAGTACTAGAACTAGAATCAAAAAAACTGCAAAAAGCAAGAATACAAACAGGGCCAGAAGTATTTGACGCAGAAAACTCAAAAGCTTTCCTAGAAGCACACAAAAAACCATTTTCAGGACCAAGAATAGAAAACACAAGATGGATAGTTGAAACAGAAAGAAAATACACAAATATAGAAGATTACATAACCAAACTACTCAAAAAATTTAAAAAAGAAGAAAAAGAAGACCTGCGCAAAGCAATAAAACAAGGAACAAAAATCTTGAACGAAAAAGAAATAAAAAAACTGTACGAGACCAACAATGAATTCAGCAAATTTTTTACAACATTTCTAAAGGGAAAAGAAGAATTTTTAGAATACTAAAAAATAAAAAAAACAAATAAAAAAATTGGCTCACAAAAAAAACAAAATTCAATTAAAAAAAAAATAAAAAAAACAACTTGACAAAAAAAATAATTAGCAAAAAAAAGAATTCAAAAAAAAAGAAAAATGACAAAAAAACTTGGCTCACAAAAAACAAACAACAAAAAAAATAATTAAATTTTTTAAAAAATAAAAAAAACTATCACAAAAAATCAAAAACTAACAAAACAAACAATTAAAAACAACAACCTTAAAAAGAAATCAAATATAAAAATAAATCAAGGGGGTGCAAAGACAAATGGAAATACTAACCTTAATCACAATAATAATAATCGCAATAATCGCCATTGCCGCAATTTGGCTTGTACTGACATACAACAGCCTCATCTACCTAAAAAACCAAGCGGAAAACTCGTGGAGCCAAATAGACGTACAACTCAAAAGAAGATACGACCTAGTACCAAATCTGATAGAAACAGTCAAAGCATATGCAAAACACGAAAAAGAAACATTCACACAAGTAATAGAAGCAAGAAATAAAATAACTGCTGCAAAAACTACAAAAGAGAGAGCCGAAGCCGAAAACATTCTAACAGGCGCATTAAAATCAATATTTGCACTGGCAGAAGATTATCCAAAACTCCAAGCAAACCAAAACTTTCTAATGCTCCAAGAAGAATTATCAGGAATAGAATCAAAAATTGCATTTGCAAGACAATTTTACAACGATACGATAATGAGCTACAACAATGCAATACAACAATTCCCCACAACACTAATAGCTGAAATGCTCGGGTTCAAAAAAAGAGAATACTTTGAAATAGAAACAGAAGCAAAAGCACCAATAAAAATAAAATTCTAAAAAATAAAAAAACTACCAAAGTGGTCAAAATGTGGAACAAAATAGCGGAGAACAAAAGAAACACATGGCTACTAATAATAGGATTCTCCGCATTCATCTTTTTACTAGCATGGATATTCGGAGAAATATATGGCTCAGGACTATTCGGCATAATCATAGGAGCAATATTCCTCAGCATTTATACAATAATAAACTATTTCTATGGCGCTAACATAATACTAATGATAAGCAACGCAAAAGAAGTAAAAAAAGAAGAATACCCTTATCTATTCAATATAATAGAAGGGCTTTCAATTGCAGCAGGAATACCAAAACCAAAAGCATACATTATTGAAGACACAGCACTCAACGCATTCGCAACAGGCAGAGACCCAAAACACGGAATAGTAGTAGTTACAACAGGAATACTAAAAAAACTCAACAGACAAGAATTGGAAGGGGTCATTGCACACGAAATAAGCCACATAAAAAACTACGACATAAGACTAATGCTATTCGTGTCAGTATTTGTAGGCATAACAGCATTACTCAGCGACTTGCTACTCAGATCAGTAATTTGGGGAAAAGAAAGAAGAGAAATTGGAAAAGCGGAAATCATATTAATTATAGTCGCAATACTTTTGGCAATAATATCACCAATAATAGCAACAATAATCAAGCTTGCAATTTCAAGAGAACGCGAATTTTTGGCAGACGCTTCAGGAGCATTGCTAACAAGAAACCCAGAAGGCTTAGCATCAGCACTTGAAAAAATAAGCCAAGACAAAGAAGTGCTTGAAGCAGCAAACAGCGCAACAGCACACCTCTACATAGACAACCCATTAAAAAACAGAAAAAGCGCAATAGGCTTCCTTGACAAAATGTTCCTCACACACCCGCCAATAGAAGAAAGAATAGCAAGACTAAGAAACATAACACAATAAAAAAAAGAATTTAAAATCCAAAAAAATATTTCATTAAAAAAAAGACAAACAAACAATTTGAAATTTCAAAAAAACTTGGCAAAAAAAACACCCGCCAAAAAAAATACAAAAAAAGAATTTAATTAAAAAAAATAATTCGAATTGGCTTGCAAAACAAACAACAAAAAAACATGCCTCAAAAAAAAGATGAAAAAAAACAAATTAAAACTAAAAAGCGGACCCGAGGGGATTCGAACCCCCGACCTTACGCTCCGAAGGCGTCTGCTCTATCCTGGCTGAGCTACGGGCCCAAAAAAATCAAAACAAACAAAAATAAAAGTAAAAACACTTTAAAAAACGAAAAAACAAAGAAAAACATGAAACTTGGCTCAAAAAAAGACAAAAAAAGCCAGTTATCAACCTTTTTAAAACTTGCCAAACAATGAATAGTAAAAAAAAGGTGTCAATTAATGAAAACATGCATTACAACAAACAAAATATTGACAGACGACTTTATAGAATTCAAATGCCCTGAATGCGGCACTAAAATAGCAAGAAGCATTTTGGCAAGAAAAAAAAGCTTAGAATATACTTGCAAAGAATGCGGATTCAAAGGACCATAGAAGGACTCGCCATGCCAAGCAAAACAATGCTAATCATAAGAGTAAAACCAGAAGAAATGGAAAAAATAGACAAAATAATAGAATCAATAAAAAAAATAAAAACTGGAGAAGTAAGAGAAGTCAGAAAAGAGCCAATAGGATTCGGAATAGAACTTATAAAAGCAGGAATACTAGTGCCATCAGAAGACGAAACAATGCCAGAAAAAGTCATAAAAGAAATAACAAAAATCAAAGGCGTTGAAGAAGCAGAAGTAGAAGGAATGACCCTTTTATAAATCACAAAAAAAACAGACACTTAAAATTATAACACCTTATTCAAAGCAATAATTTATGATTAAAATACTGGAACTTGAAAACTGGAAAACACACAAAAAAACCCGCCTAGAATTCGAAAAAGGAACAAACGTAATAGTAGGAAAAATGGGAAGCGGGAAATCATCAATACTTGACGCAATCTCCTTTGCACTATATGGCACATTTCCGTCATTAGTAGCAAAAAAAATAACACTTGAAGAAACAATGATGGCAAAACCCACAAAACAAGACATAACAAAAGTAAAACTAATATTCGACTACAACGGCAAAGAATACGAAGTAGAAAGAATAATAAAAAGAAACGGAACCAACGAAGGCTCTCTCAGAGAATCGGGAAAACTTATTGCGGGGCCAAAAACAAGCGACATAACAAAAAAAATTTCCGAAATAATAGAATCAAACTACGACCTGTTCAGCAGAGCAATATACTCCGAACAAAACCAAATAGACTTCTTCCTAAAAATGACGCCAGCACAAAGAAAAGAAAAACTCGACGAATTACTGGGCTTGGACAAATACGAAAAAGTAAGATCAAACGCATCCACACTAGCCACCAGAATAAAAAAAATCGCAGAAGACAAGAAAAAAATACTTGAAGACCAAAAAAAGAAAAACAACCCAAACCAAATAACAGAATATGAAAAACGAATAAATGAAAAAAAAACAGAACTTGAAAGAATAGAAAAATCAATACAACAAACAGAAACAACACTAAAACAAAAGGAAACAACACTAAAAAAACTTGAAGAAACTGAAAGATTATTTAAGACACTCAAAGAAACAGAAATAAGAGAAAAATCCAAGTTGGAATCAATAATAGAACAAATAGAAGCAGGAAAGAAAAAAACAGAAAAAATAAACCCGGAAACAATAAACAAAAAAATCACAGAACTGCAAAACCAACTAACAACAGAAGAAGAAAACAAAAAAAAATTAGAAAACGAAAAAAAAGAACAAGAAAAAAAAATAACAAACTCAAAAGAAAAAAAAGCAGCTGCAAACAGCATGCTCAACCTAAACACTAAAAATTCAACAAACATTGCAAGCCTAAAAGCAAATTGCCCAATATGCAGAAAACCACTGACAGAACACGACAAAGAAAAACTTTCAAAAGAAATGAAGGAAGAACAGGAAAACCTGATAAAACAAATAAAAGAAATAGAAAAAGAAATAGCAAATACTTCAACAAAAATAAACGAAATAGAAAAAAAAATAGCAAACACTGAACAAAACAAAGAAACACTGCAAAAAGAGATAATTGAAAACAAAAGACTATTAGAAATAGCAAACGAAATAACAACAAAAGAAAAACAAAAAACAATCATAGAAGAAAACCTAAAGAAAAACTCGCAAACCATTGCAGAATTAAATTTTGACGAAAAACAACTCAAAGAAGCAAGAAACGAATATTACGCATTGAGAGAAAAAATGACAAAAGAAAGAACAACAGCCATTTCAACAAAAGACATTATAAAAGAACTTGAAGAAACATACAAAAGAATAAAAGACACACAAAAACAAATGATTGAACTTGAAAATCAGATAAAAGAATACGAAACAGCAGCAGAAAAAATGACAATATTCACAAGCGCAACAATGGCAACACAAGCAGAGTTAAGAAATCTAATGGTGGAAAACATCAACATGGCAATGGAAGAACTCTGGCCGAAAATCTATCCTTACGGCGATTTCTCGCAAATAAAAATAATAGTCAAAGAAGGAAGCTACGAAATAATGGCGAAACAAAAAAACAATGAATGGACAAGAATAGAAGGAATACTATCAGGCGGAGAAAGAAGCGCAGCAGCAATAACAATAAGAATAGCGCTTTCCCTGGTGCTTACCCAAAACCTTGGCTGGATAATGCTGGACGAACCAACACACAACCTTGATGCAAACTCAGTAAACAGGCTTGCAGAAACCCTTGGAACATACCTCCCACAAATCATTGAACAAATTTTCATAATAACACACGACAAAGAAATGGAAAACGCTGCATCTGGAAAATTATACATTTTTGAAAGAGAAAAAGAAGAAGACGCTCCAACAAAAATAAACAACATAGAAAAATAAAATGAATAAAACGGCTCACCAAAAAAACGCCAAACAAAACAAAAGACTGCTCAAAATAAAAAAAATACAAAAAAATAGCCAAACACAAAAAAACTATAAAATCAAAAAAACGGCTCACAAAACAAACAACAAAAAAAGTAAATTCCAAATAAAAAAACAAACCACTCTACAAAAAAATGACAAAAAAAACGGCTCACTAAAAAAATTAAAAAAAACGTTCAAAAAAAAATCATGAAAAAAAATTGCCTAAAAAAAAACGGCTCGGAAAAAAACAAAATTTCAAACAAAAAAATACCGAACAAAAAAATAATTCAAAAAAAATGACAAAAAGTGGCTAAAACAAAAAAAACAAAATTAATTTTAAAAAAATAATTAAAAAAAAATTCTAAAAAAAACAAATCACAAAAAAAACACGCTTAAAAAAATACTTGGATCGCAAAAACAAAAAAAATAAAAACAACAAAAAAATTACTTAGACTCCGCCTTTTTTCTGGTAAGAAAACCAGCAATAAGATTTCTGACAGTCTTACTCATGTCCATTCCCAAAGAATCAATAAAACGCTTATTAGCCTCGAAATCAGTTGTTATCTTATCAGGATAAGTTGCAAGCAAAATATTTGCCTTGCTTTTAATATTCTTAGGAACAGCTTTACCCATCAATTCACCTCGACCTTCTCAACCCTTCCATCAGGATACTCCCTTACAACAGCCAAAGGAATAACCTTTTTCTCAAATTCAGCCTTTGCAATATCAAAAGGAGTTTCATTTTTATGAATTTTCACAAGAGGAGGAGCTCCAAGAGATATTTGAAGAGCCCTGGCACTAATCAAACGCGTAACTTCAAACCTTGTCAACCTTGCCATAAAAACACCTTCTTCAAAATAAGCAAACTCGCATAATCTTGTATCTTGTATAATCACGCACACAAAACATTAAAAAAGATGATTATAAAAGCACAAAACAGCAAAAAAAACCATTTAAACTAAAAAAAACCAAAAAAAATTAAAAAAAAATAGCCATGCAAATTCAAAAAAAAACACAAATCAGCTATCAAACCCAGCCACGAACCTCCAAAAGCCCCTTTTCAAGGCGATAAATCTCGGAAAGCTTTTTCAAAACAGAAAGCACAGCACCCTTTCCAACCAATATTTTTGAATCACTAGCAGAACCAGAACGACAACCAGAACAAACAACCGAACGCTCAACCTCCTTTAAAACAGATGAAGAAAAAGCGTCAACCGAAAAAGCAACAGATTCCATAAAAAAACCACTCTCACGAGAAGACAACAAAAAAGGCAAAGAACCAAGAATATCAAGACACGCATGCAAACAAGACTTGGCTAACAAAAAACCAGAACTCAATTCCAACGCTTGCGAATAAAAAACACCATTAGAAGCAATCGTTGAAACACTAAGACAATCAATAAAATAATTAGCATTCAAAACACAACCCCTCAACTTTTCAATTTCAACCGACAAAACACTCCGAGACTTAAAACAACTCCAATTCATGGAAGAAACCCCAATTATAAAGCCAGCACCCTGCTCCTGAACAGAAATTGCGTCAGGCAAAAGCAAATCACAAACATTGTTCCTAAAAAAAGGGCCACAAGGAAAAAAATCAAAAGAATATTCAAGCTTTCTTTCCAACCTAGAAGCCTTAAAATCATGCGACTCGTGAAAACCTAAAGCCCAAGACTTTGAAATTGAATTAAAAAAGAAACCATCTTTAAGAAACCTTACCTTCACAAGAGAAGAAGGCAAAACATTTTGAGCATCAACCGAATCTGGCTTGCAACAAAAACAATTAACCTTGTCAAGACCCAAATTCACATTAGGAAGAGAAATAATCGCCGACACCAAACGAGAAAAATTAATCTCAGCAGAACCAAAAACCTTTGAAAATCTCTTTTTAAACGAAACAAATTTGGCTTCAAAAGAAAAACCAGAAGCAAAAAAAACATTTTCAAGAAAAATCACGGCGCGAGACCTGCCGACAGAAAAACGGGAAAACAAAGGAAATTTAAGTAAATTAGAATAAACCACAAGCTCAAAAAAGTGACGAAGATTCTTATCCTTTGAATCGCCAAAAAGCAATAATAAATCAGAAGCCAATCCAACAAAGTCATTATTCATGACAAAAAGAGGAAAACAAACAACTTCATCATCAAAAACAAACAAATCAAAATAACTCCAACCCATTGAAACAAGAAACTGACGTTCAGGTTCTATTATACCAACCTTAAAACAAAAAAAAGATTCAAGACAATTAGCGGCTGATTTCAAATCCTCAAAAGAATCAAACTTAAGACAAGCATTTGAACCGGAAAAATAAACATTCCTAGGAGAAACACAAGCACACCGCAAAACCTCAATAAAATCCTCTTCAGAAAGCCCATTCAACGGAAAAAACAACCTTGGAAAATACTCAAAAACACGTTCAACCTTGCCGCTTCTGGACAAAAAAACAACCTTTATCGAAGACCTACCATCATAAATAACATCATACAAAAAATAACAATTGTTTGGGAGCATGAAAAAGCAACAAAACCCAAAATTTAAATGCTTTCCAAGGAGTTGAATGCCGGTGCAAAAATTCAAATTTGTTTTTTAAGAGGCCATTTCAAATTTTTATAATGAACCTTTTTACTTTGCAAAACATTCAATAAAACAGGCACCACAGAAACACCAATTATCAACAATATTACAACAGTCAAAAACTCTGAAGAATCAGGAAATAAAACGCCAAAAATAAAACCGGCAGAAATCATTACAGAAGCCCAAAAAAAACCGCCAACAACATTATAAACCAAAAAAACATGATAATCCATTCGCCCAATACCTGCAACAATAGGAGCAAAAGTCCTGACAACAGGAACAAACCTAGCCAAAACAATAGCAATCTTGCCATGTTTAGCATAAAAATCCTCAGCCTCCCTAATATGCACAGGATCCCTAAAAAAATCACCACTTTTAGTAAAAAACCTGCGCCCAAACTTGTTGCCACTCCAATAACCTACCTGATCACCAAGAACAGCGGAAATAGTAACACCCAACAACAAAAACCAATAATCAAAAAAACCCTGCCTTGCAAGAAGCCCAGCAGTAAACAAAAGAGAATCCCCGGGCAAAAAGAAACCAAAAAAAAGCCCGCTTTCCGCAAAAACTATTAAAAAAATCCCAACATAACTAAAATTCAACAGCAAAGATTCAAGAGAACCAAACAAAACCATTAGAATAAAAAACAATGATTTATTTAAAAAAACAATCAGAACAAAAAAAACAATTCTAACCAACTAATTTTGAAAAAAAAATATATCAAAGCAACTTAAAAACATAATACATGTCTAGAGATTTAATAGGAAACTCTTCAAATTTTCCCATATTAGATTGAATTTTTTTAATTAACCGCTCTTCAACAGAATTTGATTCAGGAGTTCTTGAAACAACACATAAATCTTTTTGAATTCTATTAACTATTGAAAAATTAGACCCATCTTTACTTGGAACTTGAAACACCAAAAATTTTCTAAAAAAAACGTCAAAAACAACAAAAAACTTGGTTGAATTTGATTTTACTGATAAACAAACCGTTGGAATTTCATAATTAAAGCCTCCAACTCTAATTTTCAACCTTTCAACATCAAAAATTTTTTTAAAAACACTAAACATTTTCAATTCATTAAAATAAGACAGCCTGCGATTAAGCAATCTAGTAATTCGAACAGCATCCAACTTTACAACATTATCTGGTTTTGTCAAATCATAAAACGACTTGTTTTGAACCGATAAGTTCTCAATTAACTCTTTAAAAGCAGCTTCCGCAACGGCTAATTTTGAAGACAAACCCTTTATCCTTCTTTTTCTTCGACGACTTCTTCTAAAACCGCCAAAAATCATCCTTCGATTAAATGATTACAAATTTTTATAATGATTTCCAATGGCAATCAACCTTAATTAGTATTTTAAAGATGGTTTGCCAACTTGTATTTTATGGAAATTTCTTTTGTAATTGAAAAAACGGTTTCCGCAATACATTCACAAGAAGCAAGAAAAAAATACGTTGCCGAAAAACTGACACACATAAAGAATAACAAACTCGGCTTTGAATGCGAAGGAATTCCTGAAAATTTTATTTCTTTCCAAGTTGAAAAATGGGTCCCCGAAGGAAGCATTGCGGGAGTCGATTCTGGATTTATATCAAAAAAACTTGCTTCAATTGACTTGGTTCTTTTGCGAGCAATAGGAGTAGTATTCAATTTCAAAAACGGGGTTGTTTCTTCAACCAACTATTACCCTGATTATTTTCACTTTCCAGAACCATACTTGGCAGGAGACTCACTTGAATTCGACGAAGTAGAACAAAGCACCAGCCTATTGAGATTAAGAGAAGAAATCAGAACAGCAAAATCCATAATTAAAACATACAAACCCAATTACCTTTTCATTGACGGTTCAATAGTGCCACAATACCAAGACAAGCCAAGAAAAGAATCAGCACTTTCAGGCAGATACTCGGACATAATTTCCGAATTTGAAACTTTTTATGCTTGCGCAGAAGAAAATAATTGCACAATTATTGCGACTGTTGAAGATTCGCGAGGGTCAAGATTCAGACAAATTTTACAGGAAGAACTCCTACCCAAATCAAAATTAGCCAAGCCTGAAGAACTTAACGGCTTGTTTGATTCGGCCATTTTGGATTATCTGCTTTCTGTCGGCGAACGCAGCTGCGCATTCACCTATACAAAAAATATTGCACAACACCCGGTGCTCCAAGATTTTAATTCAAAATGGGCAAAAGCAATTTATGGCATGTACTTAAAACCAAGCCTTTATGACAGACCTTTACGCGTAGAATTCATATGCCATGGCGGGCTAAAAGAAAAAGCTGACGAAATAGCTTCAGTTGCAATGGCTCTAAGTTCACTGCATCGCGAATACGCATACCCTTCAGTATTGATTGATGCAGACATGCATGCAAAACTGAATCCTGTTGAAATAGACATAGTGGTCAACAGAATAATGGACAAACTAGGAAATTCAGTCAAATTAAAAATGAGAAGAGACAACAGGCCATTTTAATTACATGGTGAAAAAAAATGATTTGCCCAAAATGCGGTTCAAAAAAATTAAAAAAAACATTTGAAAAAGGAGTGCAATATAAATGCGAAGATTGCGGTTATGAAGGAAACGTTTTTGAAGATTTATTTTAAAAAAACGATTGTAAAGGTGTTAAAACAATGAACGATAAAAATGAAATAGGAACAGTCATATCAAGCCCTGAAGGACCATCCCCAAGCTCCCTAGATTTTGTAGTACATTCAGGGATTCTACACAAAGGAATGTTTGTAGAACTTGACTACTCAGAAGGCACAATGGTATGCCTCGTAACCGATGTAATGAAATCAAACAGATATTTTGAAAGGTTCGAATCAGTCAAAGAATTTGAAAGCTCTGGAAAAAAATTGTTTGAACAATTTCCTGCAGCGGAATGGGAATATTTAATCGGAATCACCAAACCTCTCGGGGTTTATTCAAACAACGGAATAAAAAGAGCAACATTCCCGCCATCTCCTGGAATCAAAGTCAGAATTGCCTCACAAAAAACCATTGAAAATTTTTTAGGATTCGACTTAAAAACAGGGTTGAACCTAGGCGTAGTAGACCACCATAACGTTCCAGTAAAATTAAATCTTTCAAGGACTTTACAAAAACACTTGGCTATATTGGCAATGTCAGGAGCTGGAAAAAGCTATTTTACCTCAGTCCTTTTAGAAGAATTGCTTTCAAGAAAAAAAGAAGACGGCAGAATAGCAATAATAGTCATGGACGCCCACGGAGAATACCGTTCCTTTGCAGACCCAGTCACCGACCAAAAATACGTGGACTTCTCACCAATGACAAGATACATAAAAGGCTCAGAAATACAAATCGGAGTACCAAAACTCACAACCACATTTATATCATCAATTCTGCCAGGAATGTCACAAGCACAAGAACGAGACCTTGCACGCATTATTGACAAATTAAAAAAAGAAATGAAAGAAGGAGCCGGGCCTTTTGACTTTTCTTCAATAAAAGCAGAAATTTACACAGACCAAGAAATGAAAGAAAACACTAAACAAGCACTCGCAGGATGGATAAACTCTCTAGAACAAATAGGCATTTTCTCAAAAGTTGACAGCCCATCAATTACAGATCTCATAACACCAGGAAAATTAACCATAATAGATTTAAGCGATATAATTGACTTGAAAAAAAAACAAATCATAGTATCTTATTACGCACAAAAACTATTCAGCAACAGACGAATTGGCAAAATTTGCCCATTCAACCTAATAATTGAAGAAGCACACCAATTCGCACCTGAAAAAGTTTCCAGAGAAAATGCAATAAGCAAAAAAATCATTGAAACAATAGCAAGGGAAGGCAGAAAATTCGGAGCATCAATATGCCTCATATCACAAAGACCAACACACTTATCTACAACAGCTCTAAGCCAATGCAACACACACATAATATTAAGAGTAACAAACCCATACGATGTAGAAAACATAGGAAAATTAAGCGAAGGACTTGACAAAAGAAGCCTAGACATGATAACAACACTAAGAGTAGGAGAAGCTCTAATAGTAGGAGAAGCAGTAAACTACCCAGTATTCTTCAAGGTTAGAAAAAGACTATCACAAGAATCAAGACACGAAACCACTTTAGAAAAAGCTGCAAGAGAATTCGAAGAAAGACAAACACAAAAACAAAAAGACATAGAAAACTACATCTGACAAAAAAAAACAACAAAAACAAAACTCACAAAAAAAACAAGCCACAAAAAAAATCAAAATTTTCATAAAAAAATAAAAGAATTGACACGCAAAAACAAAAAAACAACACAAACAACAACCTAAAAAAAACAAAAATACAAAACAAGCTTAACAGAAACGTATTTAAAGTAAAAAGTTATTCAATTTTTCATGAAAGCTATTTTTGAAGTCAAAACAATGCAAACACAATGGAAACCACCATTCAAAAAAACTTCAACAGAAAACCAATTTAAAGTTTCAGAAGGGGAAAGCTTTGACCATATTAATGCAAACGGCAATGACGAAGACATATTCCAACTCATAAAAATAAAAGGAGACAAAGCACTAATAAAGCACAGCAGAGTATTCACAATAAAAAATCCAGCCACGGCACAAGTAGAAAAAGACAGAGGATTATGGCTCACAATTGAAAAAAGCGAAGCACTAACATATTTATGGGGAGAGCAAGGAATAACAAAAATAATAACCTACAAAGGAATTTCTGAAGAACTTGACGAACAAACAAAACAAGAAATAGCGGAAGATCTAATTATTCAACAGGCGCAATAAAATGACACAAAGAATATACCAAATTGACTCATACGCCAAAGAATGCGAAGCCACTATAACAAAAGCCGAAGAAAAATTTGCATACTTGGACAAAACAATATTCTACCCCCAAAGCGGAGGACAACCAAGCGATACAGGAAAAATAATAGACCAAAAAGGCAACGAATACAAAGTAATTTCTGCAAAAAACAACGGAGAAGACATTATTTTAGAATTGGATAAAGAAGGAATATCAGAAGGAAAAGCAAAATGCATACTAGACTGAGACAGGCGATACAAACTAATGAAAATGCACACATCATCACATATACTTTCAGCAATAATAAACCAAGAAACACAAGCACTAATTACAGGAAACCAACTAGAAGAACAAGAATCCAGAATGGATTTCAACGCAAAAAAAATCGACAAAGAAACAATTGAAAAAATAGAAACCAAAGCAAACCAAATAATAACAAGCAACATAGAAATCAAAATATCCTTTGAAAGAAAAGAAATAGCAATGCAAAGGCCAGAACTATTCAAACTAAAAGACGTTCTGCCAAAAAACATTCCGATATTTAGAATAGTTTCAATAGGAAACTTTGACATACAAGCAGACGGAGGAACACACGTCAAAAACACAAAAGAAATAGGAAAAATAAAAATAACAAACTTCAAAAACAAAGGAGCGGAAAACAAAAGAATATACTGGCAACTAATCTAAAATACACAAACCTAAAAAACAAAAGATTAAAATTAAATTAACCTACACGCTAATTCAAACATGGAATACAAACAAATAATAATAATAAGAAATGACTTAAAAATGGGAAAAGGAAAAATAGCAGCACAAGCCGCACACGCAAGCTTAGAAGCATACGAAAAAACACTTAAAGAAAAACCGGAATGGGTTTCAACATGGAAAAAAACAGGGCAAGCAAAAATAGTGCTCAAAACACAAACAAAAAAAGAACTAACAGAACTATTTGAAAATATAAAAAAAGAAGTCCCAGCAACAATGATAAAAGACGCTGGAAAAACACAAATAGAAGCAGGAGAACCAACAGCAATAGGAATAGGACCATGCCCAGAAACAAAAGTTAATAAATTCACAAAAAACCTAAAACTATTATGAAAAAAAATAAAACAACTTACCTAATAATAGGAATTCTAACAATAATAATTACAATTACACTAGTCATAACATTAAACGACATGAAAAAAATATTTTTCACAAACAAATTATTTTCAAACCTTAACCCATCCTGGATTTTCATAATAATAGGAACCATGACAATATGCGGAGCATACTTATTCAGCATAGCCACAAAAATATTAAAAGAAACAACGAGGTAAAAAAAATGAAAAACTGGGAAACAATAAAAAAAGTAATAAAAGATTCAGACATTGTCATTGAAGTAATAGACGCAAGATTCCCAGAATTAAGCAGAAACACGCAACTTGAAGAAATAATAAAAAAATCAAAAAAAAAACTTCTCATAGTAATAAACAAATCCGACTTAATATCCAAAAAAAAAGCACAAAAAATAAAAAACAAAATAAAAGAAAACGCAATATTTATTTCTGCAAAAAAAAGAACAGGAACAATAATTCTAAAAAAAACAATAAAAAAACTTGCTAAAAACGAAAAAACAAAAATAGCAATAACAGGATACCCAAACACAGGAAAAAGCAGCATAATAAACATGCTAAAAGGAAAAAAAAGCGCACCAGTATCACCAACAGCAGGATTCACAAAAGGAATGCAAAACATAAAAATAGACTCAAAAATAATGATGATAGACACTCCAGGAGTAATACCAATAGAAGAATACAATGAAACCAAAATGGCGATAATATCAGCAAAAAACGTACAATCAATAAAAGACTTAGAATCAACAGGAATAGAAATAGCAGAAACACTGCTAAAAGACAACAAAACAGAAATAGAAAACCACTATGGAATAAAAGCGGACAACGGCGAAGAACTACTCATAAAAATAGCTGAAAAAAGAAAACTACTCAAAAAAGGAGGAGAATACAACCTTAACGAAGCGGCCAGAATACTAATAACAGACATGCAAAGAGGCACATTAAAAATAAAAAAAGGAAAAACATGAATAAGTCATGATATCACAGACATACAAAGAACCAATACAAGTATTTATTGCAATTTATGCAATATTTGGAATAATAATATTTTACATAATATTTTCAAACCAAGGATTTGAAATACAGGAAAAATTCAATCAAAACACGAAACAAAAAGAATATTTCCTACAAAACCTCACAAAAAGAAAAATAAACGACATAAACATCACATACTTAGACAACAAAAACCAAAAAATACTCAAAAACGAGACAATAAAAGAACTTATGCCTGAAGAAAAAAAAACACTTAACATAGAATCAATTTCAGCATCAGAAATAAAAATCATAGCAACAAGTACATTCTACAACCAAGCAGAAAAAATCATTCTGTTTGAAACACAAAAACCTACAATAAAAACAACATACCCTAGCACAGTAAAATTCGGACAAAGATTCAACTTTATATTAGAATACTGCAACAACGACAATACAGAAACACAAAAAACAACAATTGAAGAAAACCACGACAAAATATTTTTCTTGGAAAAACCGATAACAAAAACACTCCAAGTAAAAACAGGAGAATGTGAAAAAATAACATATAACTTTTTAGCAGCACACAGAGGAGAAACCAAAATATATTTTAATGTAATAACCCCAAATACTAACCAACAAATAGAAGAAATAATAAGAGTTGAATAAACTATGAAGCAAAACAGCAGCATAATAGAAATAATAGAAAAAATGGTCAGGGACGGCGAACCAGAAGAAAAAATATTAAAAACACTCCTCGAGCTCGGCGTGGAACCTGAAAAAGCAAAAAAACTGCTTCTGTTGGGGCAAGCAGATACATTTTCACTACTTAAAAGAGAAATAAGAAACATAGTACACGATGAATTAGAAAAAGAAAAACCAATGCTCAAAAAATTCATAGAAGAAGAAACAATACAAGCAAACTACGAAGCAAGACAAGAACTGACAAAAGCAGTAATAAGCGACCTAAAAGAATATGAAAAAGACATTTCAGGATACAACAAAACATTCCAAGAAAAAATTGAAGAAAATGTCAGAAAAATAACCGAAATGAACGACAAACTAAAAATAAAACTAAACGAAATGGGAGAAAACCTTAGACAAGTACAAATAGACATGGATGAAATGAGAATAAAAGGAATAGGGTCAAGAAACAAACTAATAAGCAACGCACTCTGGCTATTAGGACTATTTTTCGGAGTTGGAACATTCTACATTTTCATCACAAGTTTCGGACAAGCACTAACAATCGACAACATAATAGTAATGATAACAATGGCGCTAATCACAATAACAATGCTTTTTGTGGCAACAATAATATGAAAAAGCCAAAAACAAGTTCAAAAAAAACAAACAAAAAAATTAATTGAAAACTAAAAATGAAAACACGCTTCACTAAAAAAAACGGCTCTACAAGAAAAAGACCATAAACGATTGAATTTTAAAATTAAAAATTGACAAAAAAAACTTGGCTAAAAAAAAACAGACAAACAAAAATTCAAAAAAAACAAAAAAACGGCTCACAAAAACAAACAACAAAAAAAACCAACCAAAAAAAAATAAGAAAAAAAATGACTTGCAAAAAAACAAAAAAAAATAACAAAAAAACTTGACAAGCAACATCAAAAAAACAAAATTGGCTTGCAAAAAAACAAGCCACAACAAAATAATTGACAAAAAAAATCGTCCAACAAAAAAACCAAAAAAACCGCAAAAAAATGGCTCACAAAAAACAAAAAAATAATGACAAAAAAAGGCTCGCCAAAACAAATTTAAAAAAAATAAAAAAATTCAAGCTTTCTCATAATCCTTCAAATTCTTTAAAGCGTTCTCAAGCAAAATTTTTTTCCTCAAACTTTTTTCCTTAGAAATCAACCGGTCGATTTCACTTATAATCATTTCAATTTCCAACATATTACTAATAAATCATTCGAGCAATTTAAAAATAAAAGCAAAAAAAATAATCAACGCAAAGTGCTTTGCAAACCACAAAGAACATCAATAGAAACACCAAACTTTCTCGCCTTTTCAAACGAAATAGTATAATACTTTCCCTTGGCAAAATCAGAAGCCTTAAGAAAAAACCAGCCTTTATTAGGATACTTCCAAGCAATATAAGTTTCACTGCCAGCAATCCTCTCCCACTTTATGAGGTCATTCATTTGAATGGAACTAATAGCTAAATAAGGAGCTCTCCAAGCCTTACATTCTATTGAAATATTCCTGCCATTACCAAGCACAATAAGGTCAGGGCTAGGCAAATGATTCTTGCCAGAACCAGCACTGCGAACAACAGCAAAACCGCGTTCAGCAAAAAGCTCCATAAGTTCACGCTCAGCACTTGCCCCTTTATTATAACGAGCCATAAAAAAACTAACAACACTTTCATTTAAAATTTGAAGCCCGACAAAAAAACCAAAACAAAAACAAAAAAACAGAGCCTACAAGGTTTGACGAAAAATTAAACAGAAAAAGGCACAACGTCACATTAATATACTTTTTCCAAGCAAAAATAAATACAAGCCCAAAAGGGCATTATGCTTAGAGAATCAGGATTTAAGCTTTTGAAACAAAAAAAATTGGTTATTGCGTGACACAAAAAATCGCAAAAATAGAATTGGAAACAATCCCTAATTCAGACAAATTCAGAATTATGGGTTTCAATCCATGGACAGGAAGACTAAGAGTCAAAATAAAATCAAAAGCTCAAAAAGGAGAAGCTAATAAAGAACTTTTATTAGAATTTCAAAAAATATTCAAAAACGAAGCACAAATCCTTTCAGGAGAAAAAAGCAGAAAAAAAACAATACTGCTAAAAAACATCTCGGAAAAGGAAGCAAAAGAAACACTTACAAAAAAAAGCAAATCCTGATTCTAAAAACCAAAAAAAAAGGAGATGGAAAAAATGGCAAAAACATACATAAATGCTGTAAAATACGCAATCAAAATGAGTTTTGAAGTCGACGGAATAGTTGATAAACCAGACATAATAGGCGCAATATTCGGACAAAGCGAAGGACTGCTTGGAGACGAAATGGACCTCAAAGAACTGCAAAAAAACGGAAAACTTGGAAGAATAGAAATCAATCACACAACATCAATGGGAAAAACAAAAGGCGAAGTCCTAATACCTTCCTCGCTTGACATGGCCGAAACAAGCCTTTTAGCAGCAGGAATAGAAACAGTAGACAAAGTAGGCCCATGCGAAGCAAAATTCAAATTAATCGACATAGAAGACACAAGAACAGAAAAAAGACAAGAAATAAAAGACAGGGCAAAAGAAATACTAAAAATGCTAATGGAAAAATCATCACCAGAAACACAAACACTTTCAGACGAAATAAGAGAAAACGCAAGAGCGGCTGACATAATAGAATACGGCCCCGACAAACTACCAGCAGGTCCAGATGTTGAAACAAGCGAAGAAATAATAATAGTTGAAGGAAGAGCAGACGTACTCAACATGCTCAAAAACCAAATAAAAAATGTAATAGGAATGAATGGCTCAAACATATCTCCAAGCCTTGCACAACTAACCAAAACAAAAACAGTAACAGCATTCGTTGACGGCGACAGAGGAGGAATACTCAACGCAAGAAAACTTATGCAAATAGCAAAAGTGGATTTTATAGCACAAGCACCAACCGGAAAAGAAGTAGAAGAACTCACAAGAAAAGAAATACTGCTTTCACTAAAAAAGAAAAAACCAGCAACAGAAATAGAAGACACAAACACCCAACAAAAAGAATATCAAGGACACATATTCAAAGAAAGAATAACAGAAAACCAATATAACAGAAGACACCCAAGAAAAAATATGTACAGAGAAACAGAAAGTTACTACAAAAAAAACCAAGAATACAACCTAAATATAAGAAATAAAAGAGGAAGACGCATAAACACAAGAAGCACGACAAGATATGCACCATCAATAAGCAGAAACCAAAAACCACAAACAAATTGGGTGCAAAAAATAGAAAGAGTACCATTCAACATTGACAACACGGAACCAAAAACAACACCACAAAAACTGTCACAAGACGAAGAAGCAATATTCAAACCGTTTTTTGAACAACTTAAAGGAACAATGACTGCAAAAATACTCGGCAAAAAAAACGAAATAATCAAAGAAGCAAAAGTAAAAGACTTAATAAAAGAGCTACCAGAAATCAAAGAAGCCAACGCAATAATATTCGACGGAGTAATAACAAAAAGACTAATAGAAGCCGCAGAAAAATCCGGAATAAAATACATAATCGGAGCCAAAAAAGGAAAAATAGAAAATAACAACAATGTAAAAACAATAACACTATAAAACAAAAACCTAAATACAAACAACCTCCAATTTCAAAATAAAAAAAAGCAACAACAATAAAATTCCAAAAAAATAAATTTCACTTCTTCCTCTTTGCAAAAGGCCTGGCTACTTCAACGACTTGCTTAGACTCCTTCAAATCCCTTATATTTTCCTCTATAGGAATTATAACCCTATCAGACTTATAAAACATCCAACCAACAAACAAAACTGCAAGCCAAAAGAAAACATTGGCAATAGGCACCAAAAGACCCTGCCAAAATTGCCTAATAGTAAGCTCCCTCGAAGAAGGCCTCACAACAACGCCTGTAGAATCATACAAATTTTTAGCACAAACAGCAAACTCCGCCTTCCCATCATAAGTCGAATAATCAATATTCTGCGCACACTCTTTATAAGCCTTTAAATTATCCCAAGAATCAAACATTACTGCAGTTGAATGAATAAACATCAACAACGCCCATACAACAACAAAAGCACCCACAAGCTTTGGAGTATGAACATCCCTACCAGCAATCCTAAAATAAATAAGCTTCCTCATCTAAACCTATTTTAATACATTAATTTAATATATAAATCTTGCCAAAGACCCCAAAATTATCAAAAAAACCTTTGCTAAAAAAAAACACAAATAAAACACGCAATATAAAGTTTTTGCTGGAATAAGTCACATAACTTTATAAAAAACAACAAAAAAAATAAAGGGCCGGTGGTCTAGCGGTTATGACACATCGTTTACACCGATGAGGTCGCAGGTTCGACTCCTGCCCGGCCCAATAAAAAAAACAAAACTGCTACAAAAAAAACAAAAAAAATTTAACCTAAAAAATCGGCTGCAAAAAACACTGACAATACAAAAAAAATCCAAAAATAACAAAAACCATAAAAACTTAAAAACAACTTAAAAAAAAATTCAAAAACAATAATAATAAGCAAAATAATAATCAGTAAAATGAAAAAAAACATAATTGCACTAATCATGCTAATAAACATAGCAACAATAACACAATCAAACGAAATAATTCCAAACACTATAAAATCTGCAGACTTTACAATTCATACAGAAACAAAAGGAAACTTCTACGGAAAAATAACAAACGGAGACACCCTAGAAATAAAAATACTACAACCACAAAATAACGAAACACAAAAAATAATAGAAGAAGAAAGCTACTTAGAAATAGGAAATGACAAAATACTGCCAACAAAAACAAATGAAAAAGAACTCCAATACCTAACATTCAAAATAAGCAACTTATTAAAATACGCAAAAACACCTGAATTCAAAATAAAAAACACTGTAAGAGTGAAAAAAACAACTGACATAAAAATAGGAAAAGATTACAACCTGACAAAAACAATAAACAAATACGAAGAATACAAAAAGCCAAGCGAATATGTTGAATCAAACGATCCAACACTGCAAAGCAAAGCAACACTTGAATTTACTTCAGACTCATGGATAGAAAATGCAATACAAATATCGGAATGGATTAACTCAAACATAAAATACGACTTTGAAAATTATTACAACGAAACATACAGCGCAAAACAAACCTACAACAACAAAGCAGGAGTATGCGACGAATTCGCAAACCTAACAATAGCATTCGGCAGAATAAAAGGAATACCTGCAAAATATGTCGCAGGAATAAGCTTTGACGGCCAAAGATTCGCAAACCACGGTTGGGCAGAATTTTACAACCCTGAAACCGGCTGGATTCCAATAGATACAACTTTTGCAGAAACAGGATACGTAGATGCGGCACACATAGAATACTCAAAATCGAAAGATGCGAATAAAAACCCAGACATGATAATAATAACAAACAGCAAATACCAAATAGAAGCCTATGCAACAACATCAGAACCAGAAGTAACAATAAACTCAATAGAAAGATTCTCAAGAATGACAAAAATAACAGATGAAACCCCAGAAAAAGTATCCCCAAACGAACAATTCGAAATCAAAGCAACAATACAAAACATCTCAAACAATGACGGAATATTTCCAATAAAACTAATAATACACCCTGATTTCAAAACAACAAACACACAAAAACTAATACACTTAAAAGCTGGAGAAACCAAAAAAATAAGTTGGAAAACAACAGCACCAAACGAAAACACCGAAGAAACAGACTACACTTACAAAACGATAATAGCCACAATAGACGGAAACATAGAAAAAACAATAACCGTAACAGGAAAAAAAGACGAAACAAAAAAGGAAATATCAATAATAGACATAAACCCAGAAATAAAAGAAAATAAAATAAAAATCACTATAACACTGGAAAACCCAAACCAAACCCAAAAAATAAAAATAAAATTCCTAAAAGAAAACGAAACAATAGAAAAAGAATACGAACTGCCAAACCAATCATATTACAAAATTGAAGAAACTTTTGACAACACCAATACAGACACAATAGAAATCAAAATATACTTAAAAGAAGAAAAAACATACAAAATAACAATTCCAAAACAAAAAGAAGAAACAAACCAAGAAGAACAAACAACGCTTATAGCAAAAATAACAGCTACAATAATTATAACAATTACAACAATAATAATTACAGCACTATTAATTGCAAAATCAAGACAATAAAAAAAACCAAAAATTGTTGGGTTTAAAAGAATTTGCCAAAAAAGATCTTTGCAAGCGACCGTAGTCTAGTGGTTATGATTCGACCTTGCCAAGGTCGGGGCCCGGGTTCAATTCCCGGCGGTCGCACCTTTCAAATCAAACTCAGATTTAATTATTCTCACAACTTGCGCCTTAACACTTCCAATATCCTTTGACGCATCAATAAAAAAAATTTTTTCAAAAGGAAAAACAGACTTCAAATCCAAAAAACCACGCCTCACCTTTTCCAAAAAATCTTCCCTCTCAAAAACATCAACATGATTACGCCTGCCTATCCTCTTCAAAGCATCAGCAACAGGCAAATCCAAAATAAAAACCAAATCAGGAGAAGGTAAACCAGCATGCAAATCAAAAATTTTTTTCAAAGAAATGCCTTGCAAAGCCTGATAAACAAAAGTACTATACTTGAACCTATCAGACAAAATTATTTTGCCCTCACTCAAAGCAGGAATTATTTCCTTTTCAACATGCTCTCTCCGGTCATATACATACAATTCAAGAAACTGATTTGCATTAACAATTGGATCAACATTTGACTTAAGCAATTCCCTAACCTTCTTGCCAAAAAAACCATTAGTAGGCTCGGCAGTTACGATAATTTTTGACCTAGAAACCCCCATTTCAGTAAACCAAACCTTTATCTCACGAGCCAAAGTCCCCTTTCCAGAACCATCAATGCCGTCAAATACAATCCAAAAACCCTTCATCACCAAAAATTAAAATGAAAAAGATTAATTAAACCCCCTTATTAAAAAAGAAAACCACAAAAAAAATCAAATAAAAAGCCATGTTAAGACTTTTAACCATTTCCAATTCATTTTAATTTATAAAACAAAAAAAAGCACCTGTGGGGTAGCGGTAGCCTTAGAGCCTTCCAAGCTCTCGGCCCGGGTTCAAATCCCGGCGGGTGCAATAAACTTCAACTAAAAAGTAAAAGATGAAAAAAATGAAACCTAAAAAAATACAAATTCTCGGACTTGAAAGAATTTACAGACTTTTTGAACTGGCTGAAAAAGAATTTGAAAAACACCCAGAAAGAAGCAAAAGATACATAGAAATAGCAAGAGAAATAGTAAAAAAAAGCAGGACAAGAATTCCAGACGAACTAAAAACAAAATTCTGCAAAAAATGCAACGCATTCCTAAAAGAAGAAAAAAACTCGCAAATACAAAAACAAAACAACATGAAAATAATAAAATGCCTAGAATGCGGCTTCACAAGAAAAACAGGAAAAAAACCCAAAAAAACAGATTGTATAAAATAAAAAAAAACAAAAAAAATGAAACCAACAAACCAAAAAAAAAACAAAACTTCAAACAAAAAAAATACCAAACAAAAAATATCAAAAAAATGCCTAACAAAAAAATAAAAAAAATAAAATAGATCAAAAAAAACTACTTGCAAAAAAACAAAACCCAATTAAAAAAACAACAAAAAAAACAAATTGAAAAAAAATAAATGAGAAAAAAAATTAAGGCACACAAAGACAAAACAAAAAATAAATACCCAAAAAAATGAAATCAAACAAAAAAAATAAAGTTGCCAAAAAAAATGGCTTGCAAAAACAAAAAGAAAAAAAAGCAATTTGAATTTTCTTAAAAACAAAAAAAACACAAAAATCGGTCGACAAAAAAATGCCAAAAAAAACGAGACAAAGAAAAAAATGACACAAAAAAAATAATTAGAAAATGGAAAAGACAAAGCCTCTAAAACAAGCTTTTTAAATGTTTTTTGAGAAACATTAATAACTTCTAATTTTAATTAATTGGAAGTTTTTTCGCTTACGCGAAATAAAACGCAATTCAGTTTTCCCCGAAAGGGGGCTCAAAAACTGAAAAAAAGGTGTGAACAAATGGGAATTTACGACGTGCCAGCATCAATACTGTTGGCAGAAATAGCAAAAGACCTCAAAACAAAAATAAAACAACCAGAATTTACAAAATACATAAAAACCGGAGCCCATAAGGAAAGAGCACCATACAACCCAGACTGGTTTTACACAAGAATGGCAAGTATACTATACAGAGTTTATAAAGACGGACAAACAGGAACAGGAGCACTCAGAACATATTATGGCGGAAGACGAAACAAAGGCGTCAAACCGGAAAAAAAAGTAAAAGCAGGAGGAAAAGCAATAAGGCTCGGTTTACAATTGCTTGAAAAGGAAGGACTAATAAAAAAAGGCAAAAAAGGAAGAACAATCACCACAAAAGGAGAAAAATACCTCTTCCAAAAAGCAAAAGAAGCCAACAACATTTTTACTGAACAAATTAAAAAACAAGAAGAAGCAAAAATAGAAAAAGCAAAAAGAAGAGAAGAACTAAAGACAAAAAAACAAGAAACGACAACATTACAAAACAAAACAATCAAAGAGGAAAAAAATGACGAACGAAGAAGATCTGAAGCAAAAAAAGCTTGAGGAACTAAAAGAAGCTTATCAAAAACAACAGGAGGCACAACAAAAACAATTGGAAGCTGAAATACAAGCCAATTCCATTCTAAAAAAAATAGTGGATGAAGCAGGCATTGAAAGACTCAACAATGTCAAGCTTGTGAACAAAGAGCTTTATTTCAGCACATTTCAAACAATAATGCAAATGGTGCAAAACGGATACATAAGAAAAAAACTCAACGAAGCACAAATAAAAGAAATCCTAATGCGCCTAAAACCAGAAAAAGAAATCAAAATAAAAAGAAAGTGATAACATGGGAAGAAAAACACAAGAAGAAAAAGAATTTCTGATTTCACAAAGAAAAAAAACCGGGCCAGGTCTTACAAACGCACCAGTCTGGATAATGCAAAAAGCAGGCAAAAGAATATACAACAAAAAAGCAAGAAAACACTGGAGAGAAACACACTTTGGACAAGAATTCAAGAAAAAACTAAAAGAACAAGGAAAAATAAAAAACACCAAAAAACCAAAAAGCGGCCACAAAAACAAAAGTGCAAAATTTAAACCAAAAAGATTCTACAACACGAGGGAATCAAAATGAAAGGAGAGCAAGCAAATTACAACATATCGCTAGCAAAAGCATTTCTATATCCCCCAAAAAAAAGAATAATAAAAGCAATAGGTGTTATAAAAAAATTTGCAAAAAAACACACAAGAGCAAAAACAATAAATATAGCAAACGAAGTCAATGAGTACCTGCATAAAAATTCGAAAAACTTGCCAAGAAAAGTCAATGCAATCCTATTCAAAGAAAACGACAAAATAACAATATTCATGCAAAACGGAAAAGAACTAAAAACATACCTAAAAAAAAGAGAAGAAGAAAAGAAAAAAAAAGAAGAGAAAAAAGAAGAACAAAAAAAAGAAAAAAACGAAAAAGAAGAAACAGATAAAATAAAACTTGAAGAAAAAAAGAAAAAAGAAGAAGCCGCGGAAGCCTCACAAATAAAAAGAAAAACAAACAAGTGAACAGAATGAACTTTGCAAAGGGTACCATAAAAAACAGCCCTTACACAGGCGTCTTTGCAACAGTAACAGACGACATAGCAATAGTGCCATTCTCAATTACAGAAAAAGAAGAGAAAACAATTGAAAAAACCCTGGAAGTGGAAGTTATCAAAGCAAGCATAGGGGAAACCTCCATGATAGGAATACTGGCAAAAGGAATTGGAAAAAAAATTGTTGTTTCATCACTCGCAGAAAACAATGAAATAAAAGCACTAGAACACAAGGGAATAGAAATAATAAAAATAGACGCAAATGGATTCACATCAACAGGAAACTTGCTCTGCATGAATCAAAAAGCAGGGATAGCAAGCCAACTATTAGGAAAAAAAAACATTGAAAAAATATCAAAATTCTTCAAAATAAAATTCAAAACACGAACAATTGCAGGATCAGAACTAGTTGGAGCAGCCACAACAGTAACAAATAAAGGTTTTATCTGCAATCCAAATATTAAGCCAAAAGAATTCAAAGAACTTCAAAAAATATTCGGAACACAAGGAAAACCAACTACAGCCAATTTTGGCGACTTGTTTGTAGGAAACAGCGTAATAGCAAACAGCAAAGGGGCAATAGCAGGAGAAAACACGTCGGGAATAGAAATGCTCAAAATTGATGAAGGCTTAAGAGGAGATTAAATGGAAGAAAAAACATACTTAGTAAATTGCGAAATAAAAACAAAAGAAAAAATTACAAAATTAAAAACAAAAGTCAAATCAAAAAATGAAAAACTGGCAAAAGAAAAAGCAATGGCAAATATAGGCTCAAGACACAAAATAAACCGACACAAAATCAAAATAACTTCAATAGAAGAGGCCAAGTGAAAAAAAACATGACGGAAGAAAAAACAATAAGATTAACAGGAAACCAAATACTACAACTTCTGGCACAAGAACAAGAAAAACTTCGGCAAATAAACGCCACAATTGCTACATATCAAAACATGAAAAATGAACTAATCAACGCCAAAGAAACCCTCAAAGAAATATCAAAAGCAAAAAAAGGAACAAAAATGCTAATCACGATAGGCGCGGGAATATTAGTCAACGCAACAATTGACGAAACAGAAAAAGCGATGTTACCAATGGTAGGAAACGTATTCAAAGAAAAAAAAATACCAGAGCTAATAAAAACACTTGAAAC
Source organism: uncultured archaeon (assembly GCA_964577555.1). Taxonomy (GTDB): domain Archaea; phylum Iainarchaeota; class Iainarchaeia; order Iainarchaeales; family Iainarchaeaceae; genus CABMIU01. The sequence goes on from CAZNZM010000004.1 coordinate 103,093, forward strand.
AAGAATAATAGAAGTAGAAAATGCAATAGAAAAAAATGGAAACGAGCAAATAAGAACAATCGAAAGAGTAAACAAATTAGAAAACATACTAAACGCAGGAAGAAAAGCACTCCAACAACAAAAAATAAACCAATAAAATACTAACTACAAATAAATCATCTAATGTTCGACTTCCTAAAGAAAAAAATAACAAATTTTACAGACAAACTCAAAGAAGTACTACAAACAAAAAAAGAAGAAACAACAGAACAAAAAAAACAAATTGAACCTGAAAAAGAACAAAAAGAACCAGAACAAACAATTAAAATAGAAAAAAACGAAAAAGAAACACAAGAAACAGAACAAAAACAAACTGAAAAAAAAGAAACAACACAACAAATTCAAAAAACGTTGAAAGAACCAGAAAAATTTGAAAACTTAAAAGAAAAAACACAAACAAACATAGAACAAAAACATGAAACAAAACAAGAATCAAAAACACAACCAATAGAAAAAAAAACATTCACAGAAATCATAAAAGGAATTTTCACGCAAAAACAGCCAACTGAAAAAAAAACAACACAAATAATTGAAGATAAAAGAGAACTCAAAGCAAAAACAGGAATACTGCAGAAAGTCACAAGCGCAGTAACTGGCAAAATAAAAATAAACGAAAAAGACACACAAAACTTTTTTGACGAACTAGAACTAAGCCTCTTAGAAGCAGATGTAGAACAAGAAACAGCAACAGCAATAGTAAAACAACTCAAAAACCAATTAATCGGAAAAGAAATTTCCGCAAAAGAAGACCTAACCAGCTACCTTAACAATGAAATAAGAAAAGCGCTTTCAAAAGTAATGGAAACAGAAAAAATAAACATATCACAAATTGAAAAAAAACCATTAAAAATATTATTCGTTGGCCCAAATGGTGCAGGAAAAACAACAACAATAGCAAAAATAGCAAACTACTTCCTGAAAACAAACAAAAGCGTTATAATGGCTGCGGGTGACACTTTCAGGGCCGCATCAATAGAACAACTAGAAACACACGCAAACAAACTTGGGGTAAAAATAGTAAAACAAAACTATGGTTCAGACCCAGCAGCAGTAGCATTCGACGCAGTAAAAGCAGCCGAAGCAAAAAACATAGATGTAGTACTTATAGACACTGCAGGAAGACAAGAAACAAACAAAAACCTAATTGAAGAACTAAAAAAAATAGACAGAGTAATAAAACCAGACATAAAACTTTACGTAGGAGAAGCATATACAGGACAGGCATTACTAGAACAAGCAAGCGAATTCAACAAAGCAATAGGTATAGATGGATTCATACTTACAAAAATAGACGCAGACGCAAAAGGTGGAACAGCAATTTCACTACTTTACACACTCAAAAAACCAATAGTTTTCATAGGAACCGGACAAAACTATGACGATTTAATAGAATTCAAACCAGAATTCATAATAGACAGAATAATATAAAATATAAAAAAACTAAAAGCAAAAAAATTAAAAACTGTTAAAAACAAAAATGCAACATGCAACTAAAAAAAACACTTAAAAGTATAATTTTATAAACATTTATTGGTGTTCAATCATTAGCGGGATTCAACATGAAAGTATCGGAACTTAAACCAAAATCAGCAGTGCCAGAAATAACATTAGAAATTGTTTCCAAAGGAGAACCAAGAAAATGGTTAAATGAAAGAGGGGCAGGAACAGTATGCAACTGCGCAGCAAAAGACGATACAGGGGAAATATCCTTAAGTTTATGGAACGAACAATGCGACACAGTAAATGAAGGTGATAAAATTATAATAAAAGACGGATGGTGCAACGAATACAAAGGGCAATTACAAATATCAACTGGAAAAAAAGGAAAAATTGAAAAAATTTGAAACATAAAAAAAACAAAAAAAACTGAAACAAAACTTGGCTTAAATCAATACAAAAGAAAAAACATTTTTCAATTAAAATAAAAAATTATCCAAATAATAAGCAGGTTAAAACAACAAAAAAAATCCAAAAACCAAACAAAAAATAAAAAAAGAAAGTAAAAAAAAACTAATAAAAAGTTTTTTTAACAAAATAAGTTATAAAAAGCCAATAAATTGAAAAATAAAACATTTTAACGTTTAAAACGGTAAAAAAAAGGAATAATTAGGTTTTAATGTTTGAATCGTTTTTTTTGTTAGACTTTGAAAATCGATGCGTTTAAATATTACCTCAACAGGATATTATAAAGGGTTGGATTCAACTATAGCTACTTTTTCAAATGGATTTAAGCATTTGATTAGACGGCTGGGTTGAATTTCATGATTTAATCATAAATAAGGAGGAAAATAAAGATGGAGAGAAATAACAGAAGAAACAGGTTTGGACCAATACCAGTGAAAGAAGGAGAAGAACAAGAAGTAACAATAGAAGGAATAGGAGAAAAAGGAGACGGCATAGCAAAAGTACAAGGCTATGTTATAATTGTTCCTAACACCCAAAAAGGAGAAAGAGTAAAAGTAAAAATCAAAGCAGTAAGAGGCAAAGTAAGCTTTGCAGAAGTAATAGAAAAACTTGGAACTGCGACACAAGAACAAAACCAAGAATCAAAAAACGAAGAAAATCAAAGCCTTGAAAATAACTCTGACGAAGAAAACCAAAACTAAAAAATAATATTTATGTATTAAATCAATTTTAATGCAAATACAAAAAAAAGGAGGGTTGGAAATGGCAAGCTTAAGCGAACTAATAGGAATTGAACCAAGCGAAGAACTAAGAACAAAACTTCTAAAACAAGAATTCAAACTCAGGAAAAAACAACCTGAAGCATGGACAAAAACAAAATACAGGCCATACGCAAACTTCAGGGCAAAGAAAAAAGAAGAAATTACAAACGAAAACAACACAAAAAAAATAGCAATAATTGAAGCATAAACAAAAAAATAATTTAATGCATACTAAATATTCTCGGCACTAAAAGTGCCGGGCTTTACAAAAACAAAATAAAAAAACCCAACTATCAGTATCTTAAAACACAAAAATTTTTTGCTAGCCAAACTTGAAAAAAAAGGAAAAAACTAAAACCTGACACACAAAAACAAAAAAATAAAATTAACCAAACAAAAACGAATAACAAAAAATCACTAAAACTACAAAACAAAAAAAAAAGACACAAAATAAAGTTAAATTTCAAAAAAAAAATAATAAAAATAGCATAAAAAAAATTGGCATACAAAAAAAGGCTCGCCAAAAACAAACAACAAAAAAAACAAAATCCAATTAAAAAAAACAAAAAATAATGACAAAAAAAACTTGGCTAGCAATATCAAAAAAAACAGCACACAAAAACAAAAAAAACAACTTGACAAAAAAAACAATTAAAAATTAAAAACTGATTTTACAAAACAAAACAGCCACCAACAAAATTTCGAAAAACATCAAAAAAGCAAAGTAAACCAAAAGAATTATCTGCACTAACCCCTAAAAATGCCGAAAACAATGCAATTTGCTTATTAAAAATACATTACACATTTAATTTTAAAAGCAAAGAGTGATAAAAAATGGGTTTAGGCGAAAGCCTCAGAAAAGCAGTCGAAAAAATAAGAAATTCAAGCACTCTGGACAGAGAAACAGTAAAAGAAGCAATCAAGGAACTACAAAGAGCATTAATCTCGGCAGACGTAGAAATAACATTAGTACTAAAACTAAGCAAAGAAATAGAAGAAGAAGCATTCAAAGACCTACCAGAAGGAATAAGCAGAAAAGAACACGTAATCAAAACAACACACGACAAACTTACAGAAATGCTAGGAGGCACGACAAAACCGCCACAACAACCAAAAAGAATACTCTTGTTAGGTTTATTCGGGCAAGGAAAAACCACGACAGCAGGAAAATTGGCAAAATGGTACTCAAAAAGAGGAAATAAAGTAGGGTTGATAGGAGCCGATGTTTTCAGACCTGCGGCAATAGAACAATTAAGAACAATCGCGGAAAAAGCAAAAGCGGAGTTTTATGGCGATGAAAAAGAAAAAAGCGCCGCAAAAATAGCAAAAACAGGAATTGAAAAACTAAAAAATTGCGACATAATAATATGCGACTCGGCAGGCAGAAGCGCACTAGACCAGGAACTAATAAAAGAAATAAAAGAAATAAACGAAGCATTCAAACCAGAACAAAAATGGCTTGTAATAAGCGCCGATGTAGGACAAATAGCCAAAAAACAAGCAAATGCATTCCATGAAGCAATCGGAATAAACGGCGTAATACTGACAAAAACAGACGGCTCTGCAAAAGGAGGAGGAGCACTCGCAGCATGCAAAGCAACAGGAGCCAACGTTTATTTCATAGGCACAGGAGAAAAAATAGATGACTTCCAAGAATTCGATTCAACAAGATACTTGAGCAGAATAATGGGCTATGGCGACCTGCAAGCACTACTTGAAAAAGCAAAAGAAATACAAGAAGACCAAGGAATAGAAGAACAAGAATTAATACTAAAAGACTTCAACCTGGCCAATTTCTACAAACAACTCAAAACAGCAAGAAAAATGGGGCCAATAAACAAAATAATGGAAATGTTAGGGCTAAGCCAAAAAATGCCAAAAGAACTAATGGAACTAGGAGAACAAAAACTAGACAAATACGGTTATATGATAGACTCAATGACAAAATACGAAAAAGAACACCCAGAACTAATTAACAAAAGCAGAATAGCAAGAATTGCAAAAGGAAGCGGAACAACACAAGAAGAAGTAAGAGAACTACTAAAAAACTTCAAAAAAATGAAAAAAATGTTCAAACAACTAAGCAACATAGACACTGAAAAAATTGAAAAAGGCGATGCCGAAGCACTGCAAAAAAAACTTTACAACACATTCAAAAAAAAGAAAAAATTCAAAATAAGGTGAAAAATTGGAAGAAATCATATTCACAATAAGACAAATAGCAATCATAACTGCAACCGCAATAGGCTCATACACAGACTACAAAACAGGATACATATACAATTGGATAACATACCCCCTAATCATAATAGGAATAATCCTAAACATATACGAACAACAATACACAGGATTGGCAATAGGAATAATAGTATATGCAATTGGGTGGCTAAGCTACATCACAGGAAAATTAGGAGGAGGAGACGTAAAAATATACACTGGCATAGCATTGACAATGCCATTTTACAATGGAACCCCGTTTATAATACCAACAATACTTTTCTCATCACTAATAGGCCTTACAATCATATCATTATACTACATTATAAAATACGCCAAAAAAGGCATAGACTACAAATTAAACAAAGACGGAATAAAAAAAGCAATCATATTAACAGCAATACTCGCACTATATTTCATAATTTTAATAAAAACAAAAATAATCAGCCAAACACTAATTTTTATAATAACAATTCCAATGATATGCGGAACTCTCTACCTGGCATTCGAAAAAGGAATTAAAAAAGAATTCTTTCTGACAAAAATAAAAATAGAACAAGCTGAAGAAGACGAAATAATAGCAATCGAATACATAGATAAAAAAACAAAAGAAAAAATAAAAAACATAAAACCACTAATGCAAAAAGATGAAATAGAAAAACTCAAAGAAAAAGGAATCAAAGAAATACCAGTATATAGAAACCTTCCAAGATTCGGACCATTCATTTTCATAGGAACAATAACATCAATTCTTTACCCAAACCCATTCTTATAAAACAGGAGACACAAAAGTGAACCAAAAAGAAAAATTCATGAAAGAAGCACTTAAAATAGCAGAAAAAGGAACAGGATTAGTACCACCAAATCCGATAGTAGGAGCAATCATAGTAAAAGACGGAAAAATAGTTGGAAAAGGTTGGCACAAAAAATACGGAGAAAAACACGCAGAAGCAAACGCAATAGAAAACGCGGGAAAAAAAGCAAAAGGAGCAGAACTATACGTAACACTTGAACCATGCAACCATTACGGCAAACAACCACCATGCACAAAACTCATAATCAAAGCAGGAATAAAAAAAGTGTATGCAGCAATAAAAGACCCAAACAAAAAATCCAAATCAGGCGGAAAAGAACTACAAAAAAAAGGAATACCAATAGAATTCGGACTATGCGCAGACAAAGCAACAGAGCAAAACGAAATATTCATTAAAAACATGAAAACAAAAAAACCATTCATAGCACTTAAAATGGCAATGACAAAAAATGGCTATATAACTTGGGGCAACGGAAAAAGAAAAAAAATTTCAGGAAAAAAAGCAATGGAATACTCGCAAAAACTCAGAAAAAAATACGACGCAATCCTAGTAGGAGTAAACACTATAATAAAAGACAATCCAAGGCTTATATACAAAAAAAACCAAAAATACAACCCTGCCAGAATAATACTTGACCCGAAAGCAAGATCCCCGCCAAATTCAAAAATATTCAAACAAAAAGGAAAAACAATAATAGTTTGCACAAAAAAAGCAAACAAAGAAAAAATAAAAAAACTAGAAAAAAGAAACGTTGAAATACTCATTGCAAAAGAAAAAAAAGGAAAAATAAACCTTGAATGGCTACAAAAAAAATTATATGAAAAAGGAATAACTTCAATAATCATAGAAGGGGGAAAAAAAACAGCACTCGAATTTCTTAAAACAAAATTAATAGATAAATTCTACGCAATAATATCAAACAAAAAAATCAAAACAGGATTAAAAATATTCAAACTCAAAAACTCGGAAATGGAAATAACAGAAATAAAAAAACTTGGAAAAGACACTCTAATAATACTTAAAAGGTGCTTGAAATGAAAATAGCAATAACCGGCAGCGAAGGAATGATTGGCAAAGAACTTACAAAAAACCTAGAAAGAAAAAACCACAAAATAATCAAATGCACAAAACAAGAATGCAACATACTTGACATTGAAAAACTTAGAAAAAAATTCAAAGGTTGCAAGATAATTATACACCTTGCCGCACAACTTGACGAAAAAGCAAAAGACTTGTGGGAAGTAAATGTAAAAGGAACAGAAAATTGCCTCGAAGCGGCAGCAACAAATGGAATTGAACAATTTATTTACATAAGCAGCGTAGGCGTTTTTGGACTACAAAAAGGGCTAAAAGACGAATCAACAGAACCAAAACCAGAAACACTATACGAAAAAAGCAAATTAGAAGCTGAAAAAAAAGTTCTATCATACCAAGAAGTTTTCCACATAACAATATTGAGGCCTGCAATAGTAGTTGGAAACAATAAATATTGGAACCAAATAATCAAACTCATAAAAAAAGGTTTCCCAATTATTGGCAACGGAAAAAACCATTGGCAAACAATCTCCACAGAAGATGTTGCAAATGCAATTGAATTCTGCATAGGCAACGAAAACACATACGGAGAAACATTCATAATAGCTGAAAAAAAACCGAAAACACTTGAAGAAATCGTAAAAATAATAAGAAACGAATTGGAAATAAAAGGAAAAATAATAAAAATACCAGAATGGCTTGGAAAAATATTGGCAAAAATAAACACCATAATAAAATTCAACAACATACTCAACATAGAATACATTAAAAGGTTGCAAGCTGACAGGCACTATTCAATTTCAAAAATTGAAAAAATAGGATGGAAACCAAAAAACAATTTTGAAGAAACAATAAAAAAAGTCATAGAACAAATGAAAAAAGACAACCAATTATAAAAAAAATATCGCCAAAACAAAAAAACCAATCAAAAAAATAAGAAAACAAAATTGGCTCACAAAAAAACAAGCCACAACAAAATAATTGACAAAAAAAATCGTCCAACAAAAAAACCAAAAAAAACCACAAAAAAATGGCTCACCAAAAAAAACAAAAATTGTCTAAAAAAAGGCTCACAAAAAACAACAAAAAAACAGCCCGCAAAACAAATCCAAAAATAAAAAAAACAACCAGACAAAACAAAAAACAAAATTAATTACAAAAAAAAGACCACAAAAAAAATTGGCTCACAAAAAAAACAAAACCAAATTAAAAAAAACAAAAAAATAACAAAAAAACTTGACAAGCAACATCAAAAAAAACAAGCCATGAAAAAAAATTCAAATAAAAAACAAATCACTCCTCAAAAAAATGGCTAGCCAAAAAAAAGACGTAAAAAAAGATTGATTAAAATAAAATCATTGAAAAATAATCACTCACTCTTTCTCAGACTTTTCTAATTTTTCCTTGCCGGCCTTTCTAACAGCCGCAACTATTCTTTGCAATATAGACTTTGCTTTGACAAAATCATTGCTGTGATTCTCTATTGCAGTGCCTATATGCACAATATCAGCCCCGGCTTTAATGCAATCATAAGCGTATTTCTCATCTCTAACCCCGCCAGCAATTATGAGAGGAACATCAATCATTTTTTTAGTTAACGAAATCATCTCAACCGGAACCGGACTATCAGCACCACCACCAGATTCAAGAATAACAAGGTGAGCCCCCATATATTGCCCTCCAAGAGCAGTTATGCCGGCAAGATAAGGCAAATCACGAGGAATTGGCTGAGCCCTGCCAACCCAACCAACAGCCCTGCCAGGTTCAACAATTATATAAGAAGTTGGAATTACTTCCAAACCAGTCTTCTTCAAAGGATAAGCAGCAACAATTTGAGCCCCGCTTATATAATAAGGGTCATTGCTATTAAGCATAGACATAAAATAAATAGCATCAGCATGTTTGCTAATACTTGCAATATTGCCTGGAAACAAAATAACAGGCAACTTGGAATTGGCTTTCACCTGATTAATGGTGCTATCCAAAAGTTCCCCCTGGGCACCAACAGAACCGCCAACAGCAATAGCATCAACCCCTGATTCCTCAGCCACCTTTGCTATTTTGCCAGCAACAACAGGCTCTTGATTTGGCGGATCAACAACCAAAAAAACCAAACCGCCCTTCTCCTCAATTCCTTTCAATATGCTTTTGTATACTTTCCCAAAATGGTTCATGGAACAACTATGTCCAAAAGCCTATATAAATTTTTCAGATGCCACTATTTTCCAATTCAACAAGACAATACTTTATGTTTTCCGCCTGCTTTTTCTCCAAAACAGACCCATGCCCAGGATAAAGATATTTAAAATCCAAACAAGACAACTTACGAATACTTGCAATCAAATCACTCCTATTTCCGCTTGGCAAATCAAACCTGCCAAAAGCACCATTAAACAAAGTATCACCAGAAAACAAAACCCCGCTTTCTTCATCATAAAAACAAACACTGCCCTTAGTATGCCCCGGAGTATCAATAACCTTGAAAACAAAATCAACTATTTCAAAAACCTGCCCAGGCTTATAAAAAAAATCTATTTCAGGATAAAAATCCTGCATAAAACTCGAAGACACAGTAAAATAATCGGATTTGGCATTAACAAGCAACCCATCATGCAAACTCATCCACTTTTCAGCACGAGGAAACAAAACCGCACCACCAATATGATCGGCATGCCCATGAGTAAAAAGAATCTTATGAATATCAATAGGCTTCAAACCCAATTCAGCCAAAGCCTTTTGAATATTAAAAGAATCAGACACAAGACCTGAATCAATAAGCACATTCTCAGAACCCCGCACAAGATAAATATTAGAGCCTGAAGAACCAAAAGACAACAAATAAATAGAACCAAACAAACTCCTCAACATAATACAAATACTAAACGCAATATTTAATTGCTGAACGTATTTTCTTAAAGTACATGACTCAAGAAAACCTAAAAAAAATAATTACAAAAATATCAGAAAAAACAGGAAAAACAACAGAAGAAATAAACGAACTAATAAGAGCAAAAAAAAACAAATTTTCAGGACTATTGACAGAATTTGGCGCAGCATTCCTCATAGCCAAAGAACACGGAATAGAACTTGAAAACGAACCAAAAAAAAGCACAAAAATAACAGAATTGAAACCAGGAATGAACAACATAGACATAATATGCAAAATAAAAATAATATTTCCTGTTAAAGAATTTGAAAAAAACGGAAAAAAAAGAAAATTACAAAACATGATAATAGAAGACGATACAGGAGAAACAATAGCCACACTATGGAACGGAGACATAGAAAAACTAAAAAATATAAATGCAACAAAAGGAGAAAAAATAAAAATTACAAACTGCTACGTCTCAGAATACAACAACAAAACACAAATAAGCCTCAATTACAACAGCACAATTAATAGAGAAGAAAACACAAACACAGAAAAACAATTCAAAAAACTCAAAGAACTTGAACCAGGCCTGCAAAACATAGACATCAAAGCAGAAATTAGAAAAATATTCGGAATGAGAAACTTTGACACTCCAAAAGCAAAAGGAAAACTAATAACATTTATACTAGGCGACGAAGAAACCGAAATAAAGGCGACAGCATGGAACGAAAAAGCAGATGAAATAGCAAAAATACTTGAAGACGAAACAATCATAATTGAAAACGCATACACAAAACAAGGAATCAACGACAACACAGAAATAAACCTTGGAAAAAACGCCAGAATAATAAGGCTGAAAAAAAACCAAAACTAAAAAAAACACACCGGCAAAGAACTACAAATTAATTTATAAATACATAAAAAAAACAATCAATTAAAGCATAGGGAAAAGGCAAGCTAAAGCCAAAAAGCGAAGCCAAAAAAAACCTGATGCAGGAGGAATCAAAAATGGCGAAACAAATTAAAGAAATACAAGATCTGCCAGGAATAGGACAACAAGCGGCAGAAAAACTAATTAATGCAGGATACAAAACACTTGAATCAATTGCAGTAGCATCACCAGCCGAACTAATAGAAATAGCAGGACTAGGTGAAGGAACCGCAACAAAAGCAATCAACGCGGCAAGAGACGCACTAGAAATGGGATACGAATCAGCTGCAGAAATAGCAGAAAAAAGAAAACATGTTGGAAGACTTACAACAGGAAGCAAAGAAGTAGACAACCTTTTAGGCGGAGGAATTGAAACACAAAGCATAACAGAAATATACGGAAAATACGCAAGCGGAAAAACACAATGGTGCTTCCAAACAGCAGTAACAGTACAACTCCCAAAAGAAAAAGGAGGATTAGAAGGAGCATGCCTTTACATTGATTCAGAAAACAGTTTCAGACCAGAAAGAATCCAAGCAATTGCAGAAGCACAAGGACTTGACCCAGAAAAAGTACTAAAAAACATTTACGTAGCACGCGCATACAACTCGGACCACCAAATACTATTAGCAGAAAAAGCTGGAGAAATCATAAAAGAAAAAAACATAAAACTAGTAATAGTTGACTCCTTAACATCCCAATTCAGAGCAGAATTCGTAGGCAGAGGAACACTCGCGGAAAGACAACAAAAACTCAACAAACACATGAGAACACTACAAAAACTCGCAGAAATGAACAATATAGTAGTACTAGTAACAAATCAAGTAATGGAAAGACCAGACATACTGTTTGGGGACCCAACAGCACCAATAGGAGGCAACATAGTAGGACATGCAAGCAAAACAAGATTATATCTAAGAAAAAGCAAAGAAGACAAAAGAGTAGCAAAACTAGTAGACAGCCCACACCTCCCAGACGGAGAAGCAATCTACAAAGTAACGGAAAAAGGAATAGAAGACGTAGAAGACTAAAAAAAACAATAAAAACTCTCCAACAAAAAAAACAAGAACGATTTAATAAAAAAAATAAAAACAGGTTTCTATAGAGTAAAAATACAAAAAAAGAAAAAAACAAACCAGATTATTTTTTATTAATGACTCGCCCAATACTTTTTGAACAACATGAAAAACAATAAAAACACAAAAATAACGATTTATACAACCCCCACATGCATATATTGCAAACTTACAAAAGAATTTTTTAAACAAAATGACATAAAATTCAAAGAATACAACGTAGCAAAAGACCTAAAAAAAGCCAAAGAAATGATTGAAAAATCGGGACAACAAGGAGTTCCGGTAATTGACATAAACGGCAAAATCATCATAGGATTCAACAAAAACGAATTAAAAGAAGCCTTGAATTTATAAAGTGATTTTTATGGAAAAATACGATCTTTTAATAATAGGCTCAGGAATAACAGGGTACTCCGCAGCAATATACGCGGCACGCTTCAAAATGAACACAATAGTAATAGGAGAACTACCTGGCGGCCTCATAACAACAACCCACCTAGTTGAAAACTGGCCAGGAATAATTTCAATCAGCGGCTTAGAACTAGCAGAAAACCTCAAAAAACACGCAGAAGCAAACGGAGTGCCTATTATAAACGACAAAGTCATAGACATAAAACAAAAAACAGACTCAACTTTTCAAGTAAAAACTTCAAATGGACAAGAATTTTCCACAAAAACAATATTATTCGCTACAGGAACTACAAGAAGAAAACTAGGAATCAAAGGCGAAAAAGAATTTGAAAACAAAGGAGTAAGCTATTGCGCAGTTTGCGACGGAGCACTATTCAAAAACAAAACAGTCGCAGTAATAGGAGGATCTGACAGCGCTGCAAAAGAATCACTTTACCTAGCAGAACACGCTTCAAAAGTATATATTATATACAGAGGAGAAAAAATAAGAGCAGAACCAATAAACTACGAAAGAGTAACTCAAAACAAAAAAATTGAAATAATCACCAAAAAAAACGTCATTGAAATTTATGGAGACCGAATAGTCCAAGGAGTAAAATTCAAAGAAGGCGGAGAACTAAAACTTGACGGAGTCTTCATAGAAATAGGAGCAGACCCAAACAGCGAACTAGCTGCCAAACTCGGAGTCTCACTAAACGAAAAAAAAGAAATCATAATAGACATTGACAGCAAAACAAACATACCTGGAATTTATGCGGCGGGGGACGTTGCCAACAGACATTTTAAACAAGCAATAACAGGATCTGCTGAAGGAGTAATAGCGGCTTTTTCAGCATACGAATACATAAACACGCCAAAAAACAAAAATTAAGTGATATTGTGCCATCAATTGCAATAATCGGAGCTTCAAACAACAAAGACAAATTCGGAAACAAATGCGTGAGAGCATACCTAAGCATTGGCTGGAAAGTCTTCCCAATAAACCCAAAAGAAAAAAACATAGAAGGATTAAAAAGCTATTCATCGATAACCGAATTACCAACAAAACCAGACAGAGTCTCAATATATCTTCCGCCAAACACAACAATCTCTTTAATACCTGAATTGCTCAAAGCCAAAATAAAAAACATTATACTTAACCCCGGCGCAGAATCAGAAGAACTCATAAAAGCACTTAACAAAAACGGAATAAAAACAACACTTGCGTGCAGTATAAGACTTGAAGGACTAAACCCAAACGACTTTCCATAAACCAAAAACCACATTTAATAAAAATATTTAGACTTAACCCAACCAAAATCATAACATGCAAAGATTTTCACTAAATGAAATAACAGAACAGGAAATATTCAAAACAATCTCAAAAGCAATAACAGAAACAGAATTTTCAACTTTTACAATAGGAATAACCTCAAAAAACCCTGAATTAAAAAACAGCTTCAGCCAAAAAATCAAAGAATACATGACAACAACACTTTCTAAAAAATTCACAAACAAAAATTTCGAACTGTACATCCTAATCAACATTGACAAAGGAATTTTAGAAATAAAAACAACACCAATTTTCATATATGGACACTACAACAAATTCTCCAGAAACATTGCACAAACATTCCACTATTGCTTCAAATGCAAAGGAAAAGGATGCAAATACTGTAAAGGCACAGGCAAACTCTCAGAACATTCAGTTCAAGAAATTTTAGAAAAGTATTTTATTCCGGCATTTAAAGCCACAAAATCAAAATTTCACGGATGCGGCAGAGAAGACGTGGACGTCAGAATGCTTGGTTCAGGCAGACCATTCATAATAGAACTAATCAACCCAATAAAAAGAAATTTTGACTTGGCTTTGCTTGAAAAAAAAATAAATTCAAAACACAAAAAAATAATTTCCATATCAAATTTAAGATTTTCCGAGAAAAAAGAAGTTGAGCGCATCAAAAACTCAGAATTTGAAAAAATATACTCGGCATTGTGTCATTATGAAGGTAATTTAAAAGAAACAACACTTCATGGGTTAATAGGCAAAGAATACCTAATTTTTCAAAGAACACCTCAAAGAGTGGAAAAGCGCAGAACTGACAAAGAAAGAATAAAAAAGGCAAAATTACTATCAGCAAAAATAATAGGAAAAAACCTTTTTTCAATTGAAATAAAATCCTCACATGGACTTTATATAAAAGAATTCATTTCAGGCGACAACGGAAGAACAAAACCAAGCATTTCAGAACTTCTAGGAGTAAAATGTGTTTGCAAAGAACTGGATGTTTTAGAAATACTCATCGAACAAAACACAAATAAAAAATAAAAATTGACAAAAAAACAACAAAAAAATTGTCTCGCAAAAAAATAAACAAATCAAAAAAACAAAAAAAACAATAAAAAATTAAGAAAAAAATGACTTACAAAAAAAAACAAAATTCAATTAAAAAAAATAATTGACAAAAAAAAAGAAAAACGACAAAAAAACAAAAACTAATTATAAAATTAAAAAAAAATGGCTCAAAAAGGCTTTTATAAAAAATTAAAAGCAAAAGAAAAAACTTCAAAATCAAACCTTTTTAAGCTCCGATTCCAACAATTTTTTCACATCGGTAAAAGAATATGCTCCTACCAAAGTGCTTCCATTAATAAAAAATGTAGGAGTTCCTGAAACACCTAAAGATCTTCCAGCAGCAGTATCAGATTCCAGCCTAGAATCATATTTTCTTGAAGAAAGACAAGAATCCAATTTGGCCGGATCAGCACCAGCCTTTTTAGCAAGCTCCTTCATCTTCTCAAGATTATTTGTCTCATCTTGAACCTCAAAAGCAAGATCATGATACTTCCAGAATATGTCGGAGCTCTGCTCATTAGCACACAAACCAACTTTCATTGCTTCTTGACCAGTACCATGCCCGGGGAAATACTTAAATGCAAACCTTGCCTTTCCGGTTTTTACATACTCGTTTATTATTCCTTGCACAGGAGGAGTCCAATTAGGATCTCTTTGCTTCATAAAATCAACATATTTTTTAGAAGCACCAGAAGCAGCACCACAATAAGGACAAGAAAAATCAGAAAACTCTACTATAGTAAGAGGAGCGTCAGGATTACCAATTACAGGGCCTTCATCAGCAAGTTGTTTCAAAGTGGCTTTTAAATTCTCAGGATTCTGGGAACCATTATCTCCATTATAATTATCATTAACCACGTCTCCGCCATCAGAACCGGAATTCTGAACATTAATCTGCAACTTGCTTATACTATTTGAAATGTTATTCAATTTATTGCTCAAATCAAATCCGACAAAAATCAAAGATACTGAAAGTATAAGAGCTGAAACAACCAAAGCAATAGGAATATAAAGAGAATCCATGCCGGAACTAGATTCAACCGATGACCCTTCTCTCTCGTGACGCAAAAATAACCCCTCCAATAAAAAATGCCTTTAGAAAATAACCTCCAGAAACTTATTTAAACAAAACTATTTAATTAGCCAACAACAAAAAAACAGAAAAAAAATATTCAATTAATTTTTGAGACAATCAATTGAGAAAGCTCCTCAAAACTGTTAAAAGAAGCCTTGACACCATTAATATAAATAGTCGGAGTAGAATTGAGACCCAAAGAAGAACGAGCATAATAATTATCAGCATCTACCTTTCCAGACGTTTCGCCCGAAACAATACAAGAGGAAAACTTTTTCTCATCAACACCAATGTCCCTTGCAAAAGAAACAAGATTTTCAAGCCCTAACTTGTCCTGATTCATAAACATAACATCATGCATTTCCCAAAACTTTCCCTGCAAACCAGCACACTCAGCAGCCATGGCAGCAGTCTTAGCATTTCCATGAATTTCTGAAAGAGGCAAATGCCTAAAAGTAAGCTTTATTTTATCAGGATATTTCTCAACCAAATCATTCAAGATCGGAGCAACCTTGCCACAAAAAGGACATTGAAAATCGGAAAAAACAACTACGCGAACCTTTGCACTACTTGAGCCTTTCGAATGCCCGCCATTTTCAAGAGCATCAAGATCCAAAACAGGACGTGGCTGGGAAAAAACAAAATAAACCAAGCCAAAAAAAATTAAGATAAGAACAAAAGAAAGAACCGTATAAATATTGCTTCCACTTTCAACAACCCTTGACCTTCTAACCTTGTCTTTCAACTTTGACATGAAAATATAAAACACCCCGAATATTTTTTATAACCACCACCAAAAAAAACAAAAAAGAAAAAAAAATAAAAAAACACAAACAAAAAACGAATTATAAAAAAAACGGCTAGCTAAAAAAAAATTATGACACAACAAAAATAAGCATACTAAAAAACAAGTTTACAAAAAAAATTTTAATGACAAAACAAAAGACAAAAAAAAACAAAAATCGCCAAAAAAATCAGCTCACAAAAAAAAACAACTTTGACAAAAAAAATGCCAAAAAAAACAAAAATAACAAAAAAAATCACCCCACAAAAAAAAACGGCTCGCCAAAAAAAAACAAACAAAAAAAACGACTTGCAAAAAAATG
>CAZNZM010000005.1:0-45772 GCA_964577555.1 uncultured archaeon
AAGTTCCATTTAGGTTCTAAAGTATAAGAGTATTTAATTATTGGATTGTTGGATTTAATCAAGTTGAAAACAGCAACAACACTAACATTATTATTCACATTTATTGTGCATGTGCTTGTTCCAGAGCATGCTCCACTCCAACCTGCAAATACTGATCCTGTGTTTGGAGTTGCTGTTAACGTTATTGTTGTGCCGTTTGCATGCGTTTCTGTGCAATCAGAACCGCAATTAATTCCTGTCCCTGTAATTGTTCCAGAACCAGAGCCAGATTTGGAAACCGAAATAAAGTAAGTTGTTGGTGTAGTTTCTATGTGGTATTCATGTGTTCCATAATCTGGCGCATTACCATATAATACTCGTTCTCCATCAGATTTTTTATATAACCATATTTTGTCACCGTTGGACCAGTTGGTTGGAGAGGCAAGTGTTATAGTATTTGTTGAATAATCTATTGATTTAATTTCAACTACATTGTTTATTGATCCAATAGCAATCCAATCTGGGAATAATGTGACTTTTCTTGCAAGATCTGAACCCAAAGAACCATCTTGGAAATACAAAGCATCTCCTACTGTTAAATTCCTTGAATTAGAACCATTGCCTACTGCAACAGTCAAATGAACTCCGCCATCTATAGCTGGCGAGTTAGCTGTCAAATTTAGGTTTGGATAATTTAAATTTTTAGGATCCGACAAATCAGGATTTTCAAATTTTGGGTTTCAAAGTTTAATACTGCTAAAATTAGTAATAAGAAACTTTTAATTGGAAAGATATTCTATAAATATATTTTTTGGTTTATAGTTAAATAATATTATGTTGTTATTTTTTTGTGGCTGAAAAGTTTAATCTTGCGATTTGTATACCTTCAGGCAGGTTTGTAGATTTTCACTTTTTCAAATCTTTTGCAAAATCAATTCCGCAAATATTGATGTCTTATAATACTGCAATATTGCCTGTTTCGTCTCCATATATACAGGAAAATCGTAATGAAATAGTTCGCAGGGCTTTGTTAACCGAAAATAAAATAAAGGATTTCAAATTTGATTTTTTTCTTTGGCTTGATACCGACATGGTTTTTGATCAAAGCCAAGTTGGTTTTTTATTGCGGCATTTGGAAAACGGCTTGGATTTTGTTTCAGGGCTTTATTTCAATCCAAAAGGCGATAAATTGTTGCCAGTTGCTTTTAGGAGGAAGGGCGACATATACGAGTGGCTGCAAAAAGACGAGCTTTCAGGTTTAATGGAAGTGGATGCCGTCGGCTTCGGATTTTGTGCTTTCAAGGCCGAAATTGCAAGAAGGCTTTCAGAAAAATACAACAACAGGATTTTTGATTTGCGTTATCTTCCAAATGGAGGTCTTATAGGCGAAGACCAAGTTTTTTGCGAGAGAGTTAAAGAATTAGGTTTTAAAATTTGGCTTGATTCTAATATATTGATAAAGCATGCAAAGGGTTTGATTCCTTGAAAAGCGATTTTTTGTTTTTTTGCAACAATCATTTTTTGTCAGGATAAAATTCAAGTGCAATTGAGTTTATACAATACCTTTTTTTTGTTGGCGCAGGGCCATCATCAAATACATGCCCAAGATGCGAACCACATTTTGCGCATTTAACTTCAATTCTATGCATAAAAAATCGGTAATCGTC
The DNA here is from genome assembly GCA_964577555.1 of uncultured archaeon. Taxonomy (GTDB): domain Archaea; phylum Iainarchaeota; class Iainarchaeia; order Iainarchaeales; family Iainarchaeaceae; genus CABMIU01. The sequence continues at coordinate 1,647 of CAZNZM010000005.1, forward strand.
CTTAAATTCAACTTTGTTTTTTTCCAAAATATCATAAAAGCTTGGCCAACCAGTGCCTGATTCAAATTTGGTTTTTGAGGAAAATAGAGGTTCATTGCAAACAACACAAACATAAATTCCTTTTTCTTTATTGTTCAAGAATTTTCCTGAAAATGGCGGTTCAGTTCCTCCAAGAATGCATATGTTATATTGTTCCTGTGAAAGTTTTTTTTCATTCTTGTTGTCTTTCCTCATTCAAAATAAAATATCCACAATGCATTAAAAAAATAAATTATTGACAACAATTTTTTTTGGTGCGGAGGGGAGGATTCGAACCTCCGAAGGCACTAAGCCACCAGGTTCTAAGCCTGGCCGAATTGACCGCTATCGGACCCCCGCATTACAAATACTTAATATTGTATAAGCGTTTTTAAAGCGGTTTTGAGTTGGATATTCAAGCTATTTTCAGAATTTGTCATTTTATATTTTTAGTTTTTTTTATTCGTTTTTGCTTTTCAAATAATATACAAAATACTTGCTGTTTTGAAAGATTATTGGATAACCTGTGTCATTTTGTGTTTCAAGCACCATGTACTTTATTCCATATTCCTTTACAATTCGCTTGATTTCTGAAGGGTCGATTTTTGCTTTTTCCGCCATTTTCATTCTTTTTTTCCATTCAAATGCATATTTCCTATCAAATACTCCTTGGGCGCTTGCTCCCGGGCTTACAAAAATTCCTTTATGGCATTTCATTCTCAGAATTGCATTAAGGTAGCTTGCGTAAGGATCAGTCAGAAAAATGTCTTCTTTTTTAGTATTGTTTTGTATCCAAGTGCACAACTCGGATGATTTTTGATCTTCTTCATACGGCGAATTGAAGCTGAATAATGGCAGAAGCATAATTGAAAGAGCCAATGGTGTTGCCATTGATATTTTTTCCCAGTTTCTTTCCAAAAAAGCCTTGTGTTTTTTTGTTGCAACTTTCAATATGATTATGGCAATAATAAAAATCAATGCCAAGTATTCTGGATTTTTTTTCTCTATAAACATGAGTACCACAACTGCGACAGAACTTAAAGCAAGTAACAATGCTTTTGTCTTATTGTCCAAGTTTATCCATTTTTTCTGAAATGCATTTTCTTTAATGAAGGAAAGAGTAAAAACAGGAATGAAGGCGAATATCATAATTTCTTTTAGCCAGACAGATAAAATTATGCCTATGATTGAAATGTTTGTTATTAGGTCATCAGGATTTTTGATGATGTAATTTATGCCGTATCCTATAAACAGCATTACTGCCGTCAATTCAAAAATTGTTGCAGACCTAGCAAGTTGTGCTTGTACAAAAATTTGTATTTTTAATATATCTGCAAAAATGATTGCAGCTACAAATAGCAGTAATGGAATTATTGCACAGAGTAATGCTATTGCTGCTTTTTTCTTGCCTGTTTTATTTATCCATTGCCAACCTGCAAAAAATAGAAGTGAAAATGCTGCATAATATAAAATCATTTGTATTCTGCCTGTTGTGACAAAAAGATAATTATTTGTTTCAACCAGAATGTTAAACCATTCTTGGTCCATTGCATTAAATTCAGGTCGTACAATTGAAGGTGTTGCAATAAAAAATATCAAAATAGAAATCATAGGGATTGAAGCGAAAATAATTGATGCGAAATTTTTTTCATTCATTATTCTATCCAAGATAATTCCATAATATATAATAAGAAAAGGCACTGTTGTAATAGGATGCATGAAAAATGATATGCCTGTCAATACACTGGCTTTGAATATTTTTCCTTCAACCAGAAAAGTCAAGGAAAGAATGGCTATAGAAAGTGCTGCCGCGCGTGGAACTAGTAAAATTTCTACTGTAAGTGTCTGTGTCCCAAATACGCTTATGCCGCCTGACAATACTGCAGCAGCAATAATACTTATTGCCTTATTTTTGGAGAAGAAAAAAGCCAACCTATAAATTCCCGCCAAAAAGATAAATCTAAAAAAAATTGTGAGAACAAATAATGCGATTGTTATGTTATTTCCAAAAATCTTTGATGCTAAAATGACGATCTCATCAAAATAAGTCATTTTTCCTTGGTCAAACTTTGTGATTATGTCATCGCCTAACCCGTTTTTGCCAAGACTTTCCTGAATTTTCGGGATATAATAAACATGGTCACTTGTAAAGACCCTGTATCCAGGTATGGCGACAATTGAAAATATTGTGATAAAGAAAATAATTACCGTGGCATTTGCATCTAATATTGTGTTTTTTTTATCTTGGCTTTGCAAAATCATTTCACATAGCCTCTTTCGAAGTAATCATTTTCCGAGCCTATAGTGTCAATGTCGTATTTTTTTCTTTCAATAATAGTTCTTGCCGCCATTATCCCCATTTCAAGCGAATGATCTTGGTTGGTGTATTTGAATCTTCCTAGTCTGCCAATGCATATCAAATTTTGAATACTTTCAAGGTAGTCCAGCACAATTTTTAGATTTTGTTTATAATACAGATCATAGACAGGATACACATATTCTTTTTTTATCAGGTAAGAATCAATTATTTCGTTTCTTTTCACAAAATTGAGTCTCTCAAGCCATTCTGAGACAAGCTCCAGTAATTCATCTTTTTTCATTTTCCATATTTTGTCGTCTTTCCAACAGAAAAATTCGATGAACAAAGAAGTTTTTCCTTCTGGCGACATTTTTACGGAAAAATTCCGCATTTCCGAAATTCTTCCGATGGGTATTTCAGTGTTTGGAAAATAAATCCATTGGTCATTGCTGACTGAAGGCTTGTTCAGAGTAATAAATAAGTATACTTGGCTCCTGAACTTTAGCTTAGATACTGCTTCCATTACTTTTTTTGGCGGAGAAGGTTCAAGCAGTTGACATAAGGAATTTATAGGTATTGAGGAAACAACCCAATTTGGGTTATTTATTTCAATTAGGTTACTTAATTTTACACGTTTTATTTTCCTTCCATTAATAAAAATTTTTTTTGGCTCTGTGTTGAGCAAAAAATCGTTGTTTTTTTCAACAATCCGCTTTTTTATTTCTTCATAAATCAATCCTGTTCCTGAATCAGGATAAAAAAATTGATCAACCAAGGTTTTAGGGCCTTTTTTCTTCATTATAGAATTTTTTAGTATGGCAGTGATTGATAACCCTTTTATTCTTTGTTCGCCCCATTCCCAAGAAAGTTTATTGCATTCCAAACCCCATACTTTTCTAGTGTAGTTGAGTATATTGAATTCCGCGAGCGACCTGCCGAATTTTGAGACAACGTATTCTTCAAAATTTTTCGGTTGCTTTTTTGGTTTTACTTTTTCTTTCAAATAATCAATTATTACTGAAGCGGCTTTTTTTGGCCCCATTGTAAGCAATGCGCTTAATAAATCAACAGGATATTTGTAAAATTTTCCATCAATATAAAATCTTGTGAACCTGTTTACTTTTATCCATTTTTCTCCAAGGACGTCTTCAATCATGTCATAAAGATACTTGTTTTTGCTGAAGAATCTGTGAGGTCCATTGTCGGTTCTGAATTCGCCAAATTTATATGTCCTGCTCAAGCCACCTACTTCGCTTTCCTTTTCAACTAATATAAAATTTTTTCCGGCTTTGTGCAGTTCCATTGCACAAGCCATTCCTGCTGGACCAGCTCCTAAAATTAGTATATTATTTTTTCCCATTTGAAAACCTTTTTTTTTATATTCTCAAGTCAAGCAAACAACTTTTTCAATTGTTTTTTTGTGCAATATTTATCCAAATTTATTTTACTTTTCATTAATTATAAATCTAATTTAATTAGTTTTAAATAATTTAAATTGGTTTGCATTTATTTTATGTCTGTGAAATCATGCTTCGTTTGGTACTTAAATAGCTCGCGTCTTTGGCAATCGCTAATCAGTTTAAAGTAAAAAACACATGATTATTTTTGTAAATTGTCTAATTTGTCTAATTTTGAATTGCTCCTTGGCTATGAGAGTAATAGTTTATCCTTGGAACAACCCTTATTTGTTGTGTTGCTGAAACATCAAACGCCATTTCAAGATCAAGTTTTGCTTGAACAAACAACTTTATGGTATTATTAGTCATGTTTTGTAGCCAACTCATTGCACTGCCAAAAACGCCTTGCCCGAAATTGTTTTCGGAAATTATTTGTTCCGGAATCTCGAACTGGAAATCATAGATTTTTGGAATTCCAAGGGGTGTATTTTTTTTCAAGTGTTTATTTCTTACGCCCCCACAGGGAATCGAACCCTGATTGCTGGTTTATTGCAAGCCTTTTTTTCTTTCCGCAAACCAGTTTCCTATCCATTAGAAGATGGGGGCTGTATTTTTGGCTGAAAATAAAAGGAAGTGAAACAATTAAAATTAGATTTTTTTTACAATTATTATTTTCAAAATCCTAAACAAAATTTTTTCAAACCATTTTTTTTATTTAGACCTTGTCTTGTTGCCTTTTTTTGTGTGGCAGCATTTTTCTTTTTTTGTTTTTGCAGTCGTTTTTTTTGTCTTTATTTTTCAGCTGTTTTTTTTGCAATTTTAGGCGTTGTCTATGTATTTTTTTTGTTTTTTCGTTGTTTGTTTTGCAAGCCATTTTTTGTGGCTTATTTTTTTCATGTCAAGTTTTTTTCTTAATTTTTTTTATTGGTTTTTTTGTTTTTTTTAATTTGTTTATTTTTTTGTGAGCCGATTTTTTTTATAGTCATTTTTTTTGTCATTATTTTTTTGTTAGTTGTTTTTTTTGTCAAGCCTTTTTTATAATTTTTTTTACTTCATATTTTTTTGGCTTTTGCTAATTTTTTTATTTAAATTCAAATTTATTTTTTTGAACGGCTTTTTTTGTCCATCCAAATTTTTTTATGTTTTTTTTCAAAGTTGTTTTTTCAGCGGTTCAGACAAGCCTTATTACTTTGTCTTCAAAAAAAACCAAAGTTGTTTCTGCTTGGGTTACTATTTTGCCTTCTTGTTCTTTCAGCAATGGAAAAGCCATTATGGTTTTGGATTTTAGGAGTTCCCTTATCGCAATTTTTCTTGAAAAATCAGGAATGTTCAAGTCTCGTTGCAGCCATCTTTCAGCAAAAGGCAAGGTTTTATAATTTTCTTGAACGTAGTTAACTATTTTTCTTGCATCTATGTTTCTTATAGGTTTTTTTTCATTTAATTGGAATATTTCAGCTTGGTTGCCTTCGATGACATATCCAGTGCCGTCAGTTGCAAATGGTTCTATTGCAACAGCCATGTCATTTTTCAATGTGTTTGAGTCTTTGGTTTGAATATTTGGAATAGAAGGTCCTGTGTGTGCATCGTATTCAGCTACTCCGTGGCCGCTTAGATTTTGTATAGGATTAAATCCTTTTTCTCTGATAGTTGTTTGTATTTTTTCCCCTATTTTTCCAACGATTATTCCATGTTTTGCAATTTTTACTGCTTCTTCCAAGGCTTCTTTGCTTGCCATAACCATTTTTTCATATTTTCCAGAAAAATCGATTGTCATGGCCGAATCAGCTATAAAACCATCAACATGCACTCCTATGTCTACTTTTATTACGTCATTTTCTTCAACTTTGTCTTTTGATTCAAATGACGGAGTATAATGCGCGGCTATATTATTTTTTGAAAGATTGATTGGAAAAGCCGGTTTTCCGCCTTTTTTCTCTATTTCCGATTCTATTAATTCTGCGAATTCAAACAAGTTTGAACCGATTTTTAATTTTTGTTTTGCAATGTCCTGCATTTCCTTTGCTATTTCTCCGGCTTTTTTGTATTTTTGCAAAATTTCTTTGTCCATAAGAATCAAATTCTTTTCAAGACACGTTTAAATTGATATGCTTATTAAATTGTCAAAATAATTTGCTTTGTTTTCCACCATGTATTAAATCTTCCTTGTCATAATCCAATTCCCGCATTATTTTGAGAACCGCCTGCAATATTTGGTTGTTAATATAATAATCAGCATCATAATCCCCTTCTTTTACATATTCTTCCATTTCTGCTTTTTCAGAAATGCTTTTACCGTTCTTTGTAATAATAAACCCTATCATGCTTCCCACATCAATTTTTTTACCATGCTCTTTTGCCTTTTTTGCAGCTGCAATGTGTGGTCCTATTAGTTCATATTTTGACGGATTTGCTTTTATTTGCTTGGTTATTACAAGTTCTTTTTTTGGCACTTTTCCTTCTTTCAGTTTTCTGATTGTTTCTTTTGTAATTGAAATAGCTTTTTCAGGATTACCCTCTTTAAGTATGGCTTCAATAACTGCTTTTTGCGTCTCTTTTGCAATAGGAGCCCAATCTCTTCTAACATATTCAAACCCTACGATTTTCAAATTCCCATTATTATCTATAAGTGCGTATTTTTTCTTTGCCGCGCCTCCGGATTCTTTTGTAACAAATATTCCGCGCTTGTAAAAACCTTCAATTTCCAATTCCATTGCTTCCGGCAATTCAGAATTTATTTTTTCAACAAAATCCTTGACGCTTTTTTCGTTTTTTTCTTTTGGAATTATCAAAAAGCAACTGTCAGTATCATTATACAATACTTTAAAACCGTTTTTTTCAGCTTCGTTGCTTACTTGTTGTATGTATTGTCTGCTCCAAGCCGTGACAGCTCTTGCGCATTCTCTTGAATACCATCTGCTTTGTGCATAACCCAAATAACCATAATGGCTGTTAAGCAGGATTTTTAATGCGTGTTGCCTTGCATTAATTGTTTTGAATTCCAAAGAATTTTTGTCTAATGATTTGGCTTTTTTCTTTAATTCTATCCTGTCTTTCAATATTTCTTCAAGTATGCCTGGCAAAAAACCTTTTTGTTTTTCGCAGAACCAGTCTTTGTCAGGAGAAACATTTTTTCCATTCTTGCAACTTTCATGTTGGCATTTAAGTGTTTCAGGGCTGATGTTGTGTGAAATAATTATTGTAGGATGCAGTGACCTGAAATCAAGAACTGCAATGTTTTCATGCAAGCCAGGAATTGGTGATTTTACAAAACCGCCTTCAAAAGTTTGCAACAATCTTTTGGATACTTCGGCTTCGCTAGGCTTGTTAGGAATAAGGCTTTTTTGTTCAAAACTCTTTATAATCAACAATTGTTCAACCATTTGCGAAGAAGACATTCTGCTTGTTTCAGAAAGAACCTGCCTGAGCATTCCGCATAATTGTATTTGCAAAGGAAGGAATTCCGTTGCCAATTTCAAGGTTACTTCACCATCTTCGCGATTATACTCTATTATTCGGCCAATTTCATTTTTGTCCCACAATTCGTTTATTTTTTCAGGCTTTAATTTTTCTTTCGTCTTTCCAAACAATTTTTCCGAGACATTTTCAATGTCGAATTTTAATATGTTTATCGCGCCTATGCGAACCATGAATTTGAGCAACACGAATGCGTCAAGGTGTTGTGTTCCATTTATTTCTGATTTTTTGTACATTCCGCTTTTAACAATTTTTACTCCGCCAAAACCGAAATCGCATTTTACCCCTAAATTTTCGCACCTGTCTTTTATATATGGAAGGTCAAAACTGTCGCCGTTATAAGTTACTAATATGTCTGGTTGCATTTCTCTTATATCTGCAAGCAATTTTTCTAAAAGTTCTTTTTCATTTGACAATACAAAAGCATTTTTTGAATTTGTTTCTTTGTAAGTATAAACTTTTGTGCAATCGCTAGTGGAAACACAAGCCATTAAAATAGGGTCTTTTTTTGGATCGGAAAACCTTCCGGGGGAGTAAGTTTCAATATCCAAAGCCACAATTCTTGATTCGTGTTTTACTTCAGCATTGTTGATTTTTTTTATTTTTCCGCCAACATGTTTAATTTCAACTCCATGCATTGGTTTGAGCCCTTTATCAATAAGATACCTGTTGGTAAATGGGATGTCATATTCCCTTTTGCCTGAAACTCCATTAATTTGCTCCAAAAATTCCCGTGCAATAGTTAAATCTTTTGTGTTCATGAAAGAAATCTTGATTGCGCCTTTTTCATTTTGCCTTTCCACTATCTCAGCGGAAATATTCTTTATTCCTTGCGAAAGACAATATTTTTCGATTTCTTTTGCAGCATTATTCGGTTCTTTTGATATTGCATACAAATAAGGCTTGAATGAATCGTCTTCCAGTTTTTCAATTCCTTTTTCAGTACTTATATATAATTGTATTGTTGATTCTCCAGTATCCTTGTTTTCGTATGAACAGTCAAGCAAAATTCCATAAAGCTTATTATATGTCATGTCTAATATTCTAATAACCAAATAGTTTTATAGGTAAGCTAAAAGTGGTTTTATGCCTCCTCATCAAAGAATCCCTCAAGAATCCTTGCAAAATATTCCTGGGCAACAAAGGCCAATTATGAAGCCTCAGAACATATTTACAAAAACAAGTGATGATATAAAGGCGTTGAATAGTAGCATACTAATAATTTCCCAAAAAATCAATGCACTGGCAAGGAATGAGAAAATACTTGGAAGAAACCATTTGATACTTAATAAGAAAGTTAAGGAACTTCAGGATAAATTGCAACAACCGCAATCAATGGATGTTGGTCCAATTCAGGCAGAGCTTGCTTCAATAAACCGGAAACTTTCAGAATTGCTTGAAAAAACATTCAAACTTGAATCAGAAATTGAAAACATAAAACAAAATTATGCAAAGCATGAAACAGTAGCGGAAATGAAATATGTTGTAGACTCAATTAATCCTTTGCAGTTCGCCACGATTGAACAAGTTAAAAAAATGATTGACGAAAGTTTGTCTAAAAAGAAAAATTGATTTTTTTTGTCAAATACTTCTTTTGCTTAAAGTTGGCCTGACTAAAACCCTGTATGCTTTGGCGTTTTTGAGTTGCACGCCGACATCATTGCCCGAAACAACGTTGATTTTTGCTTCTGTAATGCTTTTTATTGTGGGGTCAATTTCTATTTGTTGTTGCGACCCAAGCACAAAACCAATGCCTTTGTCATTCATTTTTGAAAAAATGCTTGATATTTCTTCCGCAATTGTTTTTTTTCTTTCACTATCGTCTATGATAGTAGCTTTTGGCATAATAACCATTGCTCTCATTGCTTTTGATTCGCCTTTCAAGCTGAAATACTTGAATACGCTTTTTAAAACCGAATAAAAAATCAAAGTGTTTATCTTAGAATCCAAGTTTTGCATGTCAATAATTGAAGCTCTTGCAATGTTTGAAGTTCCGGGTCTGGTCATTTCTTCTACATCGATGCTTCCCCCGAAAAAACCAGGATGCATTACTTCAATCAATTTTATTATTCTGGCAGCTTTGTTTATTTCAAATTCCGTGAATTCTTCGTTAGATTTTATATTAGTGATTTTTTGAATGAATTCGTCTATTGAATTTACTTGGCCTGAACTTGCAGCCAGATTGCATATTCTTGCAAATTCTTTGTCCCCTATCCCAAAAATTCCAGAAATTGCCTCGTAATCAATAATGTTCAAATCAACCTTGACAATTTCTTTTGGCTTTAAGAATCTGGTTGGAAATCCTATTGGGTCTATTTCAACTTCGTACTTTTTAAGCTCAGCAATATCTTTAGATGCTTCCCCGAGCCATGCAAACCTTCCAGAAAAGTCGAAAATTATTACAGGCACATTAGCCAACATAGAGCTTTCAGCCAAAACCTGCATGACCCTTTCCCTGTCTTTTTCTTCCCCATCTGTCACTATTGTGCTGGAAAAAAGCCCAAGAGGCTCAACAATTTTTTTCTTGTCTTTGGTAAGACCCAATATTACATCAGATTTTATCCTGCTTGAAAGAGACTGCATGGATGTTCCGGCTTCAACATGGGACGAAGTGGTTATTATTGGAATAAGCATTGGCTGTGTGAAAAAAGCCATTTTGATTTCTTCAGGACAATCAGAAATTTCTTTTAATGTCAACTCGTAGGCTTTTGAAATATCTTTAATCATTTCGCTTGAAGTATCAACCCTTTTCACCATTGAATCTACTTCCTTTACAAATTCGTCTTCAACCCATCTTACATAAGTTGGTTTACTTCCAAGCATTAGAAATTTAAGATTCTTGTTTTCCTCATGCTTTAATATTACCAAAACCTCACGTGGCAATGTCTCGGTAAATGAATCGGTTTCTCCTTCAGCATAAAAAACTTTATACAATTCTATTATGGCTCCTTCGACTATGTCCAGCTTTTTTTCATAAATAAGAGCCATGACTATTTTTTTAGGATTTATATAAATTTCAACTTCATGTTCATGAAAGACTCCTGAAAATAGTTTTTCCCACGGACCTTCAGCAATTTTGAACAATTCCATGCACTGTAATTGAAACTAAATTAATATATATAAATTGTTGAAAAGCCTTTTGCGTTCAAAAATTGTTTGTTTTAATTTTTAGTTGGTTTTTTGGTGAATATAGATTTTAAAACCAACTTTGTATTTTTACAACCATAAAAATCTATAAACAAATTATGCAATAATCCATTATTCTTTTTCATTTTTTACATGTTAAGCAATAGTTATATATTAATGAATAATTATATGATGATTAGTTTTGCAGGTTTGGCGATAAAATGGTTTTAAATGAAGTTATATTGGATACGGTAAAGCGAATGGTGTCTTCCGGCGTTGATGACGAAACAATAAGAATAACCCTTAAAAGCATAGAACTTTCAGATGCAGAAATTGATGAAATTATTGCAGAAGTTAGAGGCACTAAAGCAAAACCGGTTGTATCAAAAAATCAAAGCCCTTCAGAACAGGTTTCTTCAAAGCAATACGTTTCTGAAGAAAAAGAAGGTGACACTCAAGAAGATGAAGAAAATTTGCCTGAAGAGCCTGAAGAACCAATCATAGAAGGCGACAATGAAGTTACTGCTGAAGATGTTTCAGAAATAAGAAAGCAAATACATGCTTCTTCTGGGGAACAGATTGCAATGCATACTACAACCCATCAAATGCTTGACGAACATTATGGAAAGCTTTCAGAAGTTCATGATTCTATAAATGAATTGCATCAAAAAGTAGATTCTTCCCCACAAATTTCCCCGGAAACTGTTGCTAAAATAAGTGCTCTTGACTTGCGGATTTCAGGGCTGGAAAAGGAAATTTCTGAAGTCAAGGCTAATACCATTGCGCTCCAAGGTCTTCTTCAAAAAATTCTTGAAGCAAACAGGGAAATCATTTCAGAGTTGGAAAAGAAAAAATAATGGCATTTTTTTTTGAATTTCATTATTTTATTTTGGTTTTCAATCAATTTGTTAGTAAAATTCAAAAACTATTTTTTCATGAGTTTTCCTATTCCCTGCAAAAGATTGTCAGCCATTGAAGCAAAACTTTCAATTCCAAAAGAGCTTGATATTTTTTTATTTTGGATTTTGGCTTTTTCGCTTTTCCCTATTTCCTTGCCTATCATTTTAAAGTTTTCTTCAAAAAACTTTTTTCCAGAATTTGATTTGGTTTTAGCTTTACTTAAAAACTCCGCTTCTTTGTAAACACCTTTTTTAAGCTGGATGAACACCTCTTTAAGAATGGAAATTAATCCAGCAAAAAAAATTCCAAAAACGTCAAATAATGCCAAAAAAATTAAAAAAAAACCCAAAAGTACTTGTCCAGATTCTATTAACAATATTGAAATAACTAGTAATATTATGCTAAGCAAAATTTGCATTCAACCAGCCCCATACATTCCGCCAAACATGTCCCCCATGCCTATTTGTTGTTCAGGCTCTGGTTTTGCCCCCATTAAAATAGCTAGAATAACCAAACCAAATATTGCAGGAATCCAAAGATCCGGTTCGCCGTTAATTGCTATAAAATAAATTACTGCAGTGCTTATGAGAAGCAGCAAGGTAGTGGAAAATTCTTTTGAAGTAATAATACTTATAATGAGTACTGCAAAAACAATCCAGTTTTGCCCGGATTGAACAGCAATGAACATGAACAAAATAGCCAACAAAAAATTAAAAGTATCCAAGATTCTCACCTTTGATGCTCATTGTATTACCTCAATTGATCCCCACCAAAAGGATTGATCTGCGCCAAAAATTCCTTTCCAAGAGTTTGCAGTAAAAAAAGTATTACAAGCAGCCACACAAGAAATTCATATTGAAAAAAAGTCAAATATATTACAATAGTAGCAAACATTGCTGAGATTGCCGGCGAGCCAATGTTTTCTTTAGCCCAACCAACTAGCCATATAAAAATAAAAAAGATTACGACAATTCTTATATTGTCGAACAAACTTGCAAGCAATGTTAGCATAAAATCACTTCACTGTTTACTATTTATGATTGATTACTAATAAATTAATATCCTCTACCTTCTCATGGTAGTTCCTATTCCCCAAATAATGGTTGACAAAAATCCAAGTCCAAGCAAGGTTTGAAGTATGTAAAGCGAGAGAAAAAGTTCAAAGTATTTGAAAACCATGAAATAAATAAGCACCGCAGAAACAACTATTACTAAAGGCCCAGAACCTAGGAAACCTCTTACAGTAGTATATATCATAAAAATCATTATTATTTGCATTAAAATTTTGGCTTCCCAAAAAAGGCTTGTAATTACTACTGGAATCAAAGCCAGAATTATTAACCCTAAAATTATCAATAAAAGTATGTTGCCCTTTTGATTCATATCATCTCCTCGTAAACATTCTTTGTGCATGGCTCCGCGCAGCATGTTCAGCCATTCTTTTTTGTATGTCAACACCGCTCGAAACAGGCGACTCCATGTCTTCTTCCGGTGCTTTTGGGGGCCCTCCGGCGCTAATAAAGAAGAAATCCACGAGTATGCCGCTAACCCCAAACATCAAAAGCATGTATAAAATGTAAATTGGCCCAAAAATCGCCCAACCATCCAAAAATATGAAAAATGTCAAAGCCGCAATAAGCACCCAAGACATAGTCCCGCTTCCAATGTGGTTTCTTACCCAACTTACCAGCATAAGAAAAGCAAATATTTTGACTATCAAATTAAGGTCGTTAAACAACTCAAAAACGGAATCAATGAAAAGCATTGTATCAACTAACCCAAACCAATACATGTTTCCCCCGCCTTTAATGAATTTGAAACTTCCGAAATATTTAATTTTGCTCCTTTTGAATCATAAACTGTTTTAGGATTCCAAAAAATTTCAGCCTTCCTGCCGGAATCGGAAATACAAGCATTGCCAGACTCTACCAATTTGAATACATCCAAAACAGTTGTTATTGCCCCCGTGCTTCCGCCAGAAGGATCATTATATTTTACCCCGGTTATTCCAGAAAGCCTTGCTTTTTCGCTTATTTCTTCAGGAGTCATTAAAATCGCTTTTCCTTTTGGATGCTCTAATTTAAGAGAATAAATTTCCAATGGATTAGTAAAGAATATTGTTCTTATATAAGAATCGCCTTTATAAACGATTGGCCCAAAGTCAACGCCGTAAGCACTCTCCCAATCATTAAGAGGGTCTTTTGTTGTGGCAGCCCTGTCCGAACGCGAATCAAAAGACTCTGTTATTAATGTTCCAGAAAAGTCAAGGCACGCTCCTACGCCATTCCAAAAAGTCAATGTTTCACCAACATCGACAGGCACTTCATTGTTGGCAACAGTATAAAAAACAGACAAAGGCTCTTCAGAAATTGAATTTGCCGAAACCTTTATCATCACCGGCGTGGCTTTGGAAGGCGAAAAAACCAAGTTTGCTTCAGAAGGCGAAATTTTTTCCAAAATAAACAAATTGCCTCTTGTTGAAGGAGAAGAGTTTAATTTGTAAAAAGATTTTTCAAGTTTTGTGGCGGCAATTGAATTGGCATTGCTTCCATTGTCATTATAAGTTTTCATTGGTTGGCTGGAATTGTCAAACAATATTTGCCCTTCTTCGTTGAAAAAGCTTACCCCATAACCTTGCCTGTTGAAAGAATCATTTTCAAGTCCTACAAGGCCATCCAATGGCAAATAATAAAATGCAGAATTTGGTCTTGGTTCATGCAAAAGATAAAACTCTATTTCTATTTTCACATTAGGAGAACCATCCGCGTTAAAAAACCTGAAACTCTTGTCAATTCCTGAAATATTTATCAACACGTCATAAATTCCCGGGCTTGGCAATTCATGTGAATCAAAAAACCTGTTTCTGAAAGAAATATTGTGATTTATAAAAATATTCGCAATTCCATAAGGTTTGCCATCAGGAGAAGTGGCTTCCTTGTAAAACCACTCCGCAGTATCAAAAAACCTGCCGTTAGAATAATGTTCCGCAAAGTCGTTTATGAAATCCTCGCTAAAAGAATCCCTTATAAGCATTGCATTGAAATGAATAGTATTCATAAAAGATTCTTTGTTGGGAATCTCCTGTGTCCAAGAAATTGCGTTTTCATTTGCTTCTATTAAATGTTTGATTGCAGGCTCTCCTTCAATAAATCCTGTCCAATTCTCCAAATAGCAATTTTCTGTTTGTGAATTTCTGTCAACATTAAGGTCTCTCGCCAGTGTTTCAAATTCCTTGTTTAAAGGATTTGCAGGGCATTTGAGGTTTTGGTTTTGGTTGAAAAAATCTTTTAACGCCTTGAGCCTTTTTGAAATCATAATACTAAATTGTGTTGCGTCACAATAAATGCCGTTCGGATTTTGTTCAAGACACGTGTCCTTATCAATATTTGTAAAACTCCAATCAAATCTAACTTTTGGCAAAGAGGCTTTTCCAGTTCTTCCGAATTTTACCCCGTTTTCGCATGAAAGAGTATCAAACGAAAGCTGTGGAATTGTTTCCTCTTCTTCCATTGTCTTGAACTTCAAATGAATTTTGGATTCCACATTGACTTTTTCTCTGTCGGGCACCTTAAAAGGCCCGAAATTGCTGTTTCCCCTTTCAATTTTTGTAGGCAAAGCATGTAAATGTTTGGTTGCATTGAAAGTGAAAGTAGCATAAGAAGGTTTTTGATTGGCAACGCCGTTGTTAATGAAAACCAAACCGACTTTTTGCTTATTATATTGTCCTATTATTTTTGCAGAATCCATGTTGTAATACGCAACCAAATCTTTGTTGTCAGAAACTATTGGCCCTGCATCAGAAACTAGGTTTATAACATAATCAGGCAAACTTGAAGTATGCCTTTGGGTGCAAGGATCGTTTCCAAAAATTTTTCCATATATCCCTCCAATAAAAAAACCACCAAGAGAATACATTGCCATGATGTTAGTTGGCGTAAAAAAACTCTTGGCTGTCGCGCTTGCAACCACGTTTCCTAAAGAATTGTTTGCAGACTGCACAATAGCATTCGTTGAAGCAAAACTTAATTTAAGAACCCCTGTTTTTGCAACAGATTCGCCAAATTGATTGGCAACAAAAGACTGCAAGGAAGAAGAACTTTCACCAACCAAAGAAACAGCTTCAGCTATCGCTGCTTTGCATTGACAAACTTCCGGATCGGCTTGGCACATACTAATAGCAATAGTTGCGGCGCTTCCCAAAGAAGTTGCACCAGCATTCAAATAAACCGATGCTTGTTGAATATAAGCCAATACTTCACTGTTAAGGTATTCTTTTTGAGCAAGTAATTCCGAAGCATCCAATTGTGTAAATCTGCCGTTTATGAATTGCCCACCATTCATTGCCACATCCTGCAATTTTGAGTCATTCTCAATAATTTTACTCATAATATTTTTCGCATTTTCACACGCAGTTTTAGCAGATTGAACAGAAGCAATAGCCGAAGTTATATTAGCATTTGCAGGAGTTATACTGCATGGACCATAAGCACTTTGTGTGCTGGAAAGTGCAGAATCAATTTTTGAACAAACAGCATCAATATTGTTATTGGATAAATTATCAGCAGCAACCGATGCTTGTTGTGCTGATTTTGTTGCATCCATTGATTGTCCAATTCCTGAAGCAACCCCTTTTGCAGCAGCATTTGAAGCCATTAATGCAGGCCTTATTCCCATTAACGCGCCATATATTGCTCCAACACCAGCACCAGTCCAATCCCACCATCCTTTTTCAGTTGCGTCGCCCCAATCGCAAATGCTTGCATCCACAGTAATATTTTCGCTCAAAAACTTGTTAGTTAATTCAGTAGAATCCTTTGAACCGTTTCCAATAAGAGTGAAAGAATATTTGTTAAGCTCGAAAGCATCATTCATAGTGGGTTTTGCAATAACATCAAAAGTCAAAAGCTCTCTATAATTAGTATTTTTAGTTTTAATAAAAACCTTGACCCCATAAATGCCAGGTATTTCCTGCCGTGATACCCTTACCGTTTTGGAACTATTCACAGGCTTCAAAGTGAATTTTTCCGGTTCAACAAGTATTCCGCCTTCAGATCCGCCAGAACAACCAGCATCATCTTTGCACATCCAAAAATCAATCTCCATATTTCCACAAGCCGAAGAATCAATCGTAATACCCGCTTCGTTTGAATTTTCAGGAATAACCAAAGGAGTTTCTGCTTGTGGCGTGAATTTGATGCAATCCCTCAAGTTAAGCGTGTCGATTTCAACTTTTATTTGATTGCTTGAACCAACACTTTCCTCGCCATAATCAGTAAATTGCGAAGCATCAATTGTTATGCTGAATTCCGCCTTTTTTCCCAAAGAATTGCCTTTTGGCGTAAAAATTATTTCAGCAATATATTCCCTTCCACCAGGGACCCTTTCAAAAAGCGTGCTAAAAATTCCATCCGCCAAAATATCTTTTCCTATTTGCCCTGTTATTGAATCAATTGCCTGAACTTCTACAAAGCCAAACTTGTTGCTTTTCCAATCAACCTTTGCCTTTAAATTTTTCAAATCGATAGGCTTGTTTTTTTTGTCAATACAATTGTTTTTAATATAGAATTCGGTTTTGGCTACGCCTGAAATTGTTGCATCTTTCCATTCCTTTATTGAAACCTCAATACAATTTTGATTTGCCGGAGGCTCAGCCAAAGAAATTGCAGTAGAAAAAGGAATTTCAAAAGGCCAAGTATTTTTATTTTTGTCTGTAAATTCAAGATAGAGTCTTCCTGAAATGTTTTTCTTTTCTTTTATATATTTTCCGTCTTCGCTTATTGCTGCTATGAAATTCATTTCTTTTGACTCGTTGAATCCTACTTTTATACCGGAATTCATAGATGCATAATTTGTCATTTTTTGTTCATCCAGCAACCCTAAAAATTTTCCATAAAATCCTGCTTTTGAAAGTTCAAGTTCCAAAGGAGTCAAATTGGCAATTGAAACAGATTTTTTTTCCTCTCTTTTTGATGAAATATTCAAATTATAATTCAATTTTTCAGGAGAAAATTTCAATATTTCTTTAGTAACTTTTAATTGATATGATTTTCCTGAATAGCCTGGTTTTTCAACAACTACTTTGAATCTTGTGTTTGGCTCCAAAGCAGGGATTTTTATAAGTGCTTTTCCTTCCAAATCGGTAGTGCCGATAATCGTTGTTTTTTTTCTGTCAGGATGCACCAATTCAACTCTTACATTTGCGCCATCAACTCCAAAATAATCTTCTTCTTTATACTCTTTGGCTTCAACTTTTAGTTCAAATTCCGTAAAAGCAGGAATTATTTCAGGAACAATCGCAATATTCATGTCATTGCTTGCCACTATTTTAAAATCAATTTTTTTTTCAAACACTATATTTTTTTCAGAATGAATAATTATTGATAATCCAGATTCTGATAAATTAACCGGTTTTATTTTCAACCTTCCTGTTATTGATTTGTTTTTATTTAATTTTCCTAAAATTATTCCTTCAATTTTGAAAGTTTCCCTGTTTGAACCGAATTTTTCCGAATCCGCACTGAAAATGCTGTAATCAAGTATTTTTATATTTTCTTGGTTGGAATTTGAAATAATTAGTTTTGCATTGTCATATGTTGCTTCTTTGTTGTTCAAAATGGAAAATTCAATTTCATATTCCCCGAAATTTCTTAATGAATAAGGCTTTTCAAGGTATAATTCTTCCTTTAAATCAAGCACTTTTTCATTGAAACAAAAAAATTCGCCGCAGTCTGTTGAAGAATTATAAACATATGTTTTTGCATATAACCATTTTTTTGTTGCAGAATTTTCCGCAAAACCAAGTTCAGAGTCTTGCGGATCCCTGTATATTTCCCCATTGCTTTTTACTGCAAACGCCCTGTAATTAAAAAATAACTTGCTTTGTGCGTTTGCAAAATTTTTCAATTTGAATTTAACTCCGAAATTAATTATTTTTCCAGCGTTGTTTGATTTTTCCCAAGCGATTTGCACCCATTTTGCATTGCCGTTGGTTAGGTTGCTTAAATCTTCTTCCAAATTTCTTGGCGGATTATAAGTTGAACCCATCAAATAAGTTGCTTTTGGCGCATCAACTTCATATATATACATTGTATCTTTTTCAACATTATTCTCATTTCCGACGTTAATAAAAGCCCCTGCCTGTTCATATTCAAAATCTTTCGGAATAACCAACAAAAACTTTGCTTCATATGATTTGCCAGGCTCCAATACCTCGGCTTTTTTTCCATCAGAACTTATTTCTACCAAACTTATTTTGATGTTTCCTGAAATAGATTCTTTTTCAAGTTTTGCCATGATTTTTGCCGCTTTTTCAGGCAATATTATTGAGGACGTGGAGTGGTATTCTGCATACCCTTCGGCTGTTACAACCACTGAAACCTTTTCTCCTGCCCTGATTTTTGCGCTTCCTTTTCCGCTGCTGTCCAAAACTATTTTTCCTATTCTTTTTTCATAATCAAAAATTTCTGCGTTGGCAAAAGGAACCGCTTTTCCATCCTCGTCCAAAGTTTCTATTTCAATTGTGCCATATCCTATTTTCAATTGCAGAATAATTTCTTTGGTGGCGCCTTCGTTTATTTCAAATGCTTCAGAAAGCCCGTTTGCAGGATATTTTTGTGCAATAACTCTGTATTTTCCGTTTTTAATACCGGTAAATTTTGCAATTCCATTGTTATTGGTTGTTTTTGGCTGGTATTCATTCAAAGCAAAATTCGTGTCAGGTTCTATGATTATTACCTTAGCATTTCCGACAGGCTTATTTTCTTCATCAATTATTTTGACATCAAGTGAATTGCAAGTGTTTGGAGTGCATGGCAAAAGTTCTACATCTATTACGCTTTTTTGGATGTTTGACGAATCAACTTCAATAATGCCAGATGGCAAATACCCATTTGACGAGACAACTATTTTTGTTTTTCCTTGCCTCGTTATTTGTATCTCAATTTCTCCTTTGCCTTCAATTGAATACTTGCTTGAATCCGGCAATTCTATATTTGCTTTTGCCTGCAATTTTGCCTTGCTTCTTTTGTCAACTATGTTGAGTTTTACAGAACCAAATTTTTGTTCTTCCAAAGTTGCTTCAAAATCAGTTGTTTCTTTTGAAATTATCTTTGCGTTTCCGCTGAAAGTGCTTAAGTTTTTATTATTCGGAACTATGACTATTTTGTAATCACCAGGTTCAAGCGAAAATTCAGCTTTGCCAAAACCTGATATTTTTTTGTCAACAAGCGACCCAAATTCATCATTTACAAATACTTCCGCGCCGTCAACATTATTGCCAAATTTGTCTTTTACTGAAACTTTGAGAAACCCTTCTTCAATTATGCGCGGCGCTAATTTTATTATATTGCTTTCTTCAAGGTTGTATGATTTAACTTCAAAACCGCTTCCAATGACTTTTGCGGACATCGCACCGCAACCTGGCGGAACCTCCACATCAAGTTTGCCGCTGCTTACCTGCTTTATTGGGTTTGTTATTTTGATTGCTGTTGAACAACTTAATTCTATTGTAAGCATTTTTCCTTCTATTTTTGCCCCGTCAGGTCCTACAAAAATCAAGCTTTTGACAATTTGTTTTTCTCCATCCGAAGGTTCAAGTGTTGCTTTGATTATCTCTTTTTCATTTTCAATTTTTATGGTTTTTGAAAATTCTTTGAAGCCTGTTGCGGAAATTTTTATAGTTATTTCTTTTCCTTTAGGAATTTTTTCAAAAGTTGCATTTCCGCTTCTGTCAGTCATTTTGGCTGGCAAATTTCCTGCACCAATTAGTTGGACTTTTGCCTTCCAAACAGGGCTTTCCCTGCTGGTTACGTTTATATTGACATCAGAGTATTTTTCACCTGAAAAAAAAACAAAATACCCTATGCCTAATACTGATGCCAAGGCTATGGCTAATAATATTACTGCCACAAACTTATTCGCTTCTATTAATTCCCTGATTGAATCAAATTCCATGGTTTCGTCTAAAAAGTAGTTTTAAGCAGTTAATAAAGTTTTTCAGCAAAATTATTTTTTCCAAAAAATTTGTGTTTTTATAAACAATTTCTGTAGAGCACAGCAAAACCAAAAGGTTGTTGAAATGATTATATTTGTTCCGTTTTGGGCTATTGTCCAATGCATGTCCTTCCGGCTTCTAAAGAATTTGCAAAGCTTGAAATATTTTTTTGCCTGCCGTTATATGTATAAACGTATTGTGGGTTCCACCAGAATTTTACTGAATTTCCAGTACTTGTAACGCATAACATGTTGTTTTCAACCATTTTGAAGGCATCCGAAATGCTTGCAATCCTGCCTGACAAACCCATTGAGTAGTCATTATACTTCATACCAATTATCCCATTTAGCGTGACTTGTTTTCCGCTTTCATCAGGAGTCATGAATTCAACTCTTGATTCAGGTTTTGCCCTTATTTGCGTTTGCTTTTTCGGGTCTGAAAATATTATTGTCCTTAAATAAACGTCTCCAGAGTATTGTATCGAAGGCCAATCAATTGCATAACTTGATTTGTAATCGTTTATTTTGTCAGATTCCTTGCCTTGTCTGTCCGGTTTTTGATAAAATGCTTCTGTTACTGGCGCCCCTGTAAAGTCAAGGCAGTTTCCTGCTCCGTCCCAATATGTAAGGCTTGTTCCAGTGCTGGTTGTAGCAGAATTTTCAATAATGCTGTAATAAGCATTCAAAGGTTGTGAACTTTTTTCAGAACTTATTTTCATTATAAGCGGAGTTGCTTGCGAAGGCTGGAAAACTATTTTCGAACCTTTTCCTTCCTTGCTTGCTACTTCAAGCACCATGCCTCTTGTTTGCGGAGCCGTGTTCAAAGTATAAAGGTCATTATTGCTTGCAACCAAAATTTTTGATATTGCGTTGCTGCCTGAATCTTCAAAAGACATGACCGCATTTTTTCCATTATTAATTGCCACTATTGAAGTCCCGCCTTGGTTATAAAATGTTGCACCATAATTTTTTCTGTTTATTTTGTTGCCTTCCACGCCCACCAAACCGTCAAATGGAATATAATAAAAAGGAGAATTTGGATTTGGATCTGCTATTCTTGTCATAATAATTGCAACATATCCCGTAATGCTTCCATTTTCCCTTATAAGCTTCCAATCGCCGCCAGTAAAATAAACAGCCAATTCAACCCTATAAAGCCCCGGATTGTTTATTTCAGAAGTATCCGCAAATTTCCTTCGCACAACAAATTTTCCTTCATCCATTAATTTGTTGAAGCCTATTTTGTTTCCTTGGCTGTCACTTATCAAGCTTGTAAAGTATGAATCCGCATCAAAGAATTGGCCACTACTATAAGTTTTGCTGAAATCTAAAAAGAATTCTTTTGAATAATTGTCTTTTATCAAATAAGCGTCAAATATTAAAAGTTTTTGCAAGGCTTCCATATTCGGAATTGCTTTGGTCCATTTCACGTTTTTGCCTTCAATATATCTTATGAGTTGCGGAGTTCCTGCTATTGTTTCTGTGGTCCTGAATTCGCAAAACTTGGCTGCGTCGCCTTTTGTAGGGTCCCCGAAAAATATGGCATTTACAACGCTTCCTGATTGCTGTTTTTCTCCGGCAGTTGAACTTGAAATTGACGCGTTGAACAAATACGCTCCATCTTCAAGGTTTGCGAAATCGCATGAAGCATTTCTTTTTTCGTCTTTTGAAATTCCAAGCAATTGCACTACGCAAGGCTCTAATTGTGTTGTTCCTTTGACGCCTGAAACCGAAATGGTGGCGTCTTGATAGTCATCGGTTTTGTTTTCAACAGAAACATTGACTTTTATTTGGTTGTTTTCTTCTTTAAGCGTTATTTCTTTTACCCCTAAAAACCCATTTGGCACATTTCTTGACGAGCTTCCTTTGTATTGTTCTGCAATGCTGTTTGCTATTTCGCTTTTTGCATCTTTGGCAAACGAACATTCAAAATTGTAATTGTTTTCCTGCAAAAATTCGTTCAACATATTAAGTTTTTTGTTTAATTCAATGGTGAATTGCACTGCATCACAATAAACATAATCGGGGTTGTCTGCGTCGCATTGATTGTAGGAAATTCCCCCTTCGTTTTCTTTCCAACTCCAATTAAATTTTACACGCGGCAAAGCGCCTTTTCCTGTTCTGCCTATTTCAAGTCCGTTTTGGCATGCAAAGCTGTCAAAAGTGGTTTTTGGAATGTAAGTTTTTTCTTCGGAAGTATTGAATTTGACGTGGAATTTTTGCGAATATACTTTGTCTTCCATATTGTTTAATGTATTGCATGGAACCATGTTTATCCAAAAATTCCCGAAATCTCCGTTAGTGCTTCCGGCTCTTCCGCATTGTACTAATGCATTTTGGTGGGTTGGATCGCCGTGGATATGTTCTTTTGCCCGCATTGTGGCTATTGCATAAATAGGTTTTTCTTCCTCTGCAGACAAATTTGTAAAAACAACGCCTACTACTTGTTTTCCATTCGGATTTGTTTTGTTGAATTTTTGTATTGCATCAGCAATATCCAACATCCATTCCCCTTTAAATCTCGAATCGCTTACAATTACATCAATAGCGTCAGGCCCAACATACCTTGGCTTGGTTTTGTCATCGGTTCCTACAAGATTTATAACGTAATCGTTGAGTGTGTGGGTTTCGAATTGTTCGCAAGGATCTTCTCCTAAAATAGTCATGAAAATTATTATGACAAATACTATTATTCCAACGACTGCGCCTATTCCCGTTGATGCTCCGATTGCAAGAACAGTTATCAATCCTGCTGCTACGCCTGCAGCAGCGCCTCCTAATGCTATTCCTGCCTTTTCAGCATCATTAAGCCCGGAAGCGGCTTCTTCCCAAGCGCACTTGTTTGCTTTTACGTTTACTTTTTCTTGCAACATATAATTTGTTAAAGTTGCTTCGTCTTTCTTTCCTTTACCAATCATTGTGAATGCATATCTGTCCATTGAAAAGTATTCTCCTTCTTCAGGCTCCACAATAACATCGTACTCGGCTATTTGTCTGAATGTTCCGCCAGCAGGCTTTGCTTCTATTGTCAAACCATAAAAACCCGGTATTTCAAGCCTTGATACTTTTACATTTCTTGATTCCGCTTTAAGTCTTGTGAAATGATCTGGTTCAACAAGTATTCCGCCTTCGTCTGTTCCGCCCCTGCATTGATAATTTTCTCTTCCCCCGCAAAACCTAAAATCCACTTCAACAGGACCGCAATCAACAGTATCAATTGTAAATTCCGCTTCTCTTTGGTTTGGTTTTAACTTTATGCCTTCGTCAGCCGCTGGAGTGAATTTTATGCATTGGTCAAGATTGGCTATTGCTATTGAACCTGAAATGTCATTGGTTGCTCCAACAAGTTGTTTTCCAGAATTTGTTTTGAGGCTTGCACCTATTTTTATTTTGAATTCGGCTTTTTTTCCTGTTGAATTCGGTTTTGGCACGAAAGTCATTCTTGCAGGATAAACCTTGCCATATTCCAATTTTTCAAGCAATACACTTGAAACGCTTTGTTGAAGTATTTCCCTGCCTATTTGTCCGCTTGAAACATCTGTTACTGAAAATTCTATTTGCCCCAATTGACCCGTCTGTCCCTGCCAATTCACGGTTGCCTGCAAATTTGCCAAATCAATAGGCGTTTCTTCTTTTGATATGCAATTATTGACTATTTCAAATTCAAGCGAAGCTTGATTGTCAACCGTTGAATCCTGCCACTCAGCAGTTGAAAGCGAAATACATGGGGCATTGGCAGGCATTTCAGCAAGGTTTATCAAAGCCTCGTATGGCAAGGAAGCAATCCAAATAGCGTTTCTGTCATTTGGAGTGCCAAACTCAAGCATGAAATTTCCTGAAATTTTTTTTTGCTGTTCAAGCAAATCAGCTTCAGAACCAACTGCTGATAACAAATTGATTTGTTTTGAATCAAGGCTTTGTATTTGGTTTCCAACCCATTGCTGGACAAAAGTATTCATTCTTGCTTCATCCAGCAACCCTTTGGAGTTTATTGATTCGCGAATGCTTTTGATTGTAATTGGAATAGCTAAATTGTTTATTATTCTGACTTCCGAATTAGTCCCGCTTTTTACTTGCATATTCAAGGAAACCGAGACTTTTGATGGCTCAAATGAAACCACTTCGCTTTTGAATTGTTTTTCAACAACGTTGGAAGCCAAACCTGATTTTTCAGCCCAAACAAACAATTTTGTTCCAGGCGAAGAAGCCGGCAAAAGCATTTTTGCGTTGCCGTTCCAATCGGTCACTGCACTGAATCTGGTTTCGCTTCTATCCGGCAAAACCCTTAAAGCGTAAATAACTGCTCTTTCAACGCCAAAGCCAGTGTCTTTTCCGGTGCTATAAGCAGCGTTTACAGAGATTTCTGTTTGAATATACGCCGGCAACGTTTGAGGCATTACTGACAAGCTTATGTTACCTTGCGCAAAAGGCAAAAAAGCGACAGGGCTTTTGAAAACCTCGGAATTGCCTGAGATTAAAGACAAAATCATGTTTTGCGGATTTGTGCTTTTTGGCTCTATTTCAATAATACCTCTCACGCTTTTGTTTTTTAAAAAATTTCCTGCTGCGATTTGTTCAATTTCATAACCTTGGTTTGTTGATGAAAACACCCTTCCATCGGCATTTGTAATTGAATAAGATTTAATCAAAAAGCCATTTTCATGTTCAATCTTTGCCGAAAAAGTTGCGTTGTTATATTCGTAATCGGAATTGTTTGTAAGAGTGAATTCCAAAACATATGGGCTGAATGTTTTCACTTTATATGGTTGTTCAATATACAGATTGGTTTCCTTGTCCAACAGCCTTGTTCTTAAACAAAAATTCAAATTGCATAATTCTTCTATTCCTTCCAAAAACCTCAATTCATGGCTGTTTGCATAAAATCCTTTTTTTGATTGTGTGTCCGCCTCGTTGCCAAGAGTGTTGTCTGCAGGAACTCTAATATATCCTGAATCTGAAAAGGCATAAACTCTGTAATATAAAGGGAGTTCTGTTGAAGGCGCTGTGCCTGGCTTTATTCTTACATCAGCTTCAATTTCGTATTTTCCTGGTTCTGGCCTGTTCCATTGCACCGACACCCACTTTGCATTGCCTTGCGTTGTTTTTTCTTCATCATCTCCCAATGGCGGGTTGTATGTTTCTCCTTTGTTAATAAGCCGTGCAGGAACCCTTGTTGATTCTATCCATAAAACATCGCTAGCCACGTTTGCT
This sequence comes from uncultured archaeon, assembly GCA_964577555.1. GTDB lineage: Archaea > Iainarchaeota > Iainarchaeia > Iainarchaeales > Iainarchaeaceae > CABMIU01. Next base: position 27,063 of record CAZNZM010000005.1, read on the forward strand.
TTGTCTCCCGCTCTGAAGAAAAAACCAGCTTCGGAATAATTTGAGTTGTTCGGAATTTCCATTAAAAACTTTGCAGTATAAAGCGAGCCTGCAGCAAGCGAAACAGCTTTTGTGTCCTTGTCTCTAAACATTCCTAAAAACATTATTTTTGGCTGGTTATCCGAACTTCCCTGTGTTAAAACCGCGTTGAATTGGATTGACTTGTTCGGCAACACTTGTTTTGGCGAGAAAAAATAAGATGCATAACCTTCTTTTCTTACAACAGCATACACGCTTTTGTCTGCTTTCACTTTCAAAGTGCCGGCGCCATCAGGCCCAAGCGTTATTACTCCTATTGTTTTTCCATAATCCGCAATTAATTGTGCTTGAGCGCCAATCACAGGCAAGCCGTCTTCATTTACAGCCTTTATGTTTATTGTGCCTTGTCCTATTGTAATACGCATTTGAACGTTGTTGTCTGTTGCAGGATTGACTTCAAACAATTCAGATTTTCCTTCGGCTGGGAATTTCTGAGCCAAAGCATAAAATTTACCCCTGCCTACACCCCTTATTGAAGCAACTCCGTTGAAATCAGTGATTCCGAAAGGATAAGCTGTCGCAACCAAACCATCTTCGCCAAGCAGAATTACTTTTGCGTTTTCAACAGGCAAATTATCTTCATCAATGACCTTGACATTCAAATAACCGCATTTTGTAGGAGTGCACTTTTCAAGTTCAATGTTTATCCTTTGTTCGCTTCCCCTCGGAAAAGAAAACGTTGAAATTTCCCTTTTTGGCGAAGGAATAAAATCATTCTTGTAGGCACTGATATAGTATGTTCCGCTGTCTTTCAAAAAGAACACCGCAGAACCGTTATAATCCTCGGTTTTTTTGCTTCCAACAATTCCGCTTGCATTGAAAAGAAAAACATCAGCCCCACTGATTTTTGCTCCGCCTTTTTCCGAAACATTGACAACAAGTTTTAGCTTGACATCTTTTGAAACCAATATCTCTTTTTTAGAAATAATTCCTTCAACGACTTCAACAGGAATGCTTTGAGAAGCGTATTGCCCCGCGGGATCGCTTATCGCCGCAACGTAATTGCCCACAGGAATTCTTGTAAATGACACCTTGCCAAAGGAAGTTGCACCCTCTATTTCCGTAGGCGAATTTGAAGAATCAAAAAGCTTTACAAAAATGTCATTCAAATACCTTCCAGTATCAGCATCTTTTATATCCAAATCCAAATTACTTTTTGGCAAGTCCAAGCCTTGAAAATTAATTTGCCCGACTTTGGTTTGCACCATTGCAAAAGCCGATTTAAAACCAACCGCAGTCGCACTTGCCTTTATTGTCCCGCAATTTTCCGGAGCCATTACCTTAAGCTCTCCTTCAGTTGTAACATACTCGTCTTTGTCAAAATTTTTTGCGGATTGAACAGTGCATGAAAGCTTGACCGAAATTTCTTTGCCAACAAGTTTTTTAGAGTCAGGGCCCACAAAAATCAAAGTGACTTCCCTTGCAGCTTGCGTCTTCGCAACCAAATCCATTTTCAATTCCATTTTAGCTCCTACGGAAACAATCAAATTTTTGTTTGAAACAGGCTTGTATCCTTCCTTGTTTGCCGAAACCTTGAATTCCTTGCCAATGGGCAAATCAAACAAAGCTTCGCCGTTTGAATTTGTTTTCACTTCAAATTGGTTATCCGAGTCCTCGACCAGAACCTTTGCTTCGCTTATCGGATTGCCTTTGTCATCTTTTACAAGAACGCTTACCTGTGCGTTTTCAGGCTTTGCGTTCATAAAAAAAGCAAACGCCAAAATAATGAAAATTACGAGTATTAAAATAATTGAATAAGGAAAAAAAGGTATTTTGCCTTTAAGAATCTCATACCTTCCGACAATTTCTTCTCTTATATTTGCCAGCTCCATTGCAAAAAATATGTTCATTTTGTTATTAAATTATTTGTTCAACCAATTGTCGGTTGCATATTTAAAAAGTCCGGTTATTAAAGGATTTTTTTTGCAAGCCATTTTTTTGGAAAATTTTGAAATTTTTTTTGTTGTTTGTTTTGCGAGCCGTTTTTGTCATTTTTTTTGAACTTATTTTTTTTGTCATGTTTTTTTTGAAGAACAATTTTTGAAATTGGTTTTATTTGTTTGCGAATAACTTTATAGTTTTTAGAATGCCTTTCTCGTGTTCGGCGAAGCTATGCATTGGTTGATCGCTTCTTCCTCTTTTGGCAGTATTGTGGAGTACAATTTTTTCGGGTTCCAGAAAAATTCAGATTTAATGTTGCTTCCAGTAATGCAAATGTATTCGTCTTTAACCAAATTGAATATGTCTTGCAGGCTGGTTATTCTCGGGGTTACTCCGTTTCCGTTGAGGGGAACTCTTTTACCTGTAGTGGTTCCGATAAGCCTTGCTTCATCAGAAGCTATATCAACAATTTCAAGCCTGCTGTCGCTATCTTGCGGCGTGTAGAATATGGTTTCGTAAAATACTTTGCCGAAGTTTACTGGGTCTTGGCAGAATTCAAACGCGTATCTGCTTTCTTTTGGCAAGCCAACCAAAGCACATTTGGTGCTTATGCCGTGGGTATCAGTAATATAATTTTGTTGTGACATTACCGAACCGTCAAATCCTCTGCAACTTGCTCCTACACCATTCCACTTTGTAAGGTATGGACCTACATTTACCGCGTCTCCATCAATTGCTGGCTGGTAAACAGCGTATGCTGATCCGCTTGTTTTCTTTTCAATTTCAAGCATGACTGGAGTAGCGTTGGATGGTTGGTATAACAATTCAAGTCCTCCGTCAACTCTTGAAAGCTTTGCTATTACGCCTCTTTCATCTATTTGCATTGCCTTGAAATTGTTTGACTTCACTACTTTCAATATTCCGTTTTCTATCGGCGCCGAACCGGCAATGTCAACGGTTCTTACTGCGTTGGAACCATTGTCTATTAATATGCTGTCTCCTTCAAAGTTGATGCCATATCCTGTTCTTCCGCCTCTTTTTACATCTTCGTCAAGCGGTGGAACCCCTACCAAACCATTGATAGGCAGGTAATAGAACGGGCTGTCGGGTTGTGCCCCTTTCACTTTTTCCATTCTCACAACTATTTTTGCCGTAGGCTTGCCAGTGTTGTCAAAGAGCTTCCAATCCTTGTCTTCGTAATTTATGTCAATCGTGATATTGTATGTTCCTGGCCCCGGCAAAGTAAAGTCAGGTTGGCTGTAAGCGTCAAAAGTAAAAAGCTTTTGATCTCTAAAATAAGTTCCCAAGCCGCTTTCCGGAATGCCTTGCATGGAGAAATACCATTCAGGAGCTTGGAAGAAAGTATTGTTTGAAGCCACGTCAAAGTCGTGCTGGAAGTCTTTGCTGTAACCATCAACCATGAGCAAAGCATTGAAATTCACCAATTGCACTATTTCGTTGTTTCTTATTCCTGAAGCTTTTAGAAATTCTGCCAATCTTGTTGTAGAGTAAGGAGTGCATTGTCCCAACCCAGATTCGCCTATAAACAAGTTTTTGGAAGCCGAATTTGTTGCAGAAACATCTTCGCACTTTTCACAGGATATTTTTGGAGAAATTGTAGCATTTGCAGTATAATACCCTTGTGCAAGGTTGTTGAAAGTGCATTTAACTTCTTGAGTTGTTCCAGCGGCCAACAATATTTTTTGCGTTCCGCCAGAGCAAATTATTTCAGGAGCGTTTGAAATAGGTTTGATTTTTAACACTACATCTGTTTCTATTTGGCTCGGATTTGTGTTTTTAACTTCCGCAATGACTTCTATGCTGTTCCCTGTTTTGATAGTGTCAAGCGATGCTATTCCGACATCATAACTGCCTATCTCGTTTTTTATTGAAGTATTTTCTCCAGGCGTTGGGCATTGGAATTGGGAAGCATTTTGTCTCAAGAAATCATCCAATATTTTGATTTTTTTAAGTATGGCTATGCTGAATTGCGTTGCGTCGCAGTAAACCCCGTTTGGGTTGTTTTCGTTGCATTCGTTTTCCGCTATTGAACTCCAATTCCAAGCCAATTTTATTTTCGGCAATGCGTCAGGCCCTGTTGCCCCGGTTTTTTCTCCGTCTTGGCAGTTCAATATTGAAGGTGCTTGGATTGTTTCGATTTCAGGCGGAACCGCGTTGAATTCCAATTTATATGTTTGTTCAAGCCTTTGGCTAGGCAAATCCTCTTCAAGCTTCTTCTTTTGCTTATTTAAAGTGCTTGTGTCAAAGAAGCCGAGGAAACCGCCTTCCTCGTCATAAAAGTCTTTTTTCTTGTATGTTTTATCCTTGTATTTATGCCTTATTCCATTAATCAAAAGGTTTGAATAATAAGGAGCTTCTTCTGTTGTTATCAGCCTGCTGTCATTCACGAAAACAGCCTTGTATATTTGCGTGCCTTGTGAAAGCACATCGCTTGGAGTATTAGTCAAAGGCATTGGCACTATAGTGCTGCTTTCCTCTTTTTCCTTGCCAAGCCCTTCAACTTCAAGCCTTATTTTATCATCCTCAACAGCTTGTTGTCCTTCGCCTTGCACCAACTTTATTCTTTGAATTTCAACATCTGGTTGCAAAATAGTGAATGGTACTTCTTTTTCCTGTCCGGAATAAGAAATCAAAGTTCCTACAAATCCGCCTAACAACCCCGCTGCTAAAGGACTTGTTCCAAAGACTCCTCTTACAAGCCCTGCTCCGCTTTTAAGCAAACCCTCAGCAAGACTGCCAGCAGCACCTTGTGCTGCAGAATTTCCTATTGACATTCTTCCAGTAATTGGTAAAATGTTGGCGAAAGCAATTGGCGGCAAATTTGTTACATCCTGCTCTTGTTTTTCACTTTGAGCAGTGGTATTAGTTTTATTATTATCTGTTTTGGGTTTTCCTGTTAGAATTTCCCTGTCTCCGGCTCCCCAATTGGTGAGCATTACAAGCCCTGCAGAAATTGCTCCATAAGCCAAGCCGTCCTGCAGAGCGTCAAGGAAGTCCTTTGTATTAACTTTTACTTCAACAGGTCTCTCTACACAATTATTAGCTATTTTTGCAGAGTCAAAGCCGTCAATATCAACTTTTGGATCGTCATAAACCTCAAATTCGTATTTGCTTAACTGCCAACAACCAGGAGCATTAATAATCACTCTTATATTTTTTGCGAGTTGGGTTTTTTTGTCCGAACCGAACTTTCCGCTAATAACCACAGGATATTGTCCAGGATTATTTTGCTCTGCAAACACTTCAATTGCCCTGCTTTGGCCAGGCGCAAGCGTGAATTTTCTTTCAGGATTGGTTTTAAGCGGGCTTTTTATTTCAAAGTCTATAGGCTCGCCGCATATTTCAGTGGCAGTAATAGTGAATATTCCTGTTTCTTTTTGGTTTATTGCAATTCTTTCTTTGTCATAAGCCAAACATTCAGTCAGATTGACGGAAGTAATTTTTGTTTTTATTTTGTTGTTAAGTATTTGGGCTCCATTATCAACCGGGTTTGAAGCCTGTATTTCCACTTCCGCTTCAGCTGTTCCATTGACTCCGCCATAAGGAGTAAAAGTCAGTATTCCTGTCACGCTTTGCTGTGCTTCCAATTTTCCAAGCATGAGTTTAAAGTAGCCAGGCCTTAATATAGTGTCCCCAGCTCCTTCAATGCTTATCTTATATTCCCCAATTTGGTTTGTCTTCAAGTTTATTTTAGCTTCCAAGTCTTGCAATGCAACCGGCTTTTTTCCTATGGTGCAATTGTTTTGTATTAAAAACTCCATTCTTTTTGGCGAACCCGAAGTGCTTGTAACCCACTCGTTTTTTGAAAGTACAAGACAAGTCGGGTCGTCAACTTCGTTTCCAAGTCCTATTGAAATTTTTACAGGCACTTTTATGTTCCATTCTTCGCCGAAAACCGATACTATTATTTCAAGTTCAGCGTCAATGTTTTGCCTTTGTTTTAAAAGCATCGCGTCCTGTGACAAAAAGGTTTTTACTACTATTTCCTGCCTCTCGCCTGTTTTAAGAGCCATACCCTTGTAGGAGCTTTCAAGCCAATTTCTTACTTTTTGAATATCAACAAGTTTTTTGAAATTTCCTTTCAAAGCTATTTGCTTTATGGTCAAATCATAAGGCGCCGCGTTTCTTATTGAAATCTTGTCAGAGCTTTCAACCTTGTCTTTAGTATTAAGACTTACTCCCAATTGCGAAGGCGTTGCCTCAACAAGCTTGTCGCTTACCATTAATTCTATTTCCTTGACATTAAAATTCGCTTTTTCAACTTGCAATTTGAGCTTTTCCCCTGGCTTCTGCCCCGGCAAAGTGATAGTGGCAGTGCCATCAGGCCTTGTAAAAGCATAATCAATCACATTGTCAAACTTGTCAAGTATTCTTACAACAGCCTTGTCAACTTCCTGCCCATTTGCCGAATCCCTTATAACAACTTTTATATCAGTGGGTATTCCTGAAGCGAAAAACGTTTTGTCAATTTCCACGCTTAACTCTTGCGGCGCTGAAACAATTATAGTCAAATTTTTTTCATAAACTATTTTTTGGTCAGACGCCAATTTGATATTCACTACTCCGTTTATCGATTTTTGAGGTATAAATTCGGCTTCAATTCTCACTGATTTGTCAGGCGAAAGCTCGCCAACATTAATCTTTGGAAACTCAAAGCCATTTACAACCCCTTTTCTTGAAACGGTTTCCGCATCAATGGCTTCGTAATTAAAAAACTTTATTGATTTGTCGGGATTGTTTACCCTCAAGTTAGCGTTGTTGTGTATTATGGTTTGGGAATTATTTTTTATTATGAATAACATCCTATATTTGTTGAATATTCTTGCATTGTATGTATCGGTTACCGATTCAAGCAAATCCTTTTCAATATCAAGTATTGTGGATGTAAAACAAAATTGTTCGTCACAAAGCGTTACTGCCCCCACTTCAAATATTTCCTGTTTGGTGTTGCTGTACAATTCATTAGTAACCGTATTGTCAATTGGGTCCCTCTCAACACTACTGCCTATTTCTCCGCGGACTTTGTAATTAAGCACCAGCTTGTCTCCCAAAGATGCAGTGTTTTTTATATTCACTTCAGCATCCACTTCATAAATTCCCGGCAATGGATCAACCCATTCAACATTAACCCATTTTGCATCATCAATCGTAACATCATAATCCGAAGCATCCAGCCTTGTTGCTTCTTTTTCAAACTTTGTGGCTCTTATTTGCCTTGTCAAAGGAGCGCTTACTTCTCCCAAATAAATTTCGTCTTTTTCCATTATCGTATCTTCGCCAGCCCTTATATGCATTTCAATATTATCATAAGTTTCATCTTCCTCCTTTTCAGGAACCCTTACTTGGAATTTTGCAATATATTTTCCACCCGCCTTCACAATGTCAGCTTTTTTGTCTTTTTCATAAAGCCTTTTGAACAAAACCTGTATTTTTTTATCAAGTATGGGTTTCTCCATTACAACTTCAAAAGAAACAACGCCTTGAGGCACAAGAGATTTTTTTGTTGTGACATAAGGAGTATAAACTTCTTCGTCCTCCTTTTTGACAATCGCGTAAACTTTTGCATTAGCCCTTATTTCTCTTTCAAAAGTGCCGTTTGAATCAGTGAATTCAGGCCCTGCAATCGGAAAGTTTGTGCGCGAATCTAAAAGAGTCACATTTGCAAAAGGAATCGGATTGCCTTCCTTGTCAACCACATGAACCCTTACAATAGACTTTCCAACATCCATTTTTACTATAAGATTCGGCTCTCCTTCGTCTTTTTGCGCTCCATTGAAATAAGCTGCGTCGCTTCTTCCTGAAAATCCTTCCCTGAATGCGAAAGCCCAATAGTTTCCAGCGCTTACACCGAAAAACCTTGCAATGCCATTAACATCGGTTTTTCTGGTGTCATAACCTGCAAGATTGTTTGTTGAAGCATTATAAATCGCAACAACCGCATTGTTAATTGCGTTGTTTTCTTGGTCCACTACTTTTACTCTAAGCACTCCGCAAGTGGTATTAGTGCATTTTTCAACCTCTATTTTTACTACATCATTTGACATTCTCAAACCTGAAACACTCTTGAATTGGTAGCCTTCGGCAATTACGTTTGCAATATAATCAACTTCCCTGCTTAATGGGAATTCAGTTTCGCCATCATTATTTGTAGTATTTGTAGTCACTTCGTTGCCGTTTGATGCGAAAACCAATTTTACACGAGCATTTCTTATTGCCGAGCCGTTCCTCTTGTCAACAACTTTGACTTTTATTTTTCCTTTTATATCCTCAGCCAAAGAAATATTGACTGACGATGTTTCCCCAGCAGTTATTGTCGCTCTTCTTTCACCTTGCCCATATACTCCGGCGCTGTCAAAAGTCCTCAAAACATAAGTTCCCGGCAATTCATTGAAAGTAGCCTGTCCAGATTGGGTTATATCGCCATTAAGCGGCCCCACATTGGGATTTTCAAGCAATTCTTCATACTTGTATATTTCAACCCTTATTCCATCAAGCGGCTCGTTTTTTGAATCCGTTACCATTACATTAAGGGTTCCTTTTGGTTGGCTTACAGGTTGCAACCTGATTGTTTGCTCTTCAGAAGAAACAAGATAACCGCTTACTTCTCTGTATTTTGTTGAATCAGTAATATCAACGGTCAACCTGCCGCAATTGTTTGGCACTCTTACCTTTGCCTGTCCGCGAGAACTTGCATCCAAATCAATAGGCTCCGGAGCTCTCACAGAAGTATTTGAACACTTGAATCTCAAAGTCAAAGGCTCGGTTATTGTTTGTCCAAAAGAATCAACCAACTTTATTGTCCTTTCAGTTAAACTTGCCTCTGCTTCCTTTTCCAAAGTCACGACTTCAACTTGAGGAACAACATTAATAAGTACGGCCTTTTCAACCTGAACATAACCATCCTTGCTTACTTTTACATTAACCTTGTCATTTTCTTTAACACCAAAATACTTTGCATTTCCTTCTGAATCGGTTTTCACCAACACAACATCCGCATCCTGCTTTGAAAAAGAAACCAAAGCACCCTCAATCGCTTTTGCATCTTTATCAATTACATTTATTGTAAGAGTATCCTTTGGACCCTCAAAAAACCCAAGAAAAGCCAAGCCACCAAGAGCCAAAAAAACAAGCCCCAAAAAAATGAAAACAAGAAGACTTGGAGCAATCCTGTCAATAGGGTCAATTATTTCATAAACAGGAATTCTTTCATTTATCGAATCAAGAAAATCATAATACTTTTCTTCAATTGAATAATAAAACTCCTTGATTCCGTCAAAAAAACCCACAAAATCACCAATTAACTGAAACTGATATAATAATCATTTAATCTAATTATAAAAGTTTCTTTCACCTTTATAAACTTTAATTTTTTTTGAATTTCACCTTTTAAAACGGCAATTCAACAATATAAGTATTTGCAGGCATCTGAATCTTTATTGTTTCAATGATATAACCTGTTGCTAGTGAAAGCACCAAAACTATCAACACCAAAAAAAATATTTTCCATTTTTCTTCCCAAAAATTTTTTCTTCCAGCCATATCATCTTTTATTGCCAAACCTATTTCTATTCCTGAAGAATGCGCCACACCCAAAGGAAATATTGCAAGCAATATTAGCAACGGATTTGTAAACAAATAACCGCCAAAAATCAAGCCGATTACAAACATTACAACAAACGAAAATTTGGCATAATACAATATTGAAAGAGCCATCAAACCCAAACAAATAAATGCGAGTTCAATTTGAATCGGAAAAGAAAATTTCAACAAAGGCTCTCCGTCTAAAAAAAAATTGGAAACAATATTTGAAGCAATAACTCCAATAACATACAAGGCAAACCCAATCAACAAATTAATTCTATTGCCCAACATACTTATTCCATTTTTTTAGTAAAATATTCTGTATTCCATAAAAGTTCCATTTTTTGATCCTCAACTTTAATGCAAACTTTCTCATCTTTAACCATGTTTAATAAATTTTGCAAATTATATTGTGTTCTTTTATAAGCTTTCATTTCGTCATTATTTAACGAAACATCGCCGCGACCATCTGCTCTTCCGATTATATTATTTATTTTATTTATTTCTTTAGTTAGTATTGTACCTTCTTTAATGCATTTTACTGAAATAACCGACCCAGTATCTTCTTGAACAACTTGTGCAGGCACATAAGCTAATGCTGAAAAAGTTTTGTTGAAAGGTTCGTTATCTGTGAACAATAACCCATAATATTTTTTATCATTAGTGCTCTCATCAGTATTACCTTTATCGCAAAGTTCATAACCATAAAATGGTCCATCTTTTGAATCAGCCAAATTTTTACTATTTTTTTCAATGTATTTTAGTTGGAAAGGCTCAGAGTTTCCATTATGCTTGAATTCATAGAAAACACCAGCAGGTTCTTCAGCTTGTTTAGTAATAGTCACTTCTATCATTATAGGATTTGAAAGAGATGCACTAATAAGATCTTTTGAAATTGTCATTAATTTACCATTTTTTGTTGCTTCATAAGTTCTATTAATTGTTGTACCTGCATTTCCACGTTGTTTGTAATTTTTGATTTGATAATTATCCTTGTCAAAGTTGTTTAAATAAATATTATTTACTCCATCACCGCTAAAAGAAGTTCCCCACTCAACTTTTCCATCAATTGGGATTTCAAACAAAACATTTTTTGAAAAACTCGTTTTATTGTCTTCATCTATTTTTTGCATTGTTCTGTCAATTTTCAGATAAACTTCAGCATTATAATCTGCTTTATTTTCCCATTTGTATTTTCCAATGCTTACGTTATAATCACCAGCATCCACATTTTTATCATTACTAGTGTTAAAAGTTAAATTGATTTCATAATATTGTTCTTTAAATTTTTCTTTAAATTCATTGTCATAGCTGTCCTTCATCAAGTACATTTTAGGTTCAATGTTTTCCTTGTAAAACTCAAAGAAATTTTTTATGCCATAATTACTGCTGACAATTCCTTTTTTCATCACCATTTCCTTGACTTTCTTGCTCATCTCTTTTTGATTGATTGCAACTATTTTAAGCTTTCCATTATCAACTATGTTTTGTAATGCTTTTTTTAGATCGTCAATATTAATTTGATTATTATCACTAATACTAATGGTGTTGCAATTTTGAGTATTATTTTGAGTATTATTATTATTATTATTAATACAATTTACAATTTGTTCATGCGTTTTAATGTAACTTGTTAGCGGCGCATACCAAATTTTATTACTTCCCCCAATTGAAAAAGCGTTTTCGAATAAGTCGTTAAAATTAACACCGCTACTCAAATTTTTTACTTCCAAGTAAATTGCCAAACCATTCATATCCTCATTTGAAATTTTAGTATTTGCTTCTTTAAGCACTTTTATTGTTTCATTCAAGATTGTTAGGTTATGTTGTTTATCAGTATTCGGTTTTTTTTGCAATAATTCTTCTAAACCTTCTTGCTTAAGCTTCATTATTTCAATCGCTTCGTCATTTTCATTCGTAAAAATTCCTTTTTCGTTTTGTTTCAGCACATACCTGAAAAGGTTTTCAGCTGTTTTATTAGCCGGATCTTCGCACTTGAAATTTGTTGCATTTTTTACACACTCACCAAATTTACTATCCGTTGTTGTTATTTTTCCAGCAACTTCTTTGATTTTGTCAATCTTTTTTGTAATTGAAATAGTTGCTTGCACCGCGTCACAAAATATATTTCCTTTGCCAACGTCGCAAGTGTCTTCTTTGATTTCGTCTTTTCTCCAATCATACTTTATTTTTTCCAAACCGTATTTTTCAAATGCGGCTTCTCCTGTTTCTCCGCCGTTTTCACAAATAGTAATCATGTATTCTTCCGGTGGTTTTCTGTCTTCTTTTTTATCATCAATTATTTCTTTTATATTGAATTTGACGTTGAGCCTTACAAGTTCTGATGATGCTGTTATTGTTCTGCTTACTTTTGCAATTATGTCTTCATTTATTGTGGTTCCTGTTTTATTCCATTTTGAGGTGTCAAATGAAATTGCCAAATTGTGTTTTGGGTCTGTCGGGTCTGGCTGGATTTTCATTACAAGCCAGTTTTTTTGCCTGAAAACCATTTCTTGCGGGGAAAAATCGTGCAAGTAATCAGCCGTTCCGCACCCTTTTTCTTCGTCAATTATGAACAATCCTCCATTATCTTTTGTATAATATGTTCTATCTGTAGGCATGTTTCCTAGCCTTGTGAAATCAAGGGCTTGGTGGTTTATGCATTCGCTTGGCTTTTTTGCAGGACTTCCGAATGTTTCAAATTGTTCGTTAAGGCGTTCAGCGTACTCCAACGCGTTCCACAAATCCTGTACAATTATAGGGAATGCTATTTGTTGTTGCATTCCAAACGGATTTATGAATTTGACAATAAGGCTTGTTCTTGCTTGTATAGCATAATAACCAGAAGTCAAGAAATACCTCAAGTTTCCAATGTCTTTGAATATGTTTGGTCCGAACAATTCCGCTTTTGGCGCGTTGTTTCTGTATTTTTTGAGAGCCTTGACTATTTCAAAAGACAATACTTGGGTTACTTTGCCGTTTGGTTGTGTGAGGTATTCAGGGCCAAGGAATGTATAGCTTTCAATAAGTTCTCTTGCGCTTCCCGCGGATTGATTGGCTGTCAAGTTGCTTTCATTCGCAACTCTGTATGGTTGTCCGTTTATCGGGTTATAATTCGGATATTGTCCAACTTGATAACCAAATCCAGTGTCTGCAGGATTGGCAATTGCCAAGCCAGGGAAAAATATTGTTGAAGTGCTTTCTTCAAGATAAACGCCTTCAGCATAGCAAGTATTTATCACTTTCAATGTTACTGGCAAGCCAAAGTAATTGTTGAATGCAATTGTTCTGGCAGGATCAATTGATATGCAGTCCCTGTAATTTTTTGACCAAGGATTTGTCACATTGACATACACCGTTTTTATTTTGTTTGTTTTTTGCGAACTGTTTGCCTGCCTTGCCTTGATGTCAAGCGCGTATCTACCAAAGAAATTTGAAGGCTCAACTATTACATCTGATTCTTTGCCAGGTTCAATTGTAATCATCTTGTCTTTTACGGTTATGCCGGGCTGTGCATCAAAACTTATTTCTATTGGAGCTTGGCAACTGTTTCTTATTCTGAAGCCACCTGTTCCGCAACTCCAAGCCATCATAGCATTTGGCGAATAAGAAGCCATTCCAGAATAGAATGGCGCGCCAAAGTAAGAGTTAGGATAATATGCGTTGGAATAACCATACATTCCAAGGTCTCCATAAGTATTTGGTGTTGAAGGAGTTCCAAGATAGGGCGGTTGTCCGGTGCCATAGCCATACCTTGAAGTCATTGGGTCAAAAGCACCATACCTTGAATTTGAATATTGCGAAAACCTGTTTCCGTAAAGCCCGAAACCAATGTTGTAAGGACAACTTTGAACTACAATATCCCTGTCCGTTAATGTTTCAATGCATTCGTTGATGTTATTAATGCTTATATTGACATTGATTTTTTGCAAAAGCTTTTGTTCGCCGGTTTGAGTAAAGTTTGATGCTTGCAATTCAATCCTTGCATTTGCCGTGCCACTAATTATATTGTCAGGCTTGAATTTGAAAGTAATTACTTGATCAGAGTCTTTTTCCAAAACATCAAAAACTTTTCTGAAAACCCCGTCTATTTTGCTTTCAAATCCATTATCAGTGCCGGCAGTGAACGAGCCAAAAATGTTTTGGTTGCCTGAAACAACTCTTGCAGAAATATTTCTAAGATTGACTTTTTTGCTTCCAGATTTGCAGTTATTAACCAAAGTCACTGCAAATTGGCTTGTTTCGCTTGGCGTTCCGCTTATTTTCCACTCTATTGGGTTTTTAAGGTTAGCGACAGGTGCAATCATAAAGCATCCTGTGTCATCCACTTCATCGCCAAACCCGATGTTGATTTCTATCGGAATTTGAGCAACCCATTTTTGTCCAAAAGCATCATTGCTTGCTGTAATGATTGCTGAACCAACTACTCTTGTAGGTTGTGTTATGTTAGAGCTTGTTGCAACAAGACTCAAGTTGCCAGACATTAGAATGTTGCTGTCTGGTTGAATTGATGCAGGCAAGTTTGGTTCAAACAATTTGATTTGAACATAACCTTCAAGAGATTTGCTGAAATTTATTTTTTCAATTTGCAAAGGTATTTGAGTTATATTCAATATTTTTCCTTCAAAGTTTTTAGGTTCGGAATCGTCAATATTAATATTCAATTTGATTGTTTTTGGTTCTGTAACAATTATGTTCGACGAGGACTTCATTTCCAATTGTGCCTGCTTATAACCTGTCTTTTCCGCGCTTATAATTATGCTTGAACCCTCGGAAGGCGAAGACAAAGTATAAGAAAATACTCCTTCAAAATCAGTGTCTCCAGAAGCCACAACCTCATCATTTTTTCTTATGCTGACTTTTGCATTAGGAATTCCAGTGCCATCAGTATTACTGACTTTTACCAACAAATTATTGTTTATCAAAGGCACGATTATTTTTGGCAAAACATCGATATTCATTTGTCTTGCAGGCTGGACTTTTATAAAAATGGTTTTCTTGTATATTTCTGACGCATTGCTTCCCGAAACGCTTGATACTATCGACAATTCAACAGGCAACGTTCCTTCCTTTTTAGTGGTGAATTCAATTGTTCCGAAAATGACAGAACCATAAGAAAGCTCTCCAACAGAAAGCTTCAATTCTGATCCATTAAGCCTGCCTTGTTTTTGTTCTCCAAGTGCAGTTTTTACATCATAAGAATTCATTACAAGCCCAGCTGTCTTGTCTTTCACAGAAATTTGAGTTGAACCGAAAGGTGTTTTTGATATTGTTGAAATCTCAAAATTAAGTTTGTAACTGCTTTCAATTTGTGCATTATAAGACTCGGCAACATTTGAAGCAATTCCTTCCCTCAAATCTTCTATGGAATAAGAAGCGCAAAAATCTTCACTGCAAAGAGATGAAGGCCCTATTGAAAAAGACATTTTCAAAGAATTAGCATAAAGCCCTTGCTTTTGTGAGGTAGAACCGCTTGTGCCAAGCATTGAATCAACAGGCGCCCTTACAAACCCACTGCTTTTGCCTGCAGCCCTATACCATATTTCTCCAGAAGAACCAATTTTGGCTTCATCCCTTACTTGCACATCGGCTTCAATTTCATAAACCCCTCCTTTAATAGACTTGAATAAAGCGTTACCCCACTTTGCGTTTCCTGAAGTAAGATGCTGTAAATCAGTTGCTTGACCGACAGGCGGATTATAAGTAGTGCCTTTTAAAATTGAATTATACGCGCCTCTGATATCAGTTATATATGCCACGTCTTTTTCCATTGAAGTGCTCGTATCCTTGCCAGTCCTAATATGCACTTCAACCTCGTCAAACACGGAATTTTTAGGCACAAAAAGCCTGAATTTGGCAGTATACTTTTGTCCAGGAGAAAGTGCTGAATCGCTTTCCGAAACTTTTTCATTTCCAGCATACAACCCATCAGGTTCTATGCCGAATGCAGAGACGCTTTTAAACAACACAACCCTTTTTTCAATTGAAACATCTTTTTGCATTTGAATCGGAATAGTCACATAATCCGAAAACCCAGAAGCTGAAACAGAGAGGAAAACTTTTTTATCAGCCCTCACAATTATTTCCTTCTTTCCATCAGAATCTGTTGTAGTTTCATCCAGAACTTCAAAACTGGATGCATCAACAGCCTTTACCATTGCACCTACAACAGGGCTTCCTTGTTCGTCAAAAACCCCAAAATTTATTTTGCCAGAACCAAGAGGAATTTTTATTTTCAAAATGTTTTGTTGCCTATTATTGACTCTTATAGTGTCACTGGTTTTTTCACCATAACCAGGCTTCACTGCATAAACATAATAATTTTCTTCTTCAACCCTTTCAAAAGTAGCCCTTCCATCAAGCCCTGTGACAAGTTCAGAGCCAACCTGCGCGCCATCAGAATTTTTTTTAAGCTTCAACCTGACATTCTCTATAGGCTTATCCTTTTCATCAGTCACAACCACGAAAAGGCTTTGGCTGTTTTCAATAGTGGCTTGTTCAATTTGAACCGTGACAAAGTCGTTTGAAGGATTCATTTTCATTGAAGCAATCAAATAACCAGCTTTATCAACATTAATATTATACTGCACATCCTCGCCAACACTGAACTCGACTTTTCCAGCTTCATCGGTTTGCTTTGAAGTAATCACATTCTGTCCTTTTGAAAGACTTACAACCGCACCCTTAATTAATTCCCTTGTTTCCTTGTCCTGCACAACCAATTTTATTTTGCCGGCAACTGAATCATTCATTACCACTGCAATTGTCGTTGTAGAATTTGCCTTGACTTCTTGAACCACGTTTTGTTTCAAACCATCATACTCTCCATAATTGCCCTGCCTGTCAAAAGCAACAACATAATAATTCCCAACAGGCACATCACTGAAAGAAGCCGTGCCATTAGTGCTGGTTGACTTTTCCTCAATCAACGCTCCTTGAGTACCATTGCTTGCCCGAGAATAAAGCCTAACATCAATTCCAGCAATAGTTTCGCCTTTGTTGTTGGCAACAGTAACCAACACACTTCCCTTAGCCAAAGAACCTTTGCCTATCTCCATTTTCAAGTCATTATCAGATAAATAAATAGTTTCATTAGCAAGAACATAATCGCCCAAAACCTTTGCATTCAATTGCCCGCAATTATCAGGCACATCAACTTCAACAATACCATTCCTTACAACTTCAGTAGAAGAAAAATCCTTATTCTCGACGCAAGAAAACTGCACTTGAACACTATCACCAAAAGCACGCTGTGTCCCAGCCTCAAAAACACTAATAACCTTTGAAACAGTTTTTATTTCTCTTACAAGCTTAACCGAAACAGAACCTTTTTCATTCTCCAATTTTATTGTTTCAGGCTTGTCAAGTTTATAACCCTGCTTTGACGCACTCACCTCAACATTCAAACCACGCGGCACAGAAAGCAAAACCACTCCCTTACTGTCAGTCTTTCCTGAAACTTCCTCACCATTAAATTTTCCAAAAACAACCGCGGCAGCAACAGGACTTCCTTGTTCATCAACAACACTAACACTCAATTCCCCATTGCCCGCAACAGCGCCAGAAACCAAAACAAAAAAACCAATCAGCAGCAAAGCCAAAAAAATCAAAAAAACAGGAAACGAAGGCACATTCTTTGATTCAATAAAATCCACTACACTATAAACAGGCAAACCCTTTTCGTTCAACCAATCAAGAAAATCATAATACTTGTCTTCCAATTTCTCATAAAAACCCTTGTCAGAATCTGAAGGCGCCATCAAACCACTGCCAAATAACTTAATCATGAAACCCGATTAATATTATTTTCTATATAATCTAATTCAACTATCATTTAAAGCTTTTCCTTTTGTTCCGCCTTGCAAAAACAGTATCTAAAAATTAAATAAAAATTAAATAACCTTGCTTGTTTTTGGCTTTGAATTTTTCCAAACAGTTTTTTACAACGCGCCTTGCTAGGTTTTTTCATAAAAAAAGAAAATATTATATTCTTTATCAACTCATTATTAAAATCATGAAAAATATTTTCAGGCTTTTTCAAGTATTGCTTTTGCTTGTTTTGTTAGAGTCAAGCATTGGAATGGGAAATTATGGTTATTATAAAGATGGAGACGCAATAATTGTCATAGATAACTTTGACGATTCAGGAAATGCAGTATTTGAAAAAAGGGGTTATGACATTCTTTTAGACAAGGATATCAATCAAAATTCCAGGTCGGACGTTGAATTCAAGCTTAAAAAGGACAAACAAGAAATTCCTTTATTTGTATTAAAATTAAAAAATGTTGAGAATACAGGGCCTTTTAATACTGCAAATTTTACATTTGAAATAGAAAATAAATTGAACAATAAAAATATTCAATTAACTAGCCTTATGCAAGAATATGAATTAGTAAACAGTAGTAGTATTGTTGTAAAAGAAGATATTGATACAATTTTGCTTTTATTTTTTAGTTCTGGAACCAAAAATTTTGACAATGCTATTAAGCTTATTCTTTCGCTTATTCTTTCAGTTGATGAAGGAATTCGGTATGACGCAGAAATAGAAAAATTAGATGTTACAATTTCAGAAGCTTTAATAGATGCGCTTACATCACTATCATCACCTACACTACCTGTAAAGTCTAAACAATCTGACCAATCTGACAATGCTTCACTTGATTTTGTTCTTGCAACACTTGACAAAAAACTTGTAAGCAATATATTTGAAACCAAATAATAGTTATTTTTTTTGAGACAAGTTTTTTCTTTTTTCGTCAAGAAATTTTTTTGTTTTTTTGCCGAGACTTTTTTTAAGTCCATTTTTTTTTAACTGCTTTTTTTTTGATTTTCTGCGCTTTTTTTGTTTTTCTCAAGCCAAGTTTTTAGACAATTTTTCAATTTTTTTCCTGTTGGATTTTTTTTTAATTGTTTTTTTTGAGCTGGATTTTTTTTTGTTTTTTTGCGAGCCGTTTTTTTTTGAGTTTTTTTTTGAATTATTTATTTTTTTTTTGTTTGAAGTTTTGTTTTTTTTTGGATAGTTATGTTTTTTTATTTTTTTAATTTTTTTTAGCCGGTTTTTTGCTAATTTTTTTTGTTTTTTTTTACCAAAGATTTTTTTTGTTTTTTTGCCGAGACTTTTTTTAAGTCCATTTTTTTTTAACTGCTTT
>CAZNZM010000005.1:45872-47592 GCA_964577555.1 uncultured archaeon
TGCGCTTTTTTTGTTTTTCTCAAGCCAAGTTTTTAGACAATTTTTCAATTTTTTTGAAAATAGTTTTTTTTGCTTTTCAGTTTTAGAATATCCAGTATAATTTTATTCCGTACTTGTGCGGCTTGTTTTCTTTGCTGACTTGATATTTTGGGTTATTTTCTTGGAAATACAGGTTTAAAGTAATGGCTATCAATGTTGCTTCGTCATCATCAGGATCACTGTTGCCTTTAGTATCAACATTAATGCTTGGAATAACCTCTATATCAGATAAATAGAAATCTTCCGAACTATTATTCATGCCTAATCTATTAATGATTTCTTCTGTTCTTGTTTTAGTATAACTTTTTACATCAGTTTCAAGTTGTGTTTTGTTTTTAGACTTTGTCGGCGGAGTAAAATCTGTGCTGAAAAGTCCCCCTTCAGAAAACCCTATTACTCTGGCCCAGTTCAAAGCTTTGAACAACCTTACTGGAATATATATCCTGTTTTTTCCTCTTGACATTATTGGCTCTTTAAGGACTCTTCCTGTTTGAAGATTTTCAATTCTTACTTGTGGAAATTTTTCGTATTCCGAGTCTGGAACTATGTCAGGGCTCATGTCAAGCACCACATAAAACGAGCCGTTGCATTCTTTATAATTTTCAGGAGTGCAATCTATTACTTCAAATACTTCTTCTTTTCTTTTTTCAAAATTATTTTCAAGTGCTTTGTCAAGCAAAGAACTCATTGTTGTCGCTTCCGGCTTTGCAATGTTTATGCTGTATCCGCGCGTATCACTGGTGGTTTCCAAAAGGTTTTCAAGATGGTTTGCAACCAGTGAAGCGAACACTTGCTTGTTTTGGGTTGAACCACCGCAAGCTGCATCGTTTCCTATTCCAAACCATGTTCTCATGAAATCAATTTTTACGCATTCCCAATCCTTGGCCGTGTCAATATTCATAAAATAAGTATTGTCAGGCAGTCCGTCCTTGTCTTCGTCTTTAGTGCTGTAAGATTCAATGTCAAATCTTATTCCATAATTCACTACTTGGAGAGCGTCTGAGCGAGCCAAATCAGCAATTGATTGCATTTCTTTTTGTTCCGAAATATCCGATATTATTTCCAAGGTGCTTCTTTGCGTTGAAACCATGGATTGAACAAGCAAAAGGGCAAGAATAATAAGTATAAATGCTATCAAAGCAGTAAATAGAGTAAATCCAGCTTCGCTTTTTGGAATGATTGTTTTTCCGAATTTCTTACAAAAATTTGTTTTCATTTTTAATTAATGGATTTACTTTTTTAAAAAATGATTTGTTCTTTTGTTTTGACTTTTTTTTACGTATTTTTATTTTGCCAAAACCAATTTTTTTTCCTGTCGCTTTAAATTAAAAAATTTTGTCATTTTTTTTGGCTTGCGTTTTTTTTTGTTGATTTGTTTTTTTTGTTGTTTTTTTTGTGAGCCGATTTTTTTTCTTAATTTTTTTTAATTTTTTTTATTGGTTTTTTTGTTTTTTTTGATTGGAATTTGTTTTTTTTTGAGCCATTTTTTTTTGACAATTTTTTTTTAATTTTTTGTTTTGTTTGTTTTTGCAAGTTATTTTTTTTTGTTGTTTTTTTTTGGTTTTGTGAATTTTTTTATTTGAAATTTTGTTTTTTTTTTGGCCAAGTTTTTTTTATTTTTGTTGTTTTTTTTTGGCTTGCGTTTTTTTTTGTTGATTTGTTTTTTTTGTTGTTTTTTTTG
>CAZNZM010000005.1:47692-70084 GCA_964577555.1 uncultured archaeon
TAATTTTTTGTTTTGTTTGTTTTTGCAAGTTATTTTTTTTTGTTGTTTTTTTTTGCTTTTGTGAATTTTTTTATTTGAAATTTTGTTTTTTTTTGGCCAAGTTTTTTTTTATTTTTGTTCTGCGAGCCGTTTTTTTATCGTTTTTTTTGGAGTGCTGTTTTTTTGGCTTTTATCCTTTTATGTTTCCTATTGGTTTCAGCGAAAACACTTTTTTTGAAATTCCTATTTCGTCCATTGTTTTGATTACTTCGCTTATGTCTTTATAGGCTATGCCTGCTTCTTCAGCAAGCCCGGAGTAGGTTGCAGTTTTTACGTATATCCCTTTTTTTTCCATTTCTTTTTGCAATTGTTTTCCTTTCACTATTTCTTTTGCTTTTGTTCTGGACATTACCCTGCCTGAGCCATGCATTGTGCTTCCGAAAGTTTCAAGCATTGCTTTTTCAGTTCCTACGCAAACATAACTTCCTGTTTCCATTGATCCTCCAACTATTACTGGTTGTCCAGTTTCTTTGTATATTTTTGCCAATTCTTCATGTCCAGGTCCAAAGCCACGCGTAGAACCTTTTCTATGCACAATGACTTTTTTTGATTTGCCGTCCACTTCGTGTTTTTCTATTTTTGCAATGTTGTGGGCAACGTCGTAAATCAAATTCATTTCCATTTCTTCAGGAGTTTTTTTGAATATTTTAGCAAATGCTTGTCTGACATTGTGGGTTATTACCTGTCTGTTTGCGAATGCGTTGTTTGCCGCGCAAGCCATTGCAGAATAGTATTTTTGCCCTTCTTCGCTTTGAAATGGCACTCCTGCAAGTTCTTTATCTTTGATTTTTAATTTGTATTTTTGCATTGCAGATTGGAAGTCTTTCAAATAGTCTGTTGCAATTTGGTGTCCTGTTCCACGAGAACCGCAATGTATCATTATCATGACTTGTTTATCGTCATACACTCCGAATTTTGAAGCTATTTCTTTGTCATAAATATTTTCTGCTTGTATTACTTGCACTTCAAGGTAATGGTTGCCAGATCCAAGAGTGCCTAATTGGTTCATGCTTCTTCCAATTGCTTTTTCAGATACATTTTCAGGGTTTGCTTCGTTTATGCAACCTTTTTCTTCAATTCTTTCAATGTCTTCTTTCCAAGCATAGCCATTTTCAAGGCACCATTTTGCACCGCTCTGCATTACTTCAATAACTTGTTTTCTTTGCAAACTTATCATGCCTTTTACTCCAACGCCTGCAGGTATTTTTTCAAAAAGGCAATTCATTAGTTCTTTTATCCTTGGCTTGACTTCCTCGTGTGTCAGATTGGTGCTTATTAACCGCATGCCGCAATTTATGTCAAAACCTATTATGCCGGGGCTTATTATACCTTCAATCGCATCAAATGCCGCTACTGCTCCTACAGGCGCGCCATAACCCCAATGCGCGTCAGGCATAGCCATTGCATATTTTTGTATTCCTGGAAGACACGCAACATTAGTTATTTGTTCAAATACTCCTTCGTCCATTTTATTGAACAATTCGTCGGTTGCAAAAATTCTTGCAGGAACATTCATTCCGCTTTTTTCAGTCTTTGGTATTTCCCAAACGTTTTTTGAAACTTTTATTGCTTTATATTTTGGCATTTTCCTGCAACTCCGTGTTTTTCAATTTAGGCTTGGACTTGTTTTTAAATTTAATATATTTTTCTACGCCTAATATTTTGTTTAAATTGAACTATTTTTTTATTTTACCTTTTTTAGGATGCTTTTTTTTTAATTATTTTTTGTGTGTTGTTTTTTTCATAGTATTTTTTTGAACTGAGTTTTTTCGTCTAATTTATTTTTTTGCCAGACAAAGTTGTTTTTTTTGGCGAGCCTTGTTTTTTATTTTTTTAATTGTTTTTTTTGTTTTTGATTTTTTTTATCTTTATTTTTTTCCCAATTTTTTTGTTGTTTTTTTGTGAGGCAAGTTTTTTGTCTTTTTTTTGTTTTTTTGGCTTGCATTTTTTTGTTGATCTAGTTTTTTTTGCCAATTTTTTTTGCTTTTTTTTTTGAAAAATTTTTCTCGTTTTTTTTGTTTATTTCTTTTAGATGTCAACAACTATTGTTGCAACCCAGTTTTTTCCTTTTTTTTTCAAGCTGAACATGTACATTGTAATTGCTTTAACATCGTTTTTCAAATTGTTTTTTCCAATGTCTTCAAGTTTGGCTCCAAAACATTTCGCTTCAAGTTTTTTTTCACGAATTTTTATTTTGAATTTCTTGAAAATCAAGCCTTCCACGTCCTTCATATAAACAAGTTCTTCAAGGAAATTATACAAAAGGCTTTCATTATCGTTTCCTTCAACCGAAAATTCTTTTTGCAATTTTAAAGGTATTTTTTTGGTGTTAGCCATTATTTCCGCCAAAGCTATTCCTGCGTTTGCAATTGTTTTTTCCAATGATGTTCCAAATGCTTGGAAAGCTATTTCGGAAATAGCCACGTCTTTGAGAAACTTGTATTTCATGCAAAAAAATTGTTTTAGGAATTTAATATAATTTAATGCTTTGAAGCTTTGTTTATTTTTTCAATTAATAAGCTCTTGAGTTTTTCGGCGTTTTCTTTGCTGAGTCCGTCTATGTGTGACTCTGTGCTAGATACAGGTGTGACCGTTGAAATGTGCAAATCATAAAGCCCTAAAATCTTGTCAAAAATGTCCTGGTCAATGAAAATATTTTCAATACGATGGAATGGAATTGCAATTTCAGTTGTTCTTATAACGCCTTTTCTGATGTAAATAATGTCTTCGGATTGGTTGTAATAATAATTTTTGTAATAAAGTAATTCAAATAAATACCTGCCAATGACAACAAAGAAGAATGCCAATATTGTACCAACTATATTCAAAAAATTGAGTTTTGGAACGTATAGAACTTGAAGAGTTATTGCTATCAAAAGTAGGATAAAAAATATGATTGCTGTTTGTATTGTTCTTTTAATAGGTTTGCGTTGTTCGAGCGGAATTCTTTTTGATAAAGGTTCGATGTCTTGGTTTTGATTTAAGTCGTTGCTTGAAAATAGAAATTCCCTTAACCAAAATGCTTTATCAGGCTTTATATATGGTATTGCAGTATCCACATTAAGTAATTGATCGTTCTTGTTTGAAGAAAAAATTTTTTCTATGCCGCCTGTTTCAGCTTTTACGTTTGACAAATTGAAGAATTTTTCAACAATGTTTCTGGTAATGACAATGTCCTGTATTTTTGAAATATTGAATGAAGCTTTTTTTATTGAAAACAAACCATATTGTATTTCAAGTCTGTTGTTTGAAATTGAAACTTTGAAATTTATTAGTTCTATATGTCTTGCAACCATAATTAGCAAAAATAAGACAATTATTATGGCAATTGAACCAAGTGTAATAAAAGAAAAATTACCAATATTTTTGATTAATTCCCATTCTAAAAATCCTGAAAAACTAAGCAACAAATAAATTGCAAAAAACAGAATGAGAACAAAAATGATGCTAATAAATGCAATTGCAGAGCTTATCATTCCTAAAGCAATATTTTTTAATTCCAAGGTTAATGCAGCTTCTTTCAAGATTTTTTCGGGTTTTTCCAATTTTTTTTCCTGCCTTTTGTTTTTCAAGTTTTCAATGGTTTTCATTTTTTCAAAAATAGTGTTTTTTATTTCATCAGATTCGGCAACATTGAATAAAGGCAATTCTGTTGCAAGAACAGACGTATAAGTCATTGTTACTATTCTGAGCCGCTTTACTCCTAAAATAGCATCATACAATGTTTGAGCTTCTTTTATGTCCTGTATTTGCGAATAAAGGAAAGTTGATCTTTCTTCTGTAATCACTCCTTTTCTTATAGTCAATCCTTGTTCGTCCAACTTTATCCAAGTTTTAGTTATTTTCAAATAACCCCAACCGGTTAGTACTATAAATAAGAATGCCGCGATAAGAATGTTAAGCGGAAAAACCGGCATTAAAATCAAAAACGAAAAAAATGAAATATACAAGGATGAAAAGAAAACTAATAATAAATTGATGTTGCTTGGCTTGTAAATCTTTTCCATTAAACCACTTTTTTTCGATTAATGGTTTTGAGAATAATGTCCCTCATTGTTTCTGCGTCTTGCTTTGATACTCCGTCAATGTGGGCATGATACCCTGACATTATGGTTGCAGTGGATACGTGCAAATCCCAAAGCCCGAAAACCCTGTCCAACAAATCCTGGTCCAAATATACGTCTTGTATTTTGTTCCAAGGCAAAGTGGTTTCAGTAGGCATGAAAACCCCTTTTCTTATTACAAGAAAATCAGTTTCAAAATTATAAAAGTACTTTTCATAATATTTGCTTTCATACCAATAATTAATTAATGTGGCCGCAACAAAAAAAATCAATGCCAAGCTCAACAAAACGATTTTCAAACCATATTCAAGCTGAACCAAAAATATGGCTATTCCAATAATAAAAAACAAGATTCCAAGAACTACTTCCCTGGAAATAAATTTCTTCAAAATTTTCGCTTTTTGCAAAGGATACTTTTTTATCGTAGGAACATCTTGAGACATTTTAATAAACCAATTTGCAAAATGTTTTAAAATAAATATATTATATATTAAAAGAAAGCAAAACCCAAAAAACGCGAGAAGAACAAAAAATTAATTTGCCTAAAAAAACCAACAAAACCGCTTACAGAAAACACGGCTTGCAGAAACAAGCCAAAAAGCAAAACAAAAAATTTCAATTTTTAAAACAAAAACCAGGCAAAAAACACCCGGCAAAAAGACAAAAAGAATTTTTAAAATTAAAAAAATAGTTTCAAGTTTGGCTTACAAAACAAACAACATGGTTATAAGTCTTGCAAAACCAAAGCTCTAAAAAAGGCTGCATTTTCAAACCAAAAACAAGTTTGCCAAAACAGGCAAAAAAAATACTTTTTTAAATATCAAAATTGTTTCTGTTATATTGAATGTTTGAGGTGATTTGGTTTGGTTGGTTCACTAAAAAGAGCTTGGTCCGGATTGATTGGAGCAAGCAATCGTTCTTTATTGAGAAAAGCGCAAAAGGAATATTTAGCTGCAGAAAGAGTTGATAAAAGAGCACGGTTTTTTGGCAATGTCATGGCTCGCAGAGCCGATGTCTTAGAAAGAGGAGTCATACACGCTCTTTATCGTTCCGATTTGGCTGGGGCACGCGCTGAAAAGTATAAAGGGAAAATGGAAAAGGCAATTGGTTGGCAATTATATTTATATGGTGTTTCTGCAAGCAGATCCAATCTTAATCCTATTAGAATGCTTGCTACTGCACTAGCTAAAATAATGGCGTGGAGAGCTAATGAAAACGCTGTTAAATATGGTCGTAATAGTGCTGCTTCTAGGATTCTTGAGAGAGCCGCATATAAATTAATCAGTGGAGGAGAAAAAACTTATCTTGCTAAAGCTCGTCTTCCTTCTGCTAGGGCTAAAAAAACATATATGTTAGGTGAAAGGTTCGAAGCTCTTTTAGCAAGGCAAGTTCCAACAACTGCACGAAATGCTATTTCCATATTTGAAGAGTTAGTTAAAAATCACTCTCTGCTTAAAATGGCATATATTGATTATAGGCAAAAATTGGCTTCCGAAGCGGCTAGATTGCTTAAAGCTGCAAAAGATGCTAAGGCACTTGCTGAGAAAATGTCTAAACCAAGGAGTGAAATTATAAAAGCTGAAGAAAAAATAAAAATTTATGAAAACGCCATTAATGAAATAAAAAGTTTGGCTCCTCCATCAGAATTCGTTTCTAGAATTAGAGCTCTTGGAGATAAAGTTGAGTCCCTTTATTCAGAATTTCTTGACGGTTCAACCTCTCTTGAGAAACAAAACAAAATTGCAAACGAGATAGAATTTTTGAGGGCCACAGCGTTGGAATTAAGTAGGCTTAATAAAGGATTAGTATATGGCGTAACTGTAAAGCACGGAAAAGTTTTGTTAGAGAAGCCACAAATAATTGAAAATATGAGCAAAGTAATAGAATTATTAAATTTAAGAAGAGCAACTTAATAAGCTAAAAAAATCAGCCTGGTTAAAATCCGGCTGTCCAAAATCCTCAATAACTGATTTCTTTTACCCTAAAAATTAAATTCCAGTTTTTTTTAATCTTCAATTCCAAGCGTAGCTGGCCCATTTTTTATAAATATCGTTGAATTCTTCATTATTGTTGATTGTAATATAATTGCTGGTTTGATTGTCATTGTCTTGATTATACTTGTCTAAATAACAACCTGGATCTTTATTGCATTCGTTCATATAAGAAATCAATTTTTTCTTTGCGCATATTGCATTATTGTAAATGTTTTCTTCTTCTTTGTTTTGTTTTTTAAGGTTGCATCCAAACATGTACTTGTTGCTTTTGTCAATTCCCAAACCGGATTTTACTACCCCTAAAGATACCACCATTGCTTCAAGATCAAGATCAGTATTACTTTTGAAGTTTGTTTTTTCGTCTTTAACCGCTTCCGATATAATAACTCCTATTCTTTCTCCGGATTCCTGCTTTTTCAAATAATTAAGCACCATTGAAGCGTGTTTTATTTCAATTCCTTTTCTTATCATTATGCTTGGCGGGTTATGTGCGTCAGGCAAAAGTCCCGGAAGAACTGTTGCGATTTCGTTGTTAATATTTTGATTGTTGCATTCATTCAAAACCTGTTCAATACTTGTTCCTTCAGGTATTATTGCAGGCCCTGATATTATAATCTTTTTTTCCTCAGGAGTTTGTGTTATAATAATTTTGTAGGTTCTGTAATTAATTATTTCTTGTGTCCCCATGTCTTCCCCTTCAATTGTGAGCAGGGAAACATCTATTCCTGATCTGTTAAGTTCTTCTCCTCTTGATAACGGAGTATTTTTTAATGATTCTTCCAAGGAAAGTTCATAGAATTTCATTCCTACAAAATTGGCCAACGCTCCAAAGGCTCCTTCTTTAAGCAGTGTTCTTGCGCCTGTAAAAAACGCTTTCCACCCTGGCTTTGCTTTTTTTACTATTTTTTCGGCGTTTAATGTTTTAGTGTATTGTTCTTTAATCCATTTTTCATATTTTTCCTTTGCAGATACTCCCACAGTGTCTTTTAAAATTTCTGGGTTGTATAGAACATATCTTTCTATTTGGTTATTAATTATTGTGAACTTGTTTTTTATGTCATACACAACAATTTTGTCATTAGGTATGTTTTGAAGTTCATTTTTTAGTAACTCTTCTAATTCCTTTGGCAATTTTTGAATTTTAAGTTCTCTTTTCAATTTTGCTTCGATTCTATCTATAAGTTTATTCAGGATTTCATTTTTTTGACTTGTATTTTTTTGTTCGAAACCTGCCAATTCTGGAAATTCATCAGTATTTAATTTTATTTTTTCCATTAATTTTGATTCTTCCAAGGCTTCCTCAAAGAATTTTCTTTCCAATGCTTCTTCATCATTTTCACCTTCCAAAAATTCGTAACTGAAATATTTTCTGTTTTCATAATAAAAGCCTAAAACTTTTTTATCAGAACCCACTTTTCTAATTACATTTTGAACTGCTTTGATTTTTTCTTCTTCAGGTATTTCCACGTGCCTTCCAAATGTGGAAGCGTCTATTCTTGCATTTTCTCTTGCTATTTCGTCGAATTCTCCCAAAAGTTCTATTTCAATATCTTTTTGTAATGACTTTTCAAATGCTATTAATATTTGCCTGTTTCCAATGCCTTTGTCGAATGTATTTTTTGCAACTTCCCTGCTTATTTCTTCAGCAATTGATTTTGCAAGCACGGTTCTGTCAACTATTCCTGCTCTTGTGTTTATTTTGCTGCTGGATTGAATTATTGATTTTAGTGTTTGTGCTGGCACAAATGCTTCTATTATGTTGCTTGTGGCTTGTTCTTCCGCTTTTTGAATTTGTTGCAGTTGTTGGTTAGGATTTGTTGTTTCTCCAACCCCAATTGCACCAAATAACAGGTTTAAGAGTTTGCTTGCTCCATTATAAACTAATTTTAATGCATCAACTATTGGTTTTGTAATTTTTTCCACAAATCCTGTAAAGTCTTTGAATATGTCTTTGTCTCCCCATTGATTGTATGCATAAGGTATTCCGCAATCGAATACTATGTTGAATAATGCTCCTATCCGACCTATTGTCGGTCTTAAGAATGATGTTATTGCGCTTGTTATGGAGCATATGCCCAAATAGACAAGGTTTGCTTTTGTTTTTGCCGCTTTTACTTCCGGCGGGTCGTCATTAAGTATTTTTATTTCGTTTTTTTCTATTTGATTTGCGGTTTTTAGGTTTGATTCTATTTTGTTTAGTTTTGCAATGTCGCTTATCAGTATTTTGTCGTTGTCTTTGCCTTTCCAAATGAATGTTGCATAATATGGTGTTTTGCTTGGTTGTTTTTCTCTTATTTTTTCCATGAAATCCAACGGATGTATTCCGCATATTTGCAAGTTTATTTGTTCCCATTTTGGGTTTTTTGCTTCGTTTTCAATTCTTTTTGCAGAACCCAATATTGCTTTACCTTGAGCTTGGTGTATTTGCGAATTTCCTTTTACACAAATTTTTGCTTCTCCAATAAATTTGTTTGTTTTTTGGTCAAGTTTATCAATTTTTAATTGTGTTATGGTTTCGTTGCTTGAATTTGCTTGTATGAAGAATGGTTCGTCAACTCCGTCAAATTGTGTTGCTTTTTTTGCTGTTAATATGGCATTTTCTTTTATGTCGCTTAATACGTTAAAGTCGGTGCATGAAGGTGTGCCATATTGTACTTTGATTTCTTTTCCAGCCTTGACTTCAATTAAGCCTATGTCTTTTGTAGCTTTTATTTTCAAGTAGCTTTCATCAACGCCTATACATCCGTTAATTACGTTTTCTCTCAGGTTTTTTATTGCTTGTGCCGCTTCTTTTACTATTTCTTTTTGCAGTTTTTCGTCTCCGCCAATGCTTTCTTTTATGAATGCTTCAACAGTAACAGGGTTGTTTGGCGATGCTGGAGGCATTCTTATTTTTACTATGTAATCGCTTTCATTTGAGAGGTCAAGTTTGAGGTTGTTGGTGCTTGCTTCGCTTTGTGTTGCTCTTTGGTCAGACCCAAATAGGCTTTTTGCTATTTCTTTTGAAAGCTCTTCAAGCGATGAATCTCTTGAATTCACTACCCCCAACCATGTTTCGTATGATGCTGTTTTTGTCAGTCCTTCATCTTTTGGAAGGAAGTTCATGACGTTTTGAACTTTTGGCAGGCATTGTTCGGTTGTTTGTCTTGAATTATTTCCTTCTTCGTTTTGGCTGTCAACTATAATATTCATTAGTTCCGGCAGAATCCTGCTGCCTTGCACTGCAACCGCTCCGTCAATGGTAATTGTGTATCTACCGCATCCCCTGAAAGAGCCGTTCATCCATACTTGCCTGCTATAACCGCCTATGTATGGACCTATTTCTTTTCCTTCAAACGGCTTTGCCAAAAAATTCCTTGCAGAGCCTTTTCTTGTTTCAAGCGCCTTGGACAGCATTGCAGGAGTCATGTTGTCATGGCTCATATATACAGTGAATTGTTCGGTTTTGACCCCCAAACCTGAAAATTTGCAGTATCCTCCTGCTAACTCAATTTGTGCGCAATTGGTTTTGCTTATTTCAGCGCTTTTGGTGTTGATTTGTTTTTCCGCATCCATTATTTTTTGTTCTATTCTGTCTGCAATATATTCTGCAAGTTGCTTTGCATCACAATAAGCTGTGTCACATTGAGGGTTATTTCCTGTTGCAATTATTGGAAATCTCACCGGCTTTTTTTCTTTTGAATTTTCACTTTCGCAGACATTTATTTCCTGTATCTCTGTTGCCGCTTCGCCTTTTTTTGCAATGTTTCCAAGTTTTATGTCAACTATTACTGGTGTTGATTGCATTGGCGAACCACTTCTTGGCAGGAATCCCAAAAAGTAGATTGGTTGCGGGCTTCCGTCAAACGGGCTTTTTCTGTCCAATTGCAAATTGACTTGAACTTCTGTTCCAGGCGGAATTATTATGCTTGCAGGAGCCATGTAAAGATAATTATTTCCTATAAGCGGTTTGGTTATGTCTATAACCGAAACTTCTTCGGCACAAGTGTTTTTGAGTGTTATCGGTTTCATTAGTGTTCCGCTGTCATATTTTGCGCTGAAGAACGCCACGTTTCCTGGCACTGCTATTAAGCATTGGTCTGCGGAAACGTGCGCTGTGACGATTACCGGGCCAAAGTTGAATGTTTGTCCGTCAATCACTCCTGTAATGTCAATTTCTTTTTGTTCCACAAGAGTTGTTTTTTCATTTCTTAGTACTTGGGCAACCAAAAGTTTTGGAGGCTCTATAACATCTCCTTTTCTCAGGAATTGTATTGTGTATGGAGGCAATATGCTTAAATTGACGTTTCCTCTGCTTGAAGTACTTGAAACCCTGAAATCTATATTTTCAATGTCTGCTTCGCCAACGTTTCTTACAAAGAGAGGCACTTGTGCCGAGTACCTTCCTTGTTGGTCTGGTCCAAGGAAAAGTTCTATGTTTCTTGTAACCATTAATGCAAATCTTGGATTCCATATATAGACTTCTACTGGAATTGATTTTTCAAATCCTTCTGTTTTGTATATTATGTCAAAACTGAATTTTTCTTTGCCGGCATAGTTTCTAATAATTTTGTTTGTGGCACTTACTATTACTTCATCGTTGTCCGTTCTTCTGCCTTTCGTGTCTGTGAGTTGGGGCGACAATCTTATTTCCTCGGATTCTATTGTTATGCCTTCGGCTCTTTTTCCTTCACTTATTATTTCAGGTTTTAGTTGTAGTTCTATTTGGCAGTTTGGTTTGTTTGCGAGCTTTGCAGTAAAAGAATCTCTTGTGCTTGTGGTAAAATTGTTGTATTTATAGTAGCTTGCCGCAATATTCGGGTTGTAGGTGTTAGGCGAATAAGCGTTTTCAACGTTTGAAGCCGTTGCTCCAGAGGAATAAATTTGGTTGTAATAAGGCCTGTCTTCCATTCCAGAAGCAAGATATATGACAATTTTTTGCTTGCTGAATTCAACGCAGTCTTGTGGTATTTTAGGATTGTAATCAATTATTATTTTTGTTTTTGCATTCACAACGTGCCCGCTTTCCATTGTGCCTCTGGCAATTATGATTGCTTCAGCATGTGCTGTTTCTTTTTCGCCTGTGTATTCAGCTTCAAAAACGGTTTTTTGGCTTGAATTTTTTCCTATTCCAGAAATTTGCATTGGTTTTATTGCAAAGCCGTTAGGCATTGTTCCAATCGGTTTTATTTCAAATGTTATGTTTTTTATTTCTTGTCTTGACTTGTTTGTCAGTTCGGCTTGTGCATCTCCTGTTTGTTTGCCTTTTTGTATTTGCAAATATATTTCTGGTTGGGTAAATTCCAGGATTCCTTGTTTGCTTATTTCTATTGTTCCATCCATTGTTTTGAAGCCATCTGCTGAAATAGAATACTTTATTACTCCGTTTTCAAAAGAGTTTTTTACCCAGTATCTTCCGTTCAATCCTGAATTTGTTGAACCGTTTCCAACAAGTGTTAAAATGGGGCTTCCGTTAGGATTTGAAAGGATTATTCTGGCATTTTCAACTGGTTGTTGTGCATCATCTTCCAACAATATAAAAAAGTCTTCTCCAAAAACAACATTTTCCGGATTTGTGCGAATCACTATTGGTTTTTCCTTGAAAATATCAAAATAGAATTGTTCATTTATTGTTTCTTCTCCGGAAACAAGTTGCAATGAAATATAAGAACTTCCAACTTCAATGGCTTTGAAATAAATTTTCACTTTGATTTGTTCGTCAGGGGAAACAGGCACGTTTTCAACTTGTATTGAAGTATCATTCAAATTCAAATTTGGAAATTCGCCTTCCTCGTTTATGCCAAATCCTTGGAAAAAAATCTTTGGTTTTTGCTTTGGGGTTGAAGCCTTTAAAGTGACATTGGTTCTTTTCTCTGGCGAAAGAGTTACTTCAAGGGCGTAAAGACCTTCCAAAGTGCCTTTGAAAACATCTGTTTTGAATTCGGAACCGTCTGAGCGTATGAATTTGTAAGATGCGCAAAACTGGTTTTTGCATTTTGCGTTAATTTCAAGTATTTTGATTTTTGATTTTGTTGTTGCCGCATATAATGATGTTTTTGATTGCGAGTATGCATCCAAACCCAATTCTTCGTCTGCCGGGTTTCTATAAATTTTTCCGCCTATTTCGCTCCAAGCCCTATAACTTATTGTTGTTTCTTTTGAATCCCCAGTTTCTTTTGCTTTTACCCTTATTTTTATTATTTTTTCTCCACCGCTTTGGAAATAGAGTTCTATCCATTTGTTGTAAGTATTTTCACTGCCAGAATTTTCAAAATCAAGCGCTTCAAATCCAGGGGCCGGCTTTGGCGAGTAACTCCTGCCATAATATGAACTTGCGCCGTTTGCGGAAAAACCAATTATTCCAACGTCTTCCGAATCAACAAAATTAACTGCATCATCACCAATCCTTGCATGAAAGCCGTTTTTGTTTTTTCCTTCCGGAAACACAACCCTGAATTTTAGAAAGTAATCCATTCCTTTGGAAATTCCTGCAGCTTGAACCCCGTCAATAGTATACACTCCTAAATATTCAATATTTGGTGTTGTTCCAAGGCTTTTTGAACCACCTTTTTTGACATCCACTTTGTCCACGCCTTGAACAAAGACTTCTTCATCAATAACTTCTCCATTGTCGTTTGTGTACGTGACTGAAAGGTATTTAGCTCCTTTAGGATTAACAACTATGCCTCCTTCTTCGTACTTGTTTTCGTATAATACGTCTTTTCCCGAGGCAATTGTTATTATGCCGCCCTTGACTTCTTCTCCTTTAGAATCAAGCACCCTTACAGTGACTTGTGAAAAAGGTTCTTTCATTTGTATTAATGCCTCGTTTTTGAATGTTTCAAGAATCCTTGTTTTTGCTTCCCCCACAAGCTTGTCTTTTGATGCTTTGACAACAACATTCGCATTCAAAGGTGCAAGCAACTCAAATTTTCCAGTAATATCGGTTTTTTGCGGAGGAACGCCCATTGGTACAAGATTGCTGTTTGCATCTTCCACAAAGAATTTCAATGAAACCCCTGCAAGAGGCTTGGATTTTTCATCAGTGGTAAAAACAACAAGCGAACCTGAATTGGATGCAGTGCTTCTTTCCAATACAAGGCTTTCCCTGTTTTTTTCTTTTGGGCTTCCTATTTTTTTGATTGCAGGCATGAATCTGTCCTGCCATGTTGAAACATAATAATCACTTGCAGGATCAAGATTGTCAAAAACCACTTCGCCTGCAAGATTTGTATTTCCCTGCTTCAAAATTTCCCCATTCTTGTTTGAAAGCATTACTTGCATTTGCGGCAATGGCCTGCCAGCAGGATCAAGGACAACAACAGTAATCGAATTCGCTCCTTTGCGCAGATAAACTTCTTTTATCAATTCTTCAGACCTTAAAGTCTCATTTTCACCTGCAGTGCTTGAATCATAGCTTATGTAATTTTCTTTTTCAACTACTGCTCTTAAAGAAACGCCTTTTTGTATTTTTTCCACAAATTCGTTTTCGTTACTTGAAAGTTTTTTTTCGGTAAGCAATTCGTTTGTTTTTGAATCAAAAACCCTGACAGTAAACCCTGAAATCCTTTCCCCACTTTCCTTGTCAAAAACCCTTACAATAAAATTTGTTTTGCCAGTTACAGCGCTTGCTTTTGGAGCAAGTTCAAATTGTGCTTCGCTTTCCGAAACAAATTTCGTTGAAGCGTTTTTTTGTTCATAATTTGGATGAGTTATTGTTATGCTTGTGTCTTTTCCTTCAACAACCTGTGGGCAAACATAAAATCCGTTACTTTCATAAATACATTCTTCGCTGGCTTTGTCAGAGAATTTTGCAACAACAACTGCATTTTCTACCGGATCGCCTGTTTCCGAATCAATCAATTTTATTTTGCCTTCAATCCTGTTAATTTTTCTTGCAAGTAAAATTGAAAAATTATCATTGCTTCTTTTCAAATAAAGAGTCCCGTTAAAATTTTCATATCCGTTTTTAGACGCGGAAACCCTTAATGTTGCACCTAAAGTACGAGGAATTGTAATTATAGAACCGTCGTTTGCCAAATCGGAGCCAACATTTATTTTTTCCCCTGTCTTGTCGTCAATAAAAGAAACCGAAACCGATTTTAATGGCGAACCAGCATCATCCATGATTGAAAGTTGGACGCTTGTACCCTGTCCTTGAAGGAAAAAAAAACCATAACCGAACAACGCCAAGACAAGCAAAAAAACTACAAAAACAGGAAATGCGGGAATCCCCCTGTCCTCAACCAAATCTATTAACGAATAAACAGGAATTCCTTTGTCTGAAAGAAAATCCATGAATGAATAAAATTTGTCTTCAACACCGGTGTAAAATTCACTTATTGATTCCCCAAAACCCATTGGCACACCATTTCCCAAAACGACTTATCACTTTATTTATATAAAAGGTTAAAACCGCTTTTATATGTTGTTGTAAAGCAATATAATTAATTTTCGGGTGCCATTTCTGTTAATGCTTTTATTCAGAATTTTTTACCCAAAAATAATAAAAACCGGCAATTGTGACGAACAAAAAAACCTTAAACAGCAAATCGTGGGAAAAATTTCCAACATCAAGCCCCAAATATATTATTATTATTATACTAAAAACTATTCTTCCAAAGTTGAAAACCACAAGGGTAAAAGCCGCTGCAACCAAACCGAACAACCTTTTTTTCAAACCAACCTCTGTTGTTGAAAGCACTGCAGACCAAATCAAGGCAAGTTCAAGCAGGCCAGTGCAAAGGTATCCAAAAGTAAAAGGATAATTAAAATCATTCAAAATAAGCAATGTTGTCCCAGCTTCAACTACTTTTCCTGAAAAACCCAATAATGAAAGAATCGCCAAAGCGCCATTTGCATAAAAAAACTCGAATTTTTGCACGCCAATAAGCTCAAACAAGAAATTGAACACTATAAAAAAAATTGTTATTGAAAAAACAAATTTTCCGGCTTTTTCCAAACCAGCCTTTGAATCAAAACCAAATTTTTTGGCAATGCTTTGCCTTATCCTTTCTTCAACTCGGTTTTTTCTTTTCTGCATTTCTAAAACATGCTCTTTGCATGTTATAATTTTTATTATTTCCAAAAATTTTTGTTTTTTTCCAAAATTTTTTTAATTTAAAATTCAAATTTATTTTTTTTGTCTTGGCGTTTTTTGAATAATGTTTTTTTTGCGAGCCGTTTTTTTTGGCATTTTTTTTGTTAGACATTTTTTTTTGATATTTTGTTTTTTTTTGGCGAGCCGAGTTTTTTTTTGTTTTGTGTTTTTTTGATTAGTCGGGTTTCTTTTTTTTTGTTTTTTTTTGGCGAGCTATTTTTTTTGTGTTTTTTTTTGCGGGGCGATTTTTTTTGTCATTTTTCTTTTTTTTTGGCATTTTTTTTTGTCAAAGTTGTTTTTTTTTTGCGAGCCGTTTTTTTGTTTTGGTTTTGTGAGCCTTTTTTTGGCAAATTTTTATTTTTTTTAAGTTGTTTTTTTTGGCGATTTTTATTTTTCGTTTTTTATGAATTCTGTTATGCCTTTCAAGTCTTTAATTTCAAATTCTTTTTCAATATTGTCTTTCAGCCCTTTTATTTTGATTTTTCCGGATTTGGTTTCGTTTTCTCCTATAACTACAAAGAATCTCAATCCTTTTTTTTCAGCATATTCAATATTTTTTCTTATGCTTCTGCCCATTAAATCAATTTCAACACCAACCCCTGTTTTTCTTAGTGAAGAGGAAAAAGACAATAGTGCATTTTCGTCTTTTTCAGAAAGAGCGGCAACAAAAACATCGGCTTCCGGTTCTACCGCAAGCGTGCTTGCAAGTGCATCATATAATCTGTCAACTCCAAAGCTTATGCCGACAGCCGGAGTTGGAAGTCCGCCATAAACTTCTATGAGTTTGTCATACCTTCCTCCTCCGCCTACGCTTGGACCATCACTTATTGATATTTCAAAAACGTTGCCAGTATAATATTCCAATCCTCTTGCAAGGCTTATGTCAAAAACCACTTCTTTGTAATTGTTTTCTCTGCATAGCTCCATGATTCTTTCAAGACTTTTTATTCCTTCGGTTTCGCCTAAAATGTCTTTTGTTCTTTCAAAAGAATTGGTTTCTATTTCATGCATTATTTTTTCAGGAATGCCTTTTGATTTTAATTCTTTTATCACTTCGTTTTTTCCTATTTTATCCAACTTGTCGATTGCCCTGAAACAATCCCGTATTTTGTCGTTCGGAACTTCGCATTTTTTTGCAAGTTCTTCTAAGACTTGGCGATTGTTGATTTTTATTGTAAAGTCTAAACCCAATCCGCGCATTACGTCTATTGCTATTTGGATTGATTCAAAATCAGCTAAAACGCTTTTTGCTCCAACTATGTCAACATCTGCTTGAGTGAATTCCCTGTATCTTCTTGCTTGTGGCTTGTCATACCTGTAAACTTGCCCAATGCAATACCTTTTAAAAGGCTTTAGCATTGCAGGGTTTGATGCAACTATTCTTGCAAGGGGAACCGTCAAGTCATACCTTAACCCTAATTCCCTGTCGCTCTTGTCCTTGAAATAATAAATTTCCTCCTTTATTGCTTCTCCTCCCGAGCCTTTTGCGGAAAGCAATTCAAATTCTTCAACAATAGGCGTTTGTATTGGTTCATAACCATAGCGTTCAAAAGTCCTGCGCAAAAAATCTTCAATAAATTGTTTTTTCTTTGCCTGTTCAGGCAAAAAATCCCTCATACCCCTGACCGTTTGAAAACCAATCATTAATTTTCGCCTCCGCAAAGAAAGGCGACCACTGGGATTCGAACCCAGCCCCAAAGCTCCACAGGCTTCGATGCGAAACCACTACACCATGGTCGCCATGAAATTAAGTTTGTTTGTTTCAATAGCAAAACAAAATAACCAAAATTAGAATTGCAATTTTTATATGTGAAGACACTCACTATCCATGACAAAATATTTCAGCGTTTTGTTTAAAAATCAATCTGGAATTGTTGCCGTGTCATGCCTTGTTTTGTTCGCTTTTGAAAAAACCCCCTTTGCTAAAATATAATAATATCATTTATCTAATTATTCTCGCAGTAACCAGGTTTTTGAGTTGTTATTTTATGGATCCAAGCACTTTCGGAGTCAGCCCTTATGTAATCAAAGATGAAGGAGGAAAAAGGGCTCTCGTAATTGATGCTAGAGGCGCTTTTTATACTCCTTCAATTGCAGACGACCGAAATGCGCGTTTTACAGTCATCAAGATTCTCACAGAAGTTGAAGCCGATTTTATTATATTGGCTGATATTTATGAGCGGGTTTATAATGAATACCAAACCAAAATGCTTGCGGAAATTGCCGCTCTTTATAATAAATTTGAAATGGATGGTATTTGGAGTTATTCGCATTTGGGCGACCCTGTTAAGGAATCTGAAAAGGATTTTGGCGAAAGGCACAACGTCATTGTGAAAGTCAGCCATGAAGAGCTTCTTTTTGACCCCATAAGCGCTTATTTGTTGCTCTTGGAAGAAATGAAAAAAGAAGCAAGCCGATTAGATTCTTTGCCAAGCGAAAAAAAAGCCATGGTTTATGCAAAAACCCTGCTTGAAATAAAAAACGCTTTTGAAGGAACGGAATTGATAAAGCGAGCAAGAAGCATTATATCAAAACTTGAAAAGGTTCCAGACACTTCGCAAATTTACAGGGTTTTTTTTGAGGTTGATGTCAAGCCAAGTTTCATAGGTTCAAGGCTTGTTTTCGGCGACGAGGAAAGGCTTGAACTTCTTGACGAGTACAACGTCAAAGAAGCCAACGTACAAATCTTCAAACACCCGAGCAAAACAGAAAAACTTTATTTTATCAGTTTGCCAGAATATTCCCTTACTCCTGAAAAATATTTTCTCGTAAGCAAGACAAAGGAAACAGTTGCTACTTACAAGCCCGGCAGAATATCATTGTCCAACATTGCAAAAAGCAGGCGTTATTTTGAAAGAATTTACCAATCAACAATGAAAGAAATAGCCAAATTGGAAAAAATCAATATTGCCAACGATGAGATTGTCGAGCTAAGCCAAATAGTTGCGCGTTATACTGTTGGTTATGGAGTTCTTGAAGTAATTCTTTCAGACAGAAAAGTCACTGATGTATATATTGATGCCCCAATAGGTTCAAAATTGATTTATTTGGTTCATTCAGAGTACGGACAATGCCAAACCAACGTAATTTACACTCAAGACGAAGCATCTTCTTTTATTTCAAAATTAAGGGCAATGTCCGGCAGGCCTTTTGACGAAGCCCACCCAGTCCTTGATTACGATTTGCCGGAACTTGATACGAGAGTTGCTGCGATAAGCCCGCCTCTTTCGCCAGATGGAAACGCTTTTGCTTTCAGGTTGCACAAAACAACTCCTTGGACTCTTGCACAATTCTTGGACGTAAAATACTTGCCTCCTCTTGCAGCAGGATTGCTTTCTTTTTTCGTGGATTCTCAATCAACAATGCTGGTTACTGGGAGCAGGGGTTCAGGAAAAACCTCTCTTATGAGCGCTCTAATGCTTGAAATTTTGCAAAACACAAGAATAATTTGCCAAGAAGACACGCTTGAATTGCCAGTGGAGTACATGAAAAAAATAGGTTTCAATGTTCAAAGACTGAAAACCAGGTCGCCAATAGGTTCAAGCGAAAGCGACAGCGAAGTGCCTCCTGAAGAATCGCTCAGAACAGCATTAAGACTTGGCGACAGCGCCCTAATCATAGGAGAAGTGAGAAGCAAAGAAGCCAAGGTTTTGTATGAAGCAATGCGCGTTGGAGCAGCAGGAAACATTGTCATGGGAACAATACACGGAGACAGCGCTTATTCGGTTTGGGACAGAATAGTTAATGACCTTGAAGTTCCAACAACTTCTTTTAAAGCAACCGACATTGTTGTTGTGGCAAGGCCAATAAGGTTTAAAGGCAGCATTTCAAGGCAAAGGAGAGTTGTCCAAATAACCGAAGTCAAAAAGCATTGGAAGGATGATCCCAGCGAAGAAGGAGGCTTGCTTGATTTAATGTCTTATGATGCCGGCAGAGACTCTTTAGATTTGATAGAAGATAACTTAAAAGAAAGCGACCTTTTTTCAAGAGTGAGCAAAACATCAGGATTGTCGCTTGACCAAATATGGAAATGGATAAATGTAAACGCAGAATCAAAAGCATATCTTGTCCAAATGAAAAACGAATTCAAAGTACCTCAAATACTTGAAGCAGAATATACTGTCATGGCTCAAAACAAATTAGCTTTGATAAAAGAAGCACAATTAGAAGAATTCGGTTCTGTCGATTATGATGAAGCTCTTGGTCAATGGAAAAATTGGGTGCGCTCAAATCTTGTAAAAAAAGTCAAGGAGAGAACATAATGCAAAAAAAGAATGACCCTACAATAGGTGAACTTTACGGAAAAATAGTTACAACCAGCGAGGATTTTGATTTAGGCGACCACAAGCTTGTCAAAGAACCAGACCATCCTTTTGTAAGGCTCTGCAAAAACATTTACAAGGTTGCCCCTTCTTTAGGCAAAGGAGGAAAATTCAGCGATGAAAACAAAAAAGCTGTTGAATTTTTGCAATGGAATCTAAGCCCTGAAGAATTTGCAGGAGCATCAACAATAGTGGCTTATGTTTCATTTGCAACAGCTTTTTTGCTTGGCTCTCTTTTTATTTTCACTGACTTGAGAAAACTTATTGAACTTATTGGAGGCAACGAAATCAGCGGACTTTTTTATGCATTCGCCCCATTTCTTTTGGTTGCTACAACTATTGTTTATTTGTTTCAAACATACCCTTCCTCAGAAGCAAAACGCGAACAAACAAGGGCTCTCACATATGTGCCTGAAATGATGGGTTACATGGTAATGTCCATAAAACTTGTTCCAAACCTTGAAAAAGCTGTGGAATTTGCTAGTTCCCATGGCAAAGGAAAAATTGCAAAAGATTTCAAAGACATAATATGGAAAACACAATTAGGATTTTACAATTCTCTTGCAGAAGGACTTGACACGCTTGCATATCGCTGGGGACACTATTCAACAGAATTCAAAAGAGCCCTCATGAGGATAAGAGTATCAGTAATAGAAAATTCCGAAGCTAAAAGATATGCATTACTTGACGACACCATGTCCGAAATGCTTGACAGCATCAAAAACAAAATGGAACAATATGCCAGAGATTTGTCCCAGCCAAGCACAATGCTGTTTTATATTGGCGTCTTACTTCCTTTATTGCTTATAATAATACTCCCAGTCGGAAGCACTTTTACCGGCGCGCCACTTGCAAATCCTATTGTCCTATTTTTGATTTACAACATCATAATTCCACTAATCACTATAATATTTGCTTACAATTTGATAACCACAAGACCACCTACTTATGAACCCCCAATAATACCAGACAATTATGAAGGAATCCCCAAACCTTGGCACGGAAAATTTTCAGGTTTAACAGTCGATGTGCGCCTAGTTGCATTGCTTATATTTGTTTTTGGATTGTCAATTTCCTTCCTGATTTCCACACAAGGTTTTCCCCCTAATTTCGTGCTTGGCACGGAAGGAAGGCAAGCTTGTTACGAAGGCAAGCAAATAATCTGCCCTGACCTTTCAAAAAAAGTTGCTTTGGAACGCGTAGGCAGGCCTGAAACATATTTCAACCTTGACGAAACAGGAGTGCTTTTTCCAGAAAAATTCAACGAAAAAAAACGCTACATGGATTTGACCGATACAGAGTCTCTTGAACAAGCAGAAGAACAAGCAAAAAAGGAAGTGCTTGCAGAAGAACAACTTTTCTTTTCATCAAAAGAAAACGACATTGCCCCATACATTCTTGTCTTCGGCATTCTTATAACTTTTTCAATATGCGTCTTCATACTGCTTTACTATTCAAGCATTTACAAACGCAAAGCCCAATTAGAAATACAAGAAATGGAATCAGAGTTCAAGGATTCACTTTATATTCTTGCATCCCGAATGGGAGAAAACAAGCCAGTTGAAGACGCTATGAAACACGTCCAAGATTTTTTACCAGAAGCCAAAATATCAAAACGGGTTTTCGGAAAAACACTTGACAACATAAAATTCACGGGAATGCCCCTTGAACAAGCAGCATTTGACCAAAACCTTGGCTCAGTTTCAAAATTACCATCTTCAATAATCAAAGGAGCAATGAAAATGCTTGTGGATTCCGTACAATTAGGCTCTAACGTAGCTGCACGCACCATGATTTCACTCTCAATACAATTGCAAAACGCCGAAAAAGTTAACAACAACCTAAAAGTTTTGGTATCAGATATTACAAGCACAATGCGAACCATGGCAATGTTCATTGCACCAATGGTGCTAGGCATAACAACCAGCCTGCAAAGAATAGTCATTGTAACGATTTCATCAATAGCTTCCTCAGGCATAGCCGAATCAAGCGTACAAGGCGCGGATTATTTGGGCGTAAGCTTTGCCAGTGCAGCAGGTTTCATCAAACCAGAAGCAATAGCAGGAATAGCTTCGCCAACACAATTCATATTCATTGTATCCCTTTACATAATTGAACTTGTCTTGATAATGGGCTACTTTACCACCAAAATAGAAGAGGACAACGATTTACTCCTAAAAATCAATATATCAATTTTTATGCCGATTGCAATAATAGTGTTTGTAATTTCAATGATTGTTTCAAACATGTTTGTGGGTTCAATATGAAAACCTCAAACCAATCAGGCCAAGCTTTCGAACCTTTCAACCTTCTTATAGGCGCAATCTTTGCTCTTACAGTGCTTGTAATAATAATAAGCGC
The DNA here is from genome assembly GCA_964577555.1 of uncultured archaeon. Taxonomy (GTDB): domain Archaea; phylum Iainarchaeota; class Iainarchaeia; order Iainarchaeales; family Iainarchaeaceae; genus CABMIU01. Next base: position 69,552 of record CAZNZM010000005.1, read on the forward strand.
AGTAAATTATTTTGACAACGAAAGAATAAAAATAAGCCAACAACGATTTTATGACGGCTTGGCCAATGCAGTAAAATCACCAAATAAAGAAACACTTGTAATAAGAGAGATCCAATTGCCAACAGACGCCTCTTTCTCTGCCAAATCACTTGGAAATTCAATCGGCTTGGACGAAAAATGCGTTTCAATAGAAGCATCACCAAGCTTTGAAATCACCGGCTCAACAATCAAGGCAAAAAACAACATAAGAACAGACATATACATCAGATGTTTTACTGGCGGAACCTGCGAAATAGACTGTGAAATTTCATTCGGCAAAGACTTTGAAAATTGAGGTCCTAAACAATTAAAATTCGAATTTGCAAAAAAAATTTAGTCTTTGTTTTTAAAGCCAGATTTTACGATTTTGTTTTTAATTCAATTGTTTTTTTGCAAGCCTATTTTTTTTCAATTTTTTTATCAGCAATTATAAAAGCGTTTTTTTTGCTATTTGAGTCTTAAAGTTGTTGTTAAACTGCTTGTATTTTTTTTTA
>CAZNZM010000006.1:0-2878 GCA_964577555.1 uncultured archaeon
TGGGGTGTAGGTGTAGTTGTGGCAGTTGGTTTGTTCGTATTGTACGTATACTTTGGATGCCCAATCTTTTAGGTCTTGGAATAATACTCCTGTTGCTATGTAAATTGGGTTGTTGTTTGGGTCTATGTTTGGGTCTGGTGGTGTTCTTTCTTTTGGTTCAATTACGTACATTTTGAATTCGTTGTAATAGGTTTCGTTGTCTTTTATTGCTTGGCTTATTTTTGTGCTTGTTGGTTCGGTTGGAGTGATTGGGCATGAAATACTTATTTCTTTTACTTCTGGGGTGTTAATTGTTATTCCTTCTTTTGGTTCGCAATCTATTTGTCTGTTACTTATGTATGGATAGCTAAGGCCGCTGTTATTAGAGTAGTTTTCTGGTGCGTTTGGTTCGTTGAATCCAAATTCATATAGGTTTGTAAAGTTTGTAATTATTGGTTCTGTTACTGTTTCGTCTGCGACTAGTGTATGTTCTATTTCGCTTTCTGAGTGTATTTCGCCTTTTACTATGCAACCTTGGTAACGGTCACAATCTATGTATGATGTTATGTTTCCGCATATGTCTGATGGGTATTCTCCTATTTTACTCCATGTGTTTGTTGCGTCTTTTCCTAGTAGTATTCCTATTGGGTATAGGTATTCTCTGTTTAGTTGTATGTTTGTTTTTAGGTTTTGTGTGTTGTTTGTTAGTTGGTTTGTGGAGTAGTCTATGGCGTATGTTGTTGTGCTTGTGTTGTTTCCTCCAGCGTACATCGACGATCCAATACTATCTGAGTATCTCCATTTGTTTAGTATTCTGTTTATAGTTCCGAGTCCTCCTGTTTGGTCTACTCCAACGGTTGCTTCAGTGTTCAACATTAATTTGCTGGTTATTCCTCCGCCTATTTGGGCTATATTTGCTTCCATGTTTATTCCGTCGCTGATTTCTCTGAAGTTGCCGCAGACATTTGGTGAGTATGAGTTTTGGTTGTACATTCCTTTGGTTGAGGTTGCTACTGCTGCGAATGCGTTTTCGAATCCTGTTCCTGCTGCGTATTTTGCTTTATAGTTGAAGCCGTCTGTGCTGAGGTTGTAAATGTATCTTGGTCCGGCATATTCGCCTCTCATGTCTTGTGGTACAAAATGATTTTGTAGAGTGAATGGTTGTTTGTATGCGGTGTATTCTCCGCCTTGGTTTGGCAGGTTTATGGTTTTTTTTGTTCCTGTTTCGTTGTATGATGCTGTGCTTGTTCCTTGCATGGTTGTGTTTCTGTTTAGGTATGTGTCGTAGCATAGTGTGGAGTATGCTCCGTCTGTGTAGTTGTCGCTTATTGATATGCTTGTTGCTGTTGTTTGGTTTGTTATGAGTGTGAGTTGTATTAGTAGTAGTGTGGTTAGTATGGTTGTTGTGGTTTTGTTTTTTTTTGTTTGGTTTTGCATTTTAGAGCCTTTTGTTTTTGTGTTTTTTTTTGTTTAAGAGTTTAACGTTTTTCATGTTTTTATACTTTTTTAAATAGTGTCTTTTCGCCTTGTGCCTCATAAAAAATGGATTATTTAAATAAAAATTGTTATTTTAACAACAAAAATTGTCAAAATCATTTTAAGAAAACATTTTGTTTTTAAAATCCCGTGTGTTTGTTTCTGGCAATGCAGTAAACCTCTATAAAGTGATTTATAAAGCGTGAAATTTTCTGGAAAAAGCGTTAATAAAATATTTTTTTTGGCAAAAGAAGTCTAGCTTTTGTTTTTAAAAGTAAACATCCTGATTTTGGACAGCTTGTAGTTAAGGAAAATTTATATATATATTAGTATAATATTAGTGATTTAGTTATGTCACATAAATTTAACCAAAAAGGTCAGGCATTTGATGTTTTCAAATTGCTTATAGCTGCTGTTGTAGCTGGCGCGATACTTCTTATACTTTTGCAAGTGCTTAACGTGTTGCCACCATTCCAAAAGAAAGACCCTAATAATATTGCATCTGAAAATGTCAAAAGCCAAATAAATAATCTTGGAAGCCCTATAACTATAAATGATGTTACTTTTTCGGAAAATGCGGTTGTTAGTGCTAAAACAATAGCCCAAAAATCAGGGGCTCTATCAAAAGAACAAGTTTGTTTATTGGTTTCGGATAAAGTTCCCAATTATGTCAATTTTTCTAATGACAGCAAGGATGTTATAATTTATAATGGAAAGTCAACACAGCGCACGAGGCTTGTTATTCTTTGCGACAGGGCTGATGAGATTGATGAAACTATGAGTTCATATCAATATGACTCAAAGTATAATTTATCTACTGATGATTGCGAATTTGATGGAACTCAAACAGTTTGCATTGTAGGAGTCATTCCTGACACTTAAATTTATTTTTTTTGCAAATTTTAGAAAAACCCAAATTTTTTTTGTCGTGGCTAGGAATTTTAATAACGAATTCCTGCAAAGAAAATTTTTTGGCTCGCGAAAATCGTTTAACAAAAAAAATCGACTTTTTTTTGAATTTGTCTTTTTAAGAACAAAAACACCAAAAACTAGTTTTATAAGCAAAAGCTCTATTCTAAAAAGCAGAATTTTCCAAATGCTTTATATTCTACATTTTACAAATATACTATACTATGCTTTCCGACATTAATTTAATACTGTCCCAAGAAAGAGGGCAAAGTGAATGGAATTCAGTTTATTTGCTAATCGTATTCATAATTACCGCCATATTAATTATTGCCCTGATTAAACCAATGTTCAAGAACAGCCAGGAAATAGTGAAAAACGAACCAGTGCTTAAAAAATAATTTTTATTTTTCATTTTTTGACTTATTTTTTCGGCAATTTATTTTTTTGTTTTTTTATTGGTTTTTTTTGTTTTTTTTGAGCCATTTTTTTTGACAATTTTTTTTAATTTTTTGTT
>CAZNZM010000006.1:2978-69500 GCA_964577555.1 uncultured archaeon
AATAGTTTTTTTTTAAGTCATTTTTTTTGTTTTTTTTGAGCCATTTTTTTTGACAATTTTTTTTAATTTTTTGTTTTGTTTGTTTTTGCAAGCCAAGTTTTTTTTGTAGTCATTTTTTTTGTAATTAATTTTGTTTTTGTCTTTTGTTTTGGCTGGTTGTTTTTTTTGTTTTTTTTTGAATAGTTTTTTTTTAAGTCATTTTTTTTGTTTTTTTTGAGCCATTTTTTTTGACATTTTTTTTAGATTTTTTTTTGAACTTTTTTTTTAATTTTTTTTGGCGAGCCATTTTTTTTGTCGTTGTTTTTTTTGTGAGCTGTTTTTTTGGCGTATTTTTTTGTTTTTTTAGTTGATTTTTTTTTGGCAAACCACTTTTTTTTGTCATTTTTTTTGTTGGTTGTTTTTTTTGTGTTTGTTTTGCGAGCCATTTTTTTTTAGATTTTTTTTGAACTTTTTTTAATTTTTTTTGCGAGCCATTTTTTTTAGACAATTTTTGTTTTTTTTGTTTGGGTTTTGTTTTTTTTGTTAGCCGGTTTTTTTGTATTTTTTTTGTTTTTTTGCGACGATTTTTTTTGTCATTATTTTTTTGTTTTTTTTTTGATTGGAATTTGTTTTTTTCTGCTTCGCGTTTTTTGAGCCAATAAACTTTATATATAAATACTTCTTTTTCCATTTTAAAGTCATGAAAAGTCAAAGTGGGCAGGAATCCGCGGTTTTCGAGTTGTTGATAGCCATAATTGTAATGGGGTTTGTAATACTTATTGGCACAAATGCTCTTGAGACTCTTCAACAAAAAACTTGTGAAGGTACTCTGAGCCAAAACCTTGAAGACATAAGAAGTGCAATAGAAACAGTTGTGAAAACCAAGGGCAAAGCCCAAGTAAGGTATGAACTTCCAAGTTGTTTTAATCAACAAGAAAGTTCTTTGAGGATAATTGAAAGGCAAAGCGCAACTTTTTGCAGTGCTATTTGCGAAGGCACTATGAAAGAATGCACTGTATTGCAATTTACTTCGCCAGGATACAGCGAATCAAAATGTCTTCATATATCTTCTGCAACAAACTTTCCTGATGGCGAGCCTTGTAATAAGGACTTGCTTCAAGGAGGAAATTATAAAATTGTGAATTGGCGTTCCAAAGAAGGCATACTCCCTGGAAATTATATTCTTATGAGAGAATCATCTATTTTCCTTAAAAGCCCGGTTATTTGTGTTTATCAACGCGACTACGGGACGGTGAACTAATGCTTGGTTTCATTCTCAGCAAACTTAATTTGTTGATTTTGGTTACTTCAATATTTGCCATAGTTTCATTTTTTGCATTAGGCCTTGGCGATATTACAAAAGTCAAGGAAGCAGGAGAACTTGCCACGAAATCTGTCGAAAAAGCCGCATCCATTGCAAACAGCCCGGCTTCATGCGAAAGTTCTTATTTTCCTTTTCCTAGACAACTTAGGACTGCTGGAAGCAACTTCTATTATGTAGTAAAAATATCTAAGGGCGAAATACAACGTGAAGGGAATAAAATTAATATTCTAATATTTGCAGTTTATCCGCGCGAAGAGGTCAAGAAAAAGTTTTTGTCATCATCTTATGTTCCAAAAGCAATTGCTGCTGACAGTTTCAGAACTAATTCAGATATATTTCTTTATGGGCTTGATTATCGCGGTTCTGGTTATATCGGGAATATAAGTGATGGTGTTTTATCACCTCCTAACGAAATTTATATTGACCCACAAGCAGAGAACCCTATGAATGCACTGGTTTTGGTTAAAGAAGTTCAAGACGGCAAGAAAAAGTTTCATGTTATTGGCTGTGAAGGAACAAGTTGTAACGCATACAAAACCCAAATAGGCAGTTTGGTTCATCCTGGAACTTCATTAAATCCTGAAGGTGGTTTTTTATGCTGAACAAAGGATTCATAGGCCCGGTTGGCGACGACATGCCTTCTCTTACGCCGTTGATTTTTGGCTTGCTCATGTTTTTTGGAGCCTTTACAACAGCTTTTACTTCGTTCAACCAAAGAAACTCGGATTTTTCTTCAGACATAGAAGTTCTGAAAATATCGAAACAATTGGAGTCAAATGGATATATTTACAGTTATGAAAACTTTCAGGATTTATGCAATCAAATAAATTCAACTAATATAAAATTCATGGCCGCCATAACTTCAGAAGCATTTGAAAGATCGAACAAAAGTACTATTTTTGAAATAGTTTTTTATGGTACACCCAACAAATTCTATTGTACAAATTTTGAATCAGCAACACCAAATCCTGAACAATTCAAAGACATAATTGATATTCCAAATCTTTCTCAAAAAAAAGTGGTTTCAAGAGTAATTCCAATTGTTGTAGAGGATAACAAAATAGCTAAACCAATGCATTTGATGGTGATAGCGTGGAAATAAAAAAAACAAACCAAAAAGGCCAAGCAGCGGTAACAGACGCTCTTTACTTTTTGATGATTGTTACTTTCCTTTCAATTTTTCTTTTCGGCTTCGGCAACACTTATGGAAATTCTGTAAGGTCTGGAATATCTGATGAAGCTGACACTTCGTTTGTAACCAATGCACTAAAATCCATACTTTATAGTTCCACTCCTAGAGATACAAAACAATCAATATCAGATCCAAACGTTGAAATAGATTCGTTGCTTGCATTAATAAAAGAGGATTATGCGGATGATGAAACCATAGGCTCGGAAGAGCGCGAAGTTTTCGCAAAAACAATTTCTTCAATAATGTCTCCAGTTCAAGATACAAAGGATTACATATTGACACTTTCAATACCTCCAGAATCGGGCAGAAGTTCAAAATACATATTCGTTTTCATTCATACTACAAATTTTTTGCGTGAAAGAGCATTTGACAAATATGGAAAGCTTCTTCCAAAAAGTTTTGCATACTATAAGCCGGATGAAGCCAAACCACACATTGATTATTTTTGCGGCTTGAATAATTCTGACTTTGCCCAAATCCATAATAACATAAAAAAATTGGTTGCTAATGTTGGACCTACTTCTCAAGCATCAGCATCAATAAAAATGATAAAACACGCTACTTTTTTGGAAAAATACAACGCCCAAATAGACCTTATAGTGTGGGATGCAACATGGCTTGGAAAAACAGACGACGTGGCTGACGGAATTTTATACGATTCTGACCCAAAATCACCTTATGCTGATTGGGGTTGTTTAGAAGCAGGGACGACAAAACTTCCATGATGTTAAACCATTGATTTTGAAACAGTATTTTTTTTATAAGCTGTTTTTTGCGGCATTTTTTTAGACATTTTTTTTGTTTGTCTTTAGTTTTGTTTGGCTTTTTTGTTTTTTTGTTTGTTTTTTTTGAATTATTTTTTTGCTTGGTATTTTTTTGTTTGAAACTTTGTTTTTTTTGTGAGCCGTTTTTTTTATTATTGTTTTTTTTGTGAGTTGATTTTTTTTATTTTTTTAATTTAACTTGTTTTTTTTGAGCAGTTTTTTTTAGTTTTGTTTTTTTGTTTTTATTTGTTTTTTTTGGCAAATCTGTTTTTTTTGCCACCTATTTTTTTTAATTGAAATTTGTTTTTTTTTGCGAAAAAATTTTTCGAATTGTGATTTTTGTTTATTTTGCAGTTTTTTTGTTTTTTACCTGTTTTTCCTTTTTCTGAATTCTGCTCCGCATTTCGGGCAAGTGTATTTCAAAGATTCCGCTTGGACTTCAACAGATTTTGCGCAATGGTCGCAGAAAGCTTCCCCGCATTTAGGACAATAAATGAGTTCTTCTGACTTGTTTCCACATCTCGGGCAAACATTGAGGCCTGTTTCTATTTCCTTGTCAACCATGTCAAATTCATCTTCTGACAAATTGTCTTCAAGCGATGAAAGTTCGTCTATCTCTGCCAGTTTTTGTAAATTTTCATTGTCCGTATCAATATGTTCTATTTCTTGTGATTGTTCAACTTCTAAATCATCTTCAAAATTATCTTCATTTTGAATGTTTTCAATTTTTTCTTCGTCTTCAGTTTGTTCCAAAACTTTTTCTTTTTGTTTTTCTTGCCAATCCTTTTCATCTTTCTTTTTTTTTCTTTCTTCCTTTCTTTTTTCAAGCAAATTTTCTTTGGCTTCCGGCTTTTCAAACCCGCCTAAGTCTATATCATCTTCAAACTCGTTTTTTTCTTCTTTGTCGTTTTCGAATTCCTTTTTCAACAATTCATATACATTTTCAGCCATTTTGTTTATCTCATCTTTATTTGGATATCTGTTGTTTTGTTTTACGAATTCGTCAACTTTGTTTATTGCTATTTGTGTGCTTCGTTCTTTAATTTCAGTTTCGCTTGGTTTTTTTCTATAGAATCTTTGCAGTCTTCTAGGTATATCTTCCGTCATTTTGAAGTCACGCTCTCCTGAAGTATTTTTTTCAATAGCATTGCGGATTTTGGCATTACTTTATAAGCTTCAATATTTTGCTTTTTCTGTTTTAGCTCTTTTGTTCCAAGTTTTTCCCTGAGGCTTTCAATGATAAATCTTTTTGAATCGTTTATTTCTTCTTCTATTTTATCTTTTGTTTTGATTTGTTTTGATTCTTCAGCCTTCTTTTTTTCAATTTCTATCATTATTTTGTCAATTTGTTTAGTGTCTTTTTTCATGATTTCTGATGTTTCTATTTGTTTTCCAAGAGATTTCAACTGGTTTTCCTTCTCCTGAACTTGCTTTGTTTCTTCAACTTTTGAAGTATTTTGAATAATTTTCTTGAGTTCCATTATTTTTCCCAATTTTTGCGGCTCTATTTCAATTTTGTCAATTCTGGTATTTTCTTTTTTTTGTTCTAATTTTGTTGTCTTTTTAACAGGTTGCTCTGTTTTACTGGCTTCGATTTTTAAGTTTTTGGCTGGCTCTTCGCTTTTTGTTGTTTTTGTTACTTCTTTGATTATGTTTTTTTCTGAATCTGGTTTTTCAGTGTTTTTTGCGGGTTCTTGTATTTTTGTTTTATCAATTGTTTCTTGTTGTATTGGTTTTTTTGAAATCATTTCGAAAAATTCTTTTAGAATTCCTTTGTTAGGCTTTTTTTCTTCTTTTGGTTTTGCAATTTCAGCTAATTTTTCGGTTTCTTTTTTTTGTTCTTGAATGTTTTGTGTTTTGGCAGTGGTTTGTAAAATAGCTTCTTTTGTTTCTTCAAGTTTTTTTGAAAACAAATTGGTTTCTTTGGTTGCTTCTTTAACTTTTATTATGTTTAATTCCTTTTCTTTTTTTGTTTCTGGTTTCAAGATTTTTGGTTGATTAAGTTCAATTTTTTCGTTTTGTTTTGTTGCATTTTGGCTCGGTGTTTTTTGTGTTGTTTGTTTAATTTCGTTTTTTGTTTTTTCTTGGGTTTTTGTTGGTTGTATTTTAGGTTCTTCTTTTGGAGATTGTTTTTCTGTTGTTATTAATATTTGTTCTTGCTGATTTTTAGGTTTTTTTTCAATTTCTAGTATTGGTTTTTCCATGTTTTTTTGTGGTTTGTTTATTATTGGTTTTGTATTTTCTTTGATTTTTTTCTTGAGGCTTTCTGTAAGTTCTTCAGGCATTTCCGGTTTCGTTTCTGCAAGTGTTTCAAATGTTTCAACTTCTATTTGGTTTTCGGTTTGGTTTGACAGTTGCGCTGGGTTTACTGGTGTTTTTATGCCTTCAATCAATATGTCTTTTATGTAATCTTCTTCAGGTATTTTTTCCATTGCTTTTTTGACAATAAGGTTTGCGACTAATGCTCTTTTTGGCACTGAAACTATTACCTTGTTTTTTCCGAAGTATTTTCTTTTGATGGAAAAAATTATAGTGCCAGTGGCAATAGTGCATATTGGCGCTATAAAAAGCATTTCCATGAAAGTTATGTTGTTTGGAAAAGTCAGTGTTACTGCTGTTGCTACGGCTATGGTGGAAATTGTGAATCCTGCTCCGCTTATTATTCCCCACCCTGTTTTAGTTTCTGTTTCCAATTTGCGTATTTTTGGCCAGCCGGAGCGCAAAAAAAGGTAGCCGACGCTTTGTCCTCCGATAAGGACATATGCTGCTAAACAAGTTTCAATAGCAGTTGTAACAGGTATTGGTATCATGCCTGCACTAAACATATTTAAAGAACTTAATAAATTATTGTCTTATGCCTGTTTCAGTGTTTGAAGTAATATTTGGTTCTATTGTGTCCTTGCTAAAGGGAAGTTTTTTTGTTGCAATTCCTCTTTTTTTCTTGATTTTGCTTGGTTCGATCATAAGAAAAAAAATTGAGAAAGAACTCAAATGGAATTGGATTTTTAGCGCTTTTTTTACCACTTATTTTATATGTTCAATAGGACTTATTTTTGTTTATTTTGTCCCGGTTATAGAATCGCTTCGCGAACAATCGCTTGGCGAAATACCTTCTACTGTTGCCATTTCCTTTGGCACGATTGTTTTGGCATTTCTTTATAATGCGTTCAAAGTGTTTTTTTCAGCACTTGTTCTTTCTTTGCTTTTAATGCCGTTGGAACTTGTTGGTCTTTACATGCATTCTTTCTTTTTGCAAAAAATGAAAAAAGCTCCGAGAATTTTAGTGTTGGCTCTTACTGTTTATGCAATTTCTATTTTTTCCTCTTTTGTAATTCTTTTTATAATCCCTGAATCAGTAGTCGGTTTTATTTACTTGCTTTTTTTCGGTTTTTAGAATTTATTTTTTGCGTTGCTTTTTTTTTAGTTTAAAATAAATACAAATTATTTTTTTGTCTTTGGCTTACTTTTTTTTGCGAAAGATTTTTTTTGTTGCTTCTTTTTTTTAGTCGGATTTTGTTTTTTTTGGTGAGCCATTTTTTTAGACAATTTTTGTTTTTTTTTGTTTGAAGTTTTGTTTTTTTTTCATTTTTTTGTGAGCAGTTTTTTGATGTTTTTTTGTCAGATTTTTTCTTTTTTTTGTTTTTTTGATTCAGAATTAACTATTTTTTGCGATACGATTATTTTTTTTGTATTTTTTGTCAAAAACTTTTTTGTTGTTTTTTGGTCAATGCAAGAAATGCCAATAAATTTCCATGCAAACAAATAAATAGCCTGTAAACCAACTATTATTTGTTAAATAATTTTGATTAATTAATGGATTAATTAAATGTTTTTTTTGTCGTGGTTGCATGAATAGAAAAACTGCATTTTCAATTTTATTCGTTTATTTATTTGTTTTTCCATTAATTGGAGAGCCGGTAATTGCAAATTCTTATAATATGCCTGGAAAGAATGGCTTTGTTGCACAATTTGCTGAGCCTTCAGAAGTCCCTATTGGCCCTGCTTGTTTTTCAAAGGTTCTTTCACCGCAAGAAGCCCAAAATGTTATTGATTTGTTGAAATCAGGTTATACTGGAAAGGAAATCAAAGGCAATACTCTTCCAGATGATGACAGGAAGTCTCTTGATAAAGACAAAATTGTCGTGCAGGATCCTAATAATGAAGAAAAAGCTGTCAAGGTAAGCGTTCCAAATAAAAAATTCAAGCCGGAAGAAGCCTCGCCTTTTTTGAATAATATTCTAAAAGGCCCTTTCGCGTTAGGTGTTGTTCTTGAAGATTCTTTGAGAGCAGGAGTGTGCAAAGACCCAGATTTGCCTGCTTGTTCTTTAACCAATAAAAATCTGAAATACAGGAATTCTGGATCAGGAATTATTGCCGATTTAAAACCCATGAAAGAAGCAATAGGCGAAATATATTCAAAATGGTTCAGCGGCGAAAAAGACATAAACGGATTAACCAAAGTTGAAAACGAAGCAATTAGGGAAGCCATGAGGGAAGCCACTGATGAAACCCAAGTAAAAAGCGCGAAAAGGCTTGAAACAATATTAATACCAAATTCAATACTTTCCGATTGGTTTGAAGCCAAAATGCAAAAAAATTGCATGAATGATGCTTGTGTTATAAGCACTTATTCATTGTTTGACAAATATTTCAATTCATGGATGTCAAGCGAAATGGTAGTATCTACTTTTGGGCCTTCTTTGCTATACCAAACAAGGAAACTTTTTAATTGGACAGGAGCAAGAGGCTACTTTTCAGGAGTAAGGGAAAAATATCAAGAACTACTTGACCAAATAAGAGTGAAACTTATTCAACCAGAACAGCATCTTTATAAGTCACTTGTAAAAAAAATAAATACAAAACTTGACAAGTATCCAGGTTGGAGAGACTGGTGGTTAAAAACTATTGGCGGTAATCCTGATGGTACTGGGTATTATATTTTCAAAACTGAAGCATTTCAACATTGGTGGGGGGAAGTATCAAAATCAGGAGGTTTTTTGTCTCACATTAAGACTTTGGAGCAAAAAGCCGAATTTGTAAGAATGCTCAAAGACATGCGTGCATTAATGAGGGCTGGTTTGGCTGATGTTAAAGCCGCCAGACAAGAATATGCTAAAGCATATGATGCTGCAAGAAAATCAGGAATCGAGTATCCATTGCAAGATCCTTTTGTAAGAGAGAAATATTTGAATTATGGGCGTAAGATGATAACTTATATGAATGATTATTATGATGAAGGTTTGGGTGCTGATTATATAGAATGGATTGCAAGGTATAATTACGTTGCTTTATTTGATAAAGGAGTAAGATTTTATGCTCCTGACGGAAGCAGTGAAATAATTGATTTGTTCAGAGACCACAGAAACTTAAGACAAATATTGTTGAAACTAAGAAATGATGGTACTTTCAAAGATTTTGAAAAGTATATTGATAAATATTCAAGTATTTTTGAAACAAGAGGCGATAACCTTGTGCTTTATACTTTTGACCCTAATCAAATCTCCAGTTCTCAAGGTTTGTCTTGGAGCAATATAAAAGCCGCGGCTCCTTCAGGGACAAGAAAAAGGGTTTTTATACGTGATGATACTGGAAGGGCTATCCCATATAATTCATCTTCTGCAACTTTCATACAAAACAGGCTTTCAACCAACGCTCAAGTTCTTGAAGGCAATTGGAAAGAGTATGGTGAATTAAGTCCAATTGACATGATTTCAAGGATTGACAACGCGAGAACAGGCACAAATGCAAATCTTGCATTTGGAGTTTATAACATAGAACAAATGCTCACCTCATTGAAATCCAGAAATTGGGTTTCAAGAAGATATTGGAATGCATTGGATAAATTGTTTGCCCAGGAAGAAGAGCTTGTAAGAAGCTATTTTACTTTTAAGGGAGGAGCAAGGCTCACGGCATTGCCATTTGCTTATTGGTGGGCAAAAAAAGGTTTTGGCGAAGAAGGATTAAGCATGTATATGCTGCCTGATACTTGGCACGATTTGAAGTTTTCAATTGGAGAACATCCAATTTATCACTACGCATATATAGACTTTTTTGCAAACGAAGGTTCTGACCAAGGAGACTTGTTTATTCAGGTTTTGAACAAGCTACCTTGGAAACTTGTGCTTGATGAATTATCAGAAAAATACAATCCTATAAAAAACCTTTATGATGCTTTGACAAAAAACGAGCTTAGAAGCGAAACCGAAAATTTGGCGTTTTATCTGACAGGCGACGATGAATGCGTTGATTGTACAATGGTTGTGAAAAGCCAAAACATGAATGATTTTAGGCCATTCTTTTTTGCAGGCAACAGAAAAATAGATTCTTACATAATTGAAGACACTGTTACTGAAAAAGCAAGGAACAAAGGGCAAACATTAATAGCTTTTGCAAGCCACACCAATCTTATAGGAAAAAGCGGCGGCAAAGAAGGCGAACCCATAGACCTGGTCAAAACCATTGAAGGAAAAACAAAAGAAAAAACCTGCAAAGAAGCTGTTGAAAACCTTGAATTTGCTGGAGTGAAGTTTGGCAGAATATACAATGCAATAACCCCTGATTTCAAAAATAAAAGTTCAGGAATAGGATTTATGTTGGGAGGCTTGGAAAGCATAACTTATGGCGCATTTTTTTGGGCAGGAATTTTCAGCACTATTGCAATACAAGTTGCCGTGGCACCACAATTAAGCGGTTGTGTAGATGCTGAACAGGGTTATTACGCGCATTACTTTGCTCCTGTTAAAGAAACCAAAAACAAACAATCCAATTCGGTTGAAAAGTCAACTGAAAAAGTTTCAAAATTAGTAAAAGACTTCAAAGAAAAATTTGTAGACAGTTTCAAGAGCGATTCTTCAAACCCTGTTACAGAAGTCGCAGAAAACCTTGGAAATGAACTTGACAATTTAGTAGGCAATGCAAAGGACAATGATTTAGTTCAAGCAAACCTGAAATTGCAGGGTATGAGTTCAGGTCAATTATTTTCTAGGGAACTTTTTTATGTTTGGTGTGGCGAAGGATGTGAAATAGGAGCCGCAACTTATAAACAACAAGGCTCTGAAAAAGTTGCAGGAGTTAATGGAAGCGAAGTAGGAATAGACTTTGCAAAAGGCGAAATAAATGAAAACGGAAATAAACCCATAGTTTCAAGCCCTGACAATGTAAGACTAATCAATACCAACCTCAACATACCTGCAATTGAAATACCTTACACAGTAACTGAGGCTTGCCTCAAAAATACAAACAACATAGTTTTTGAAATTAGTGCACAAGGCAATGTAAAGGTGCTTGACAAGGAATTATTGGATTGCCTGCAAAAAGGAGTGCTTGATCAAACAGGATTAAATTTTACTTCAGACATTCTTAATGATGTTTTCGGCAACCTTGATGTGATTGTTACTGACACTTATCCAAACATCAAACCTTTTGACGATAGAATAATAGCAGAAGGAGTGCCAAGAAAAGTTGTTGAAGGAAAAAACACAAAAATTACGATATCTGCTAATAAAGATGTTAATCTGAATACTATTTCTGGAAGCCCCATTTTTGTAGGAAAACTCCAAAGTTTGCATTTTGCCAACGGTTCAATTGTTGTAAAACCCAATGGATGTTTCCTTACATGGTTAAAGCACCATGAAAATGCAATACTTAACAAGGATGATGTTACAGGGCTTTCCACAAAACTTAAAAGGGAAATGAACGAAGAAACAGGCTGTGAAGATCCAGTAATAGATTTCAAAGTTCTTGCAGACCCAAATTCAGATTTAAAAATTGCAAAAGTTGACAGCTTTAATAAAGCCTTGGAAAAAGTCGGACCTTTCACTGTTTTTGAAACGCCAACAAAGAGATACATTATTTCCGCAGAAAAAGGACCTGATGGAAAATGCAGAGATCATTTGCGCGTTATAGATAAAGAAACAGGAAAAGTAACAGATTATGTAGGCGAAATAGCACAAACACCAAACGGGCTCACCATAAAAACCGATGACGGCCAAACCCACACAATAGAATTCGGAGAAAAAGACGGAGCCCCGACAATTTCGTTTGATAAAGGAAAACCAGAAAATCTTATTTCCGCACAAGGAAAAAACGGCTCTTTCTATTACGACCCAGAAAAAGGATTATGGTTCGCCGAAAACGCCCAATTATTGCCTTTGATTGAAGCATTCCGCGAAGGAATAGCAGCCAAAGTAGCGCCAAACGGCGAAGTCACGGCTACTGCACAAGGCAACGTGCTAAACGTTGATTTAGGCAAAAAAGACCAACAACTTTTGGATTTGCCATCGCTTCCAGAAGCAAAATACTTGATACTAATAATATTCTTGGCTCTAATCGCAACATTTTATGTTTCTTCCACAAAAAACAAAAAACCCTGAATAAATTAAAAAACAAACTATTGTTATAAGACTTTAATTAAAAAAATTTACCTTAATTGCCTAAAAGTTACTTCCAGAAAGCTTTAGAGTTGTTAATAATTGTTTATTAAAAAGTATTTCATTAATAATTAATTATGCATTCTGGAGGTCATGGAAAAAAGCTTCCAACTAGTGCTCCCAAAATTTTTTTCGAAGAAATTGGCCACGAGGTTGGGCATTTTGTTAAGGGTAGTTTGAATCTGTTTGGAAAATTATTTAATCCATTTGGGGTAGTTGTTTCAACTTTAAATGCAATAAAGGCAGCGAGATGCAACCAAGAAATAAACAACTATTTTGAAAGAATTGAAAGAAAAAGTGGATCTAGCATATCAGTTAAAAAAGCTACAGGAATATTTTCTCACCCTCAATTTAAGGAAATGCTTACCCCATCAACTAATACCCATTTAGAGATTGAAAGATCTCATCAATACTTGTTAATATTGCAAAGTATAATAGAAAAAAAACCGCAATTTGCACAAAAAATTGAAGAAATTATTCCAAAACAACAAAGAGAAGCAGTATTAGGGTTTTATACCGATAGAAGAAATTTAATGGATAAAAAGAGAGAACTTGATAATTTTGAATATCAGCTTTGGCAAAAAACAAGAGCTCATAAAGAAATTAGCCATGAAGAAGAACACCATTTTTCAAGACTTGTTACAGAATTTTATGAACTTCAAAAAAAATTTCTTAGCCATTTTTCTTACCCGCAAGATTCTTTAATTGTTTCAGGCTTTGGTGCATTGCAAACAAGAAAAAATCAGCTTGATAAAATAATCCAAGAAAGTTCAAAGCACTAACACTTAGAATTTTTTTGTGTTGAATAATTATTTTAAGAATAAAATTTTGTATTTTGTAAAAAGAATTTCTAAAATAGTTTTTTTGTTTGTTTATTATTTTGTTAAAAAATTTGATTAATCAGCCAATTGCCAATAATTATATTGGGCCTAATTCTTCCACATCTTCTATGCAACTTTGCGCTTCTTTTCCAGCTTTGTAGCACAATTGTTTGTTTCCAGTGTTGTAGGCTATCCATGCTATACAATTGTCTCTTGTTTCAACCAGATTTTCACAAATTTCAGGATTATTTGTTGTCAACGCGATTTCGAAAAAACAATTTTCTTTTATTTGTGGAATTCTTACTTTATTACACAATGAAGGTGAATTTGTGTCGGTTGCAACAGAATAATAACAATAATTGTCTAAGGTCATTATATTTTGGCACAATTCAGAATTATTGTCAAATATTGCTTGTACACAAAGCCTTCTGTCATCGCCTTCAGCACAATTATTGGGGTTTTTCGTTTTATATGCTTCATAACATTGCCTTACTTCATAATCCCCCCAACTGCAAAGACTTGCATCGCCGCTATTTATTGCTACATCAATATAGCATTGTGAAACTCCAAATTTTACGTTTTCACAATACGATTTTTCCCCTGTTAATTGGGCTATACGCATAAAACAATCACTTCTGTCAGTAATGTCATTTATACTGGAACACCCGGCAGGGTCTCCACTTATTGCAGCATATGTCAAATAACAATTGTCCCTTGTTTCAATTGACTTTGCAAGGCAATCCGAGAGTTTTATGGGAATAAAATAATTGAAGTCTTTTGGTTTTTCGTTTCTGATTTGGGCTAAAGGCGCTTCATCCATTAAATATTCTTCCAAAGGATATTCGTCCCCGTTAACTTTTACGGTTTTTTCATAAGAAGGAATAGGATTTACTTTTGGCTGGTTTATAAAAAAAATTATTCCCAAAACCAAAACAAGAATTATTGGCACCGCCAGGAAAATCATCAATTGTTTATTCATGCTATAAAATTGGATTTTTCGTTTAATAAACTTATTTATTTCAATAAAAATTTCTGTCTAATTTATTATGACTCTTTCTTTTAGAATTGGATTTTAAATCATGTTTGATTGACTGATTTGTCAAATAACAGCTCCAAAATTGTTTTTTTTCAGTTGCAAATAAAATAATCTTTTTTAATGTCCTGTTTTTTTTTGCTTTGAATGAAACGCAAAATATGATTTTTATGTTATAACCGGCGCTTTGTTTTCAAACTTTTCAGCGTTGTCCTTTGTTTGCTGCAATCTTTGTAATTGCTCTAAAAACTGCTTCTCAACTTCGCGCGCTTCATCAATCAAAGGTTGCACATCCAATTCCAAACCAAGTATTTCATTAAGCTTTTTCAAAACTTCCGCCGCAGCCTTGTAATCCGCAGAAAGATTTACATTTGCAAGTATTGAAATTGCTTTTATGTTATATTTTCTCAATTCAAGCAGTATAAGTGCGGTTATTCCTGTTGTTACACCTTCGCTTATTTCATTTAACCCATATTTTTTAAGCAGTGGTTTTGAAAGTTCGTTTGCTGCAATTCCATATATGATATGGCTTTTCGGAGTGTCGCCATGGGCGTTGACCCCTGACAAAGAAATAAGTTCCACTATTCCTTTTTCTTTTATCCAATCAGCTGTTTTTTTTGCCATTACATAAGTGCCTTCTTTTGGCAACACTTGCTCAGAAATCAATACTGCTATTTTCTTTTTTTTATCCGCATAAATTCTGGCTGGTCTTACAGGCATGCTGTCCTGTACCCTTATAATAGGAGAAAATAAATTTGAATCAATATATCCAACTTCCTCAAATTTTTTCTTTTCCACGAGGTACTTTGCGGCGATAGTTCCAACTAAACCCATTCCTGGAAAACCTTCAATCAAAACATAATCTTTAAAATTATTCTTTTTGTACTCTACAAAGTTTGCTTCAATCTTCATAAAAAATCTTTTTTACATTTAGGTGGTTAAAACTTATATACTTTTCCACGATGTTTTTGCTTTTGCCGAAATTTTTTTTGAGCGAAAATAATTTATATTTGTTAAACCCATTATTCAGTCCGATAAATATGGTTGATATAACTACGGCATTACAACAAACAGTATTAGATCCAATAGTCCAGTCTGTGAATTCGTTTATTTTGGCGATTCCCAGTCTGCTTGCGGCCATACTCATAATTATTTTAGGGTATTTGGTCGGAAAAATAATCGGCAAATTTGTTCAACAAGTTCTTGAAACAGCCAAGTTGGACGAGATGGTTGAAAAATTTTCAAAATCCCATCCTCTTGGCAAAGTAACCATTGCAGAACTTTGCGGCAAATTGGTTATGTGGTACATAGTCATAGCTTTTGTCGCAAATGCAGCTGAGGTAGTTCAGCTTGGTGTTATTGCAAGGCTTCTTTTGGAGTTCTCTTTATGGGCTCCGCATCTCATAGCTGCAATAATAATAATGGCAATAGGTTTGTTCGTTTCAGAACTTGCAAAAAAAGAAGTGAGTTCTTTCAAAGCTGAAAGCTCTAAACTCCTTGGCTTAGGAGCAAAATATTTTGTAATAATTTATTTTGCTGTTTTAGCTCTTGGAGAATTGGGGCTTAATGTGACTTTTGCCCAAAACACAATTCTTGTTGTTATTGCAGGCGTAATGCTTACGTTTGCAATCGGGTTTGGCTTGGCTTTGAAAGATCACGCTGAAGAAATATTTGCCGAAATAAAAAAAGCAATGAAATGAAAACCTTTAACATGGTTTTAATTTTAAGGGGGGCACCCCTTACTTTTTCTTTTTTTTTGTCTTTTGCTCTTTTTTTATTTCTTTTGTTCCATATAGCTTTTTTTTGAGCCAATTTTTTTTTAATAGTTTTTTAATTTGAATTAAATTTGTTTTTTGATTTTTTAGAACCCTTTTATAAAAAAATAAACAATAAAACCTGCTATTAAAAGAATAATCGCATATAAAAATGATTTTTTTGGCCTGCTCTCCTGAAAGCCTAAAAAAATTGAAGATATAATGGCAAACTCCGCTATGTAAATAATGCTTCCAATTTCTGCAGCATTCAGAAGTTCTTTTCTTGTAACTTCGTTTGCTCCTATTCCCAATTCATTTATTCCTGAAAAATCCATTTTGAAAACCATGCTTGTAACCATTGCAAACACAAACGGAACTATTATGCATGATGCTATTATTGTGTATTTTTGTAGCGACATTGCAGCCATTCTTTCCCTTGTTATTGAATTTGTTTCAATGAAATCCTCGGCTGTTTCCCTGAATGCTTTGCTCATATCCGCGCCAGATTTTATTGAATTTATTATCATTCCAATAGACCTTGAAAGCCCTTTTGAAGAATTTCTTTCAGAAATTTTTTCTAGTGCTTCTTCAGGCGGCATTCCTAATTCAATTCTGTTTTTCGCCAGATTGAATTCTTTTTTTAATGGGCCATTAGAGTTGTTTGATATAAAATCAACTAGTTTGTCTATTCTTGCATTGTCAGGAATTGAAGATGCAAGAAGCAACATGTCTGGAATTTCATCTTCTATTTGTCTTTGTCTTTCTTCCTCAGCCAATTGAAACTTCAGATGCTTTAATGCCAATGGAATAAATAATGCAATTATTGAAAGCATGATTATTTTTTCGCTTTTAAATATTTCAATCCCGATAATTAAGAATGCTATTGAAAATAAAACACCAGAAATAATTTCGTCCTTGCTTGTTTTGAACATTTCAATTTCCTCCTAAAGGAGCAATCGATTTTATGTAAAGCAATATTGCGCAGTCAATACAAGGAAATATGATGCTTGTCAAAGCCAAAATCATTTTTCCATTTATTGAAAAATCAATGAATGAACTTCCCACTATTATGAATGAAATTGAAAGCGCAGGAACCACTGCCGAAATTACTATAAATAATAGTGAAAGTGCGGACATTTTTCCAGTGTATTCTTTTATTTCCGCTTTTTTTCTACTTAACAATTCCATTGCAAGTTTTTTTATGCCGGAACCTTGTTTTTTTCCTCCGTGTTCATAAATTGAAATTACTTGTGCAAAAGCCCTTTTCACAATTTTTGAATTTGATTTTGCGGCAAATTTGGCTAGCATTTCTTTAAGCGGTTCACCGGACGCTTTTGCGGATGAAATGCAATTTCCAAGCAGTATTGAAAATTTTCCGTATTTTGATTCGGCAAGCCTTTCCAAAGCTCTGTCCGGCGGAATGCCTATGTTAAGTTCAAGGCTAAGTTGCATAAGTGCAAAAGGAAGTTGTGCTTCAATTTCTGCTGCATCACGCCTTAATTTTCTTTCAGTTTCTGTAAAAAAGTAAAAGAATGTTGTTGTCATGCAAATTATTCCTATAATTATTGATGTGTAAATATCGTCAAAGAATAATTCGGACGCCAAAAACCCAATTATAAAAGCCAGAATTGATTTTTTGAAAGAGCTTTCGATTTTCAAATTCATTTTTTTTCAACCTTCATTGTATTGTTGTATTGAATTGAAGTATTCTTCCCCAGTTTTTCCTCGTAATGTTTCCAAGAATTTGCTTCTTTTTTCAATCTCATTTATTATTTCTTTTTTCGGCATGTTGAAAGAATTTGATATTTTTTCAATCGTTTTTTGTCCAATTGATTTGATTTTGAAAGATTTTTTTTTGAAGTCATAAGAAAAAATTTTTTTTATACAGATTCCATTTTTTGTCATTAAAGGCTCCGCTATTTCAATTAGTTTTCTTTGTTCGTAATGTCTTCCTTCTTGGTTAACCGTCCATCTTTTTTGTGTCAACACCAAATCCAATGCTGCTACATCCATTGGCATTGCCCCTAATTTGATTAACCTTGTTATCGCTTCATTTGCTGATTGTGCATGGAATGTTGAATAAGTTCCTTTTCCTTGCCCGGCAAGCAAGGAATCTATATAAGCCAGTGTTTCTTTTTTGTCCCTTATTTCCCCTACAATAACCCTGTCTGGTCGCATCCTTAAAGTGTTTGTCACTAGCTCAGCCATGCCTATTTCTATTCCTTCAGCGGTGTTCATTCTAATACAATGCTGGTGCATGATTGATATTTCCGGTGTTTCTTCAACTATTACAATTCTTTCGTTTTCCGGAATGAAATTCATTATACTGTTTAACAAAGTTGTTTTTCCAGAACCTGTATTGCCGCACACCATTATTGAGCAATCTGATTGTATTGCAAGCCAAAGGAAAGCCATTTGTTCAGAGGAAGCGGAGCCAAGCCTTATGATTTCTGTAGGAGTTGGCACGTTTGCCCTGAATTTTCTTATCGTAACAGATGGTCCGGAATTAGTTATTGGGTTCATGCATGCATTGAGTCTTGAACCGTCTGGAAGGCTGGCATTGATTTTGGGTTTCATAAGAGTCACCCGCCTGCCAAGGCTTGAACCAAGCGCATTAACTATGTTTTTGACTTCTTCTTCGCTTGAAAAGTAAATATTGGATTCAAGCCATCCGAAATTCGAGTCAAAGACATAAATTGGTTTGGCTCTGCCAAGCCCTATGACTGCTATTTCTTCCAGCAACGGATCGCAAAGAAAAACACCAAGTATTCCATGAGAAGAAACCATTTCCGAAAGGCATCTTTTTAAGTAAATTTTTTGGTTGTCTTCAAGGTCCAGCCATTTTGATTTGCAATATTGTATAAAAAATTCGCTTGCGCCTTTTTCTGCAACAATTTTTCCCGAATCCCTGAATACTTGCAATGCCGATTTCAGAAGCCTTGCTTCGTCCAAGCTTAGACAAGGAATTGATTTTTGAATGTAAATAGTTTTTCCGTTTCTAAGCCTTGTTATGTCCCTTTCTTCAGAAGACGAAACCACTATTTCTATTTCTTCTTCCGCAGGACTGAAGACCCGCCAACCAAGTATTTTCTCTATTTCTGCTGATTCAAAATCCGACAAACCCATACTATTACGTCAATCAACGAAATATTTTTATTTGGTTTGTGCTTTTAGTCACCATTTCAATTTATCCCCTATTTTTATTTTGTTCCCCAATTTTTTTGGCAATTCAATAAAATATTTGGCTGGTTTTTTTGGAGTATAATTTAAAGTCCATGGTTTTAATGTTGCTTTGTCCACCACTTTTTTGTTTTCGTCAAGAAAGATAATGTCTATTGGAAAGAAAACAAACAACATATGAACGCTTGCCCTAATCCTTGTTTTGTAGCCAAGTGTAAAAATAAGTGCATAATCAAAATTTTTTTCACTCTCCAACATTAATCCTTTAAATTTTTCAAAAAAAGTTTTTGCAAACTTGGTCTTTTTGCAAATAATTTTTCCATTTGCGCCTGAAAATTTTAGAGACATTTCAGCCCTCAAAAATCAGTTTTTCTTTTCTTTACGCTCCCTTATAATCTCAATTTTAGGAATTTTTATTTCTTCAAGCAAGTCTGAAGGCCTTATTGCACCACTATTTTGTTCTCTCTCTATCTCTTTTCTTATCCCATCTATTTCTTGCATTTTAACCTGCATTTCCTCAAGTATTTTTTCCATTGCTTTTCTCCTTTCTTGAAGCTCTAAAGTATTTCCTTTACCCATATACCTTAACAAAATGCGTTGCTGAATAAATAACTTTTGGATTGGCCACTATAACAATTTTTTTTGCAATTTGTTTCTGTCAAATGATTTTTTTGCCATGAAGAGCCAAAAGTGTTTTTTTGCTGGTTGTTTTTTTGTTCTGCAAGCCGTATTTTTTTTAGCAATTTTATTTTTTTAAGTTTTGATTTTTTTTGTTTTGTCTTGGCTTTTTTGAGTCTTTTTTTGTTGGTTTTTTTTCACGTTTTTTTTATAGTTTCTCGTTCCAAACTAAAAGATAACATTATAAAATTTGTTTTATGCTTAGGATCTTTGGTAATCCTGCAAATTAGCTAGGTTGCAGGGTTGGATTTATTGCAAATTAAAGTTATAGCCCCGTCGTCTAGCGGCTAAAGAAATTCAGTTTAGTAAATTTTTTAACAATTTGAAAAATTGATTTCTGTCGAAAGGATGCGAGCCTCTGGAGCTCGAAACCCCGGTTCGAATCCGGGCGGGGCTATTTTTTTTTGAAATCTCTCTATAGAAAATTTAATTAATACATGCATTGTAATGAATATCATGAAGTTCAAGTATTGTCCACAATGCGGTTCAATGGATATAAAAGTAAATGCGTTGAAACAAGAGACTTGTGAAAGGTGCAGGTATTCAGGCTCAATGAATGAAGGCGCAATGGATGAAATAAACAGATTTCAAAAATCCCTTAAATCTGGCGCAAGAGGAAATTTGAATAAAAACGAATTTTTGTCGCAAAAAATAGATTCAGCTTCTCAACTTAAAGAAAAAATGAAATCACTCAAAGGCAGAACAACTGACGATTTTGAAATAATTTGAAGGTGAAAAGTTGGGCATGGTAATAAGGAATGAAATTTTTCCACTACGAGCAAAATTGGGCAACAAGACTCAGTTGGAACTTTCTGTTGAGATAGAGAACGAAGATGACAAATCAAAAAAAATAAGCCTTGAAATAGAATTGCCCAAAGAAGCAACTTTTAATCCATTATGGACTAACACCATTTACAAGAAAAAATTTGATAATTTTAAGCCTTTTGAAAAATTTAAAGTCAAAATTCCGATTTACCTTTCAAGAATGGCTGAAGCAGGAAATTACAAAGGAAACATAATTGTTTGCGAGCATTTTAACGAATTCGGAGTTGTTGAAAGGGTGTTTAAGAAGGAAATCCTTTTCAGAATTGTCAATTAAATTCCCAAAGTTTTTTGAACTTACTTAATTTTTTAATTATTTAAAATCCAAAATGCTTTTTTGTTTTTCTGGCGCTGATAACCCAGATATTCCGATTCCAAATCTTCTTGCAACAAAACCTGGTTTTTCCGAAAAAAATTCTTCTATCAAATTTTTGGAAACTTTGATTATATCTTCGCTTTTTTGTGATGCTTTTTCAATTGTTTTACTTCTTGTGAAAGATTCCAGTTTGTTTGAAATAATGGTAATTGAAATTGTTTTGAAAGTTTTTCTCAATTCAATGCATTTTTTTTCAAGTTCAAAAGAAATTGTTGGCAAATATTCAAAAATTTTTTGAGGGTTTGAAGTATTTTCTTTTAGTGTAATAATTCTTGAATATTGTTGTTGTTCCTTTTCCTCTACAATGCTGTCATCAATCCCATTGGCTTTTTCATGCAACATTTTTCCTTTTTTTTCCCCAAAAAGTTCTACAAGTTTTGGCAATTGAGTTTTTGCTAATTGAGTAATTGTTTTTATTCCTTGCTTTTCAAGTTCTTCAACTGTTTTTGGCCCCACTCCTTGCAAATCTGAAATGCTTTTGGTTCTTAAAAATTCTTGTACATAGCTTGGAATAATAACCGTGAGACCATTAGGTTTTTTTGTTTCTGAAGCCATTTTTGCTATCAATTTGTTAGGACCTATTCCAATAGAACAAGTTAATAATTCTTTTTCAAAAACCTCTTTTTTTATTTCCTTGGCAAGTTTTTCCGCATCAACAAAACTTCCTTTAACAGACTCTGAAATATCCAAATATGCTTCATCAATGCTTGTTTGTTCAAATTTTTCACCTTTTTGTCTTATTATGTCCATTACTCTGTCTGAAACTTGTTCATAGTATTGCCTGTCTGCTTTGAGCAAAACCAATTCTTTTGATTTTTGTTTTGCAATGGATATTGGCATACCAGCCTTTATACCCAAAGCCCTTGCCATGTAATTTGAAGTTGCTATTGCACCTGAAAATTCGCTTCTTCCAGAAAACATGCAAACCGCAATCGGCTTGTTTTTAAGCTCCGGCGACCTTATTTCTTCAGCTTGCGCATAAAAATAGTCCAAGTCAATATGCATTATAACTCGTTGCATGAAATAGTGTTGCTTTAATAGTTTTTTAAATGCAATCAAGTGAGAATGAATTTTATGGCTTCTGGAAATAGACGCCAAAGTGAAGGAGTTGCCATTGCTTTTTCTAAAAACTTTGAAGGTTTGTCCATGTCGCCATAATTTGAGAGAAATTCCCCAACATTAGCCTTATTCATTCTTCTTATTAGTTCGTCTATTTGATTTTCGTTTTTATTGTTTATGAATTGCCTTATTTTCCAATGCAATATAAGTTCATGGTTTATTTCTGAAAGATATTTTTCATAATTTTCCAAAGGTTCTTTGTCTTTGAAAAATTTGTGAACTGCGTCGCCCGCTATGTTGCCTGCAAGCATTCCTATTATTATTCCCCCGCCAGTTGTCGCTTTTGTTTGAAACGCGGCATCCCCAACAAGCAAAATATTGTCTTTCACTATTTTTTTTAGAGGTTCTCCGCATGGAATCAGTTTGCTACACATATCACAAAATTCGCCTGAAATGTTTTTGTCTTTTGTAAAAATATCAAAGTCACGCCTTATGTTTCCAGAAGTGCTTGCAAGCCCTACACGTGCCTTTTCCTCGTTTTCCGGAACAACCCACGCAAAATAATTTTTTGCATAATCCCCAAAAAAAACTTGCACATAATTCTTGTCAAAATTGCCTTTTGCCACAACTTGATAGGCATGGACATAATTTTTTATGTCAGTGTTTATTCCGATTATTTTTCTTGTTTTGGAATTCACTCCATCTGCACCTACCAAAACCTTGGTTTTAAGAAGCTCTCCCCTGCCTTTGTGTTCAACAAAAACCGTTTCATTTCTAATGTCTATCAATTTGGTTTCAGTCTTTATTTTCACACCTGATGCAATTGCTCTTGACGCCAAAGCCCTGTCAAATTCACCTCTATTTATTACATAAGCTACTGTTTCGCTTTTCTTCACTTCAAGCATTTCCTGTCCAGGAGAAAAAATTCTGGCTCCTCGGATTTTATTCACTAAAGTGTCTTCGACTTCTTTTCTTATTCCAAGTTCACTAACCCCTGAAGCGCTTATCAATCCAGTACAAGCTACAGGTTCGCCTATTTTTGGATGCTCTTCTATTACTATTGTTTGCCATCCTCTTTCTTGTATCCTTTTTGCAGCCGCAAGCCCTGCAGGTCCAGCTCCTGCAACACAAACCATTGTTTGTTCAGCCATTATTTATTCAAACTGATAAAACTATAAAAATTCAACTATTCCCAGGATTTAAAAATAAATTTGTTGAAAAACAACGAAATAGTTTTTTTTTGAATTATTTTTTTATTTTGTTTTTTTGTTTTTTTTGTTTTGCAAGCCATTTTTTTTAGTTTTTTTTTGAATTGTTTTTTTTGTGAGCGTTTTTTTTAGACAATTTTTGTTTTGTTTTATTTTTGGAGTTTTGTTTTTTTGTGAGCCGTTTTTTTGCCATTTTTTTGTGAACTTGTTTTTTTGTTAACGATTTTTTTGCTTTTAGGGAATATTTTATTTTTTTTATGACATTTTAATTTTTCTTGTTTTCTTTATAGCTTTTTTTGGATATGTTGTTTTTTTCTTGCTTATTATTTAAAGCCGATGTTTTATTTTCTTTTATTTCCGTTTTTTTTCTAAAATCCATTTTTTTGCCTAAAATTAACGCCCACGCTGTTAAGCATGCAACCAGCACTATTATAAATAACAAAATTTCGTTTGCATAATTTTTTTTCTCTTCATCAATTGAAACATGAACCGAATAGTTTTCAGGTTTTGTCTCAACTTCTTGGTTTTTAGTTTCCGTGCTTTCATTAAGTTTCATAACAATTGAATGCTCGTTTGAGTTTCCAGCCATGTCTGTCGCAATTGCCTTTACTTCAATCAAACCATTTTTTGGCTCAGCCGAAAAATCAAGAGAATAAAAGATGTTTTGGCCGTTTTCTTCAGACTCCACAAATTCCATGTTTCCTTTTGAAACGCCGTTTGCAAAAAGTTCAATTTTGTTTAATCCCAATCCAGCATCATAAGCATTTGCAACAACTTTTATTTTTGCCGATTTTTCTCCGCTTTCTTTAATTGTTCCAAAAATTTTTATGTCCGGTTTTGCTGTATCAAATTCAAAATCCTTTTCGTAAGTACACTCGGTTCCATCAGGTTTTTTTACAAATAACACTAAGGTTCCTGTTCCATAAGAATTGATTGGAATATTATATTCTGCTTCCGTTTCTTTATTAAAAAACTTGTTTTCAAAAATTTTTTCAAGCTCTTTTTTTTGCATTGAAATGAAAAGCGTTGAATTTTCCACTGGAACGTCTGAAACAATTTTAAATTTCAAGGTGCCTGTATATGTTGTTTGAGGTGTTGAGAATTCGATTTTTTCAACACAATTTTTTTTATCGTTCAAGAATTTTTTTATCGGGCTTATTACTCCATAGTTTCCTGCGTTGTCTATTGCTTGTATTCGGTAATAATAAGCTATTCCTTGCGTAAGTTTGTCAGTGTCAATGTAATTTGTTTCTTTTACTCCGAAAATTTTTTTTACTCCAATATCAGTTGGACCGAACTCTTTTTTGTTTATGTATTGCTTGACACTCCTGTAAATATTGTATTCTTTTATCCCTGAAACGTCCTCCGGAGGCTTCCACAATATAAGCACGCCTTCGTTGTTTTTTGAAAATGTTATATCTTGGACTTGTTCAGGCCCAGTCCTGTCAATCATTAATTTGTATGTTGAAGTCCCAAAACAATTCTTTGTTTCGTTGCAAGCTTCCAAAATAAAATAATTTTCTCCCTCTGGCAAATTTTCAATTAAAACCGAATTAGTTTTTATGTTTGTCCACTTGTCTTCACCAGGTTTTTCAGATTTTGATATTTGATAACGGTAATATGTGGCTTCGGTTACCTTGTCCCAATTGAATTTTCCAGCAGTATTTCTGGTCCAAGCGTCTTGAGGGTTGGTATCTGAATAAATTTTTATTACAACATTTTCTGCTGTTGCAAAGACAAAAAAAGATTGAAAAATAATAAAACAAAAAAAAGCAATCACTAATTCTTTCCATTTTCTTGCAAGCATATTACCCAATTTGAAAAGGCACAAAACCCTTTTAAATGAATAATCTGAAAAAAAATCGTTTCAATAGTGGAATCCTGGATTTTCAATTTAAAAATTTTAATTCCTTTTTACAAGATACTTTTTTAACCCATTTTCTGCTTTTTCAAGCCTTTCGAAAGTATCTGTTGTAAACCAATAACCTTTATGCATATACGCTGCAAGTTTCCTTTCCATTGCCAAGGAAGGGAAAGCATTTTTTTCAATCAAACTAAAGCCTTTAGGAATATAATTCAAAACCTCTTTTTCAAGCAAATATGCCCCGGCATTCACCCAATTGCTAGGCGCGTTTTCTTTTAACGGTTTTTCAACAAATTCTGCTATTTTTTTTCCTTCAAGTTTTACCACTCCATAACTTGAAACGTCTTCGACTTGTACCAAGGCTATCGTGGCTTTTGCCTTCTCTTCAAAATGAGTTTTGTGCATTTCAATGAAGTCAAAATTTGCAATATTGTCCCCATTAATCATTATGAATCTGTCATCCAAAATTTTTTCCGCGCTTTTCAAGGCTCCACCGGTTCCAAGCGGTTCATTCTCCACCGAATAAATTATTTTGACATTGAATTGTTCGCCGTTGCCGAAATAATCCTCTATTTTTCCATGCAAATAACCCGTAGCCAAAATAATTTCTTTCACTCCGTTATTTGCAAGCAATTCAATATTGTATTCCAATATTGGCTTCCCACAAACATTGACAAGAGGTTTTGGCAAATTGTTTGTCAAAGGCTTTAACCTTTCCCCGCGCCCCCCAGCCAAAACAAAAGCCTGCATTATTTTTTTCATATAAATCTGCTAACAAGATTTATTTTTTTTTCAAATACGACAAAATATAAAAAATATAAAACTCTTTCAATACTACTGCTCAAACAAAAAATAATTTTTCCACGCATTTATTTATTGCTTCTACTTTACTTAATAAAAACTTATTGAAAAACCATTTCCCATCACACCAATCCATTTATATAAACCAACTAAACTCATTATTTAATTGAAAGCATTTTTTTTCTATTTCAAAGGTCTTTCAAATGAAAATTTCTATTATAGGCACCGGTTATGTGGGGCTTGTTGCAGGAGCCTGTTTTGCCGATTTAGGCAACAAAGTTATTTGCGTTGACATAGACTATGAAAAAATCAAATCACTGCAAAACGGCATTATGCCTATTTTTGAACCAGGCCTTGAAGAAATGGTTAAAAGAAACGTTTCTGAAAACAGGCTTTCGTTTACAACCAACCTTTCAGAAGCAGTTAAACAATCTGAAATAGTATTTATTGCAGTAGGCACGCCTGAAAAAGGAGACGGCAGCGTTGACATGCAATATGTTATCAAAGCCGCTGAGGAAATCGGAAAGGCGGCCAATGGTCCTTTAATTGTTGTTGATAAAAGTACAGTACCTGTTGGCACTTCAACCCAAGTAGAACAAATAATAAGTAAAAACACAAAGCACAAAGTTTCAGTTGTCTCTAACCCGGAATTTTTAAGAGAAGGCTCCGCTATAAATGATTTTTTCAAGCCAGACAGAATAATAATAGGTTCAAAAGATGAAAAAGCCGCAAAAACAATTTCAGAACTCTACAAGCCATTGGACACTGAAATGCTCATTACAACCCCAGAAAGCGCCGAATTAATAAAATACGCTTCAAATTCATTTCTTGCTACAAAAATTTCTTTCATAAACGAAATTGCAGCTATTTGCGAAATAGTAGGGGCTGATGTAACAGAAGTAGCAAAAGGAATGGGGCTTGACAAAAGAATAGGAAAACATTTCCTCAACGCAGGCGCAGGTTATGGCGGATCGTGTTTTCCAAAAGATGTAAGCGCACTTAAAAAAACCGCGGAAAAACTCGGTTACAACTTCAAAATACTTGAAGCAGTAGAAACGGTAAATGAAAATCAAAAAAAATTGCCTGTAAAAAAACTGAAAAAAGAAATACCTGATTTGAAAGGCAAAAAAATAACGATTTTTGGGTTGGCATTCAAGCCAAACACCGATGATATGCGAGAAGCAAGCTCCATAGTAATAATAAAAGATTTGCTTGCGGAAAAAGCAGAAGTCGTTGCAGTTGACCCTATAGCCGAAAAAAACGCCAAAAAAATTTTTCAAAACATAACTTTCTCCAAAGACCCTTATACAGCTGCAGAAAACTCCCATGCAATTATTCTTATAACAGAATGGCGCGAATTTCTCGAATTAGATTACAAAAAAATAAGCCAAAAAATGAAATCCAAAATAATAATTGACGCCAGAAATGCACTTGACAAAGAAAAACTAAAATCTTTGGGATTCAAATATATTGGCGTAGGAAGATAAAATGAAAGCGATTATACTTGCCGCAGGATATGCTACAAGGCTTTGGCCCCTCACAAAAAACACGCCAAAACCATTGCTTGACATAAAAGGCAAGCCTATAATAGAATACATAATAAATCACATTCTTGAAATTCCGGAAATAAATGAAATAATTGTAGTAACAAACGAAAAATTTTCCCTTACATTTGAACAGTGGGCCGATGGCTTCAAATGTAAAATACCAATAACCATAATCAACGACATGACTACTTCAAATGACGACCGCTTAGGCGCTGTAGGAGACATGCACTACGCCATCAAAGAAAAAAAAATTGACGAAGAAATACTTGTCATAGCAGGAGACAATCTTTTTGAATACAAACTCTCAGGCTTTTACAATTATTACAAAAAAATAAAATTTTCCGCAGTGGCTTGCAGAGACATGGGTTCAAAAGAAGAAGTAGCCGGAAAATTTGGAATAGTTGAAATAGACCAAAAAGGCAAAATAACAAATTTTGAAGAAAAACCACAAAACCCAAAAACGACACTGGCTTCAACAGCATGCTACATTTTCACCAAAGAAGACGTAAAAGAGATACAATCGTTCATTGAAGCCGGAAACCCGCCAGACAATTCAGGGGACTTCATAAAATGGCTGTCGCGCCACAAACCAGTATACGCTTGGATATTCAAAGAAAAATGGTATGACATAGGAACATTCGAAAGCCTTGGAAAGGCAAGAATTGAGTTTTTGCAAAACAGATAGAGAGTTGGTGGCTTGAAAAGCATCTCGATAATTATTCCAGCATACAACGAAGAAAAGAGGATAAGTTCCACATTGAATAGTTATCTGGAATTTTTGTCGCCAAAAAAAATCAAATATGAAATAATTGTTGTAGCAAACAATTGCTCTGACAAAACAGTTGAAATTGCTAAAAAATTTCAAAAGAAAAACAAAAACGTGAAAGTAATGGATTTGCCATATTATACTGGCAAAGGTGGCGCGGTTATTGAAGGCTTTAAAAAAGCCAAAAACGAAATAATATGCTTTGCCGATGCCGACAATTCGACAAAACCAAGCCAAATATTAATGCTTGCAACAATGATTGGAAAATATGACGCGGTCATAGGTTCAAGAGCCATGCCGGACTCAAAAATAATTAATCCACAACCAATGTTCAGGGTTTTTCTTGGCAAATGCTTCAGCATACTTACTAACACTTTGTTTGGTTTTGGCATAATAGACACGCAATGCGGAGCAAAAGCATTTTCAAAAAAAGCAGTTAATCTCATATTGCAACACAAAATTTCAAAAGGCTTTGAGTTTGACGTTCAAATTCTTTGGATTATGAAAAAAGCAGGTCTTCAAATGATTGAAAAAGGAATCGAATGGGAAAATAATCCAGATTCCAAAGTGGGATTTTTAGACCCATTAAAGATGTTTTTCAGCATTATAAAACTCAGATTAGGCTTGTGATTCCAATTAAAAATTCTATTTTTCCTTATTGATTAAATGCAAAAAAAACAAGTTGATATAGATTACTCGTATTTTGACGCAGATTTTCATGACGACATGCTTAAATCAAAAAACCCTGTCAGAAAATGGTTTCACACCAATAAAAACAAAATTCTTTCAGAAACCGTAATGAAATATTACAAAAACGGAGATAAAATAGTTGATTTGGGTTGTGGCACAGTAAATTGGAATTTGCATAAACTCCCTGTTTATGGTGTTGACTTGAATTTGAAAATGCTTCAAAAAGCAAAAAAAGCAGGAAAGCTTTATGCATATTCTTGTTCTCCTGTGGAAAAGACAATTTTTGACGACAATTCAGTAAATATTGTTGTTATTTCTGAAGTGCTTGAACACTTGGAAAATTATCGAGAAGCCATAAAAGAAATAAAAAGGATACTTGTAAAAGGCGGTGTTTGCATTTCAACCGTGCCTTACGACACTTTTTTTAGCATGTGGAAACCGCTATTTGCATTACAATGCTTTGTCCATGGAACCATGCTTGGCAACGAATATTTCAAAAACGAAGCAGGGCATATAAACCATTTTTCACCCAAATCAATAGCTAACGTTTTTCAATCCGAAGGTTTTGAAATAATTTCGCAATTTGACATGTCAAGATTCACAATTTTCACTGTTGCGAGGAAGATAACTTGAACAACTTTATAGAAAAACTATTTTTTGGCTTCATTATATGGTGTTCTCTTATAATTTGCATAAGTCTTTTTATTGGTCAATTCTCTTTAATGCCAATCATAGTAATCCCGATTTCTGGAATTATTTCTTATTTTTTACTAAAAAAATTCCCAATACACGTAAAATTCTCCTTTCTTGCTCTGTTTTTTTCTTTCATAATGTTTTTACTAGTAGCCTATCCATTAATTTTTATTCATCCTTATTTTCCAGCAAGTTCTGATGTACTTCACGTAACAAACACCAGAATATTAAACGACAAAATTCCATTTACATACGCACCATATTCAGACATAAGATTCACATACCAAATAGGCTTTGCACTTTTATCAAATGCATTCGCCGAAGTGCTTGGCTTTATTCCAGATTATTTGATAATATGGTTTTTAGGAGTCTTGTTTTCTGCTTCAATAATATTATTGGTTTATGTTTATGTAAAAGAAATCAGCAACAACGAACAAGTGGCTTTGCTTTCAGTTGTGCTTGTCTTTGGCTCTAAATTCGTTTTTCAGAATTTTTATTACGGGGTTTTTCCATTTGTAACGAGTTTTGCCATGATGTTTGCAACACTGCTTTTTTTCGAGAAAAAAAATCCTTTAACTTTTCTTTTTTTTCCAACAACCTTGATTTTGCACCCTTTTACCGGAACAATATTAACATTTTTTTTAGTTCTAAAATTTTTCTTTTTTCCAGACAGAAAATTCAGTTTTTTTGCATTATTATCCGGCTTGGTAGCTTTTCCAGCATTTTTAAGAACTTATGCTGTTGTTTTTTCAAATGCACCAAGTCAATTGTTGCATTTCAACATTAACGAATCTATGAGAGTTGTTTCCACCTTGCCATTTTGGTTAGGCCCAATCCCTCTTTTGTTCTTTATTTTATCAGCAATATTTGCAATTAAAAAAAATTGGAAAAACCTGCTATTTGTTTATTCGATTATGCTTTTTATTGGCTTTATTTTATTTTCAGGATTAAGTTTGCAACACAATGACAAATTTTTTATACTTTTCAGCATATTTGCAGTGCTTTACTCCGGCTTTTTCTTTTCAACTTCCGAGTGGAACAATTTTTACAACTCCAGCCTTAAAAAAATTCCTTTTTTGGCAATTATTTTTTTGATTTTTGCAATTTCTCTCGCAACGTTTTTTCTTTCTGGAGATTTGGCTAATGCAAGGTCTGGTTCAAAAGCCACTATATCAGAATTCCAGTTTGCCAAAAAGTTTTACGAATTTGACCCACAACTTTCAACCGCTGTCATAGTCTCCAAAGGCGCAGGATGGATTGCCGCTATTTCAAATAAAATACCTTATGACGCCCGTTCAAATCATTTTATACCAGATTCAGAAATACAAGTAGCTCAAAATGATGCTTGGAACGAAGTAATAAAAAGAAATTCAATACAGAAAAAAATACAAGAAGGTTGCATAAAATGCATTGCAGAAACAAACGCAAAATATCTTGTTGTCAATCGCTCCCAATACGATTTAGCTTTGCCTTACAAACCGATTTTTGAATACAACGAATTTTCGGTTTTTTTAATTTCTGATTTAACAAGCCAAACGTGAATCAAGCATATGCCAAAAATTCAATTCAAATAATTGGTGGTTGACAATATAATATAAACATTCAAAAAAATTTTGCAAATGCTCTTTTTGATAACCAAACCAAAACAATGTTTTTTTGTTTGCCTTTTATGGTAATATTTTTATTATGATAAAATGGTGTTATTAACATGAAATTGGTAGTAACAATACCAGCGTATAATGAAGAAAAGACAATTGCCGCAGTAATAAGCGAAATACCAAAAAAAATCAAAGGGATTGATTCAGTAGACATAATAGTAGTTGATGATGGCTCTGAAGACAATACCAGTGCTGTTGCAATAAAGGCTGGTGCAAAAGTAATAAGGAATGCGCACAACTGTGGTCTTGCATATACTTTTTCAAAAGGATTAAGATATGCGCTTGAATTGGGAGCCGACATAATAGTCAATACTGATGCTGATATGCAATATAATCAAAAACAAATTCCTTGTTTGGTACAACCAATACTTGACGGAAAAGCCGACATAGTTTTGGGTTCAAGGTTCAAAGGCACAATAGAGTACATGCCGATTCAAAAATATTTGGGCAATAAAATAGTTTCAAAATTAATGAGTTTTTTGACAGGAGAAAATATAACCGATTCACAAACAGGGTTCAGGGCTTTTTCAAAAGAAGCCGCACTCAGAATAAATGTCTTTTCAAACTTTACTTACACCCAGGAAACAATACTTGAAGCCGTAGAAAAAAAATTGGCTATTGTGGAAGTCCCGGTTGATTTTAGAAAAAGAAACGGCAAATCAAGGCTTATATCAAACATATTCGACTATGCGTATCGTGCAGGCTCAACAATATTAACAACTTATTTGAATTATAAACCATTGAAAATATTCTTTTTTATAGGCGGATTCCTTATTTTTATAGGCTTGATTTTCGGAACAAGAATTTTAGTTCATTTCATTTCAACAGGTATGGTGGCTCCATACGTGCCAAGCGCAATTTTATCGGCTCTCTTCCTAATAATAGGATTCCAAATAATGATAATAGGCATGATTGCCGAACTGATTAAAAGAAACAGGTTGGTCCAAGAAGAATTGCTCTATGAACAAAGAAAAGAAAGACTTGACAAATAAGTGTGCACCATGAAAATACAAAATTGGCTTTTAATTATTTTAAGCATTGCCTTGCTTTTAATAATATTTTCAAATATCAACATCAAAAAAGTTTTTGCTGTTATTTCAAACATAGATTACAATTTGTATTTTTTGTATTTAGCAATTCTTTGTCTAATGATAATGGTAAAAGCCTTTAAATGGAAACTAATTTTGAATTCAATGGGCGCTGATATAAAGCTATTAGATTCATTCAGGGCAATTCTTGCAGGACTTTTTTTCAGCAACGTCACGCCAGGCAAAATAGGCGATTTTTTCAGGGCAATGTATGTTAATGAAGGCAAGACAAATTCTCTAGGTTTGGCTTCGGTTTTTTTGGACAGGCTTTTTGATATAATTATACTGCTAATATTCGGCATCATATCAATTTTTTGGATTTCACAAACAACAGGTTTTGTGGTAATAAACCAAAACCAAATTATTTTTTTGTTGATTATAATAATTGCATTGTCAGTTTTTTTAACAAAAGAAAAATACGTCAAAATGATGCTAAAACCAGCTTTTGAAATTCTTATTCCAAAAAACATTAAAGAAAAAATATCAAAAGGATTTTCAGAATTTTATTCTTCAATAAGGGCAACCAAAAAAAAACAAGCCATTCTTGCCATTTCATTTATATTAAGCATTATAATGTGGCTTGCAAATGCAGTATTGCTTTTTATTCTTGCATCAGCCATCAAAATTAATGCGCCATTTTATACAATTATCGCGATTTTTCCAATAATGGCGCTTTCAGACTTGGTTCCATTAAGCATTTCAGGACTTGGAACAAGAGAAGCAGTAATGATTTTCATGTTTTCAATTTTCTCTTTGCCTTTGGAAAGCGCAGTTGCACTCTCTCTACTAGTATTTTTTAATGGTTATTTTATCGTTTCCTTGGCCGGTTTCATTTCTTTTTTGTCAAAACCTGTCAAAGTTGAAATTTGATTTTTTTTAGAGAATCTTATTTATTTTTTGTTAATTGATTGTTTTTGAAGTATTGTTCTTATGCTTGAAACATAAAACAGTCTTTCCCATATTTTTGGGTTTACATTTGCAATATAGTTTAGCAATGTAAATGGAAAAACATTTGGTTCAACAATAATTTTGTTTGAAATCACTTTCAATTTTTGTGCAGGATCATGAGGCTCCGGAAAAACATTAAAAAAACTCCAAGAAAAATAATGTTTATGCGTGAGACGATAAGCTGAAGGACTTTTAAAGTGCGGAACCCATATTTCAAGCTTTCCCCAGTCTTCAAAATTCTTTCAGCTTCTTTGAAAAAATGCTCCAAAGAATCCAAATGCTCCAACCCGTCTTTAATAAAAATATAATCAACAGAATTTGGCTTAGCAAAAACCCAATCTTTATTTAAATCGGCAGTAATATCCTGAGGTCCATTAGAAAGATTGTCAATATTAACAAAACCAGGTTTATAATCAAAACCACAACATAAATGCAACTTAGTCATGTTTTATATTTCTATCAACAATCTATTTATAATATTCACACTTAAATTTACCTAATTTTCTTCAAGAACTTCAAAATATATTTTTTCAAATTCTTTTCCCACTTCGTTCCATGAAGGAATTCCATTGGTTTTTGGCAATGCACTTTTTTGATTTTTCAAACACCAAATTATTTTATTTGCAATTTCGTTTGGATCTTCTCTGTTTTTTACTCCAATACATTTATTGTATTTCACATAATCTGCCAAAACTCCTTTTTCAAACAAAACTACTGGGACTTTACAATATATTGCTTGTGGCACTATGAGCGGATCACCCTCAAAGGAGCTTAACAAAATAAACGCTTTTGATTTTTTTATTAACCTTAAAAGTTTAGCTCTTTCAGAAAAAGGAATTTGCCCCATAAAATTGATTTTGTCACTTATTCCAAGATTTTTTGCAATTGTTTTCAATTCGTTTTTTTGCGGTCCGTCGCCAATTATGATTAATTTCAACTTTGGAAGTTTTTCAGATACAACAGCAAAGCCTTTAATAAGCTGTGCAAAGCCTTTGTGTTCAACCAATCTTCCTACAGAAATTATGTAATTTTCTTTTTTGTTTGCTTTAATAGAATAAATAAATTCCTTATCAACCCCATTTCTCACCAAGGAAAACTTACTTTCTTTGTTAATCCAAAAAGTTCTTTTCAATTTTTCAAGTTCTGGTTCAGAACTTGCAACAATCTTGTCTATTTTATAACTTAAAATATTCATAAAAATGTCAAATAACCAAGTCATTATTTTTCTGTGAAGTAGCCTGCTTCCTGTTCTGTTTGCAAATAGAACAAGTTTTTGGTTTTGTTTTTTTCCAAGTATTGCTGCAAGCGTTACCAAATTATTATATCCGTTGCAATGTATAATTTTTGCATTTGATTTCCAAACTTCAAAAAATATTTCTGGAGAAAAATAGTAAGCATTGTTAGGCGCAAAAGTTGCAACTTCTTTTATTTTTATACCTTGAACAAAATACTCTTTAGGGATTGGCGAAGTTGCCAGTATTTCAACTTTTTTTCCTTTTGATTCAAAATATTTTGCAAGCCTTAATGTGAGTTCTTCAATTCCAGAAAAAAATAATCTTGGCGTGGCTGTTGAAACAAATAATATGTCAATTTTTTCTTTTTCTGTTTGTTTCACGTAAAATATGGTTATTAAAACCAAAAAATAGTTTATTACTGTGCTTATTATTGTTGAGCTTACCGCTATTTCTATTGGAATACCTATTAAATAACATAAGTAGGCGTATGCTCCTTCTTTAATTCCCAAACCATTTGCTGTTAGTGGAATCAATGATATTATTGTTGTTAGAGAAAATATTGTTAAAAGCCCAAGAAAATCCGTTTCAAACCCTAAACCAAAAAAAATTAACCATTGCCCAAACGTCTGGACAACTATTTTTATTAAAGTTATTAAAAAATTTATTACTACTGCCGTTTTTTCTCTTGAAGCCAAATCAAAAATAGTAAAAGCAAAACCTTTTCCAAATTCGTTGGTTTTCTTTAGTTTGGAAAATATTTCACTGATTTTTTGATAATATATAAACAATAAAAAACCAAAAAATAAAATCATCAAAACTGAAATAAAAACAAAAAACACAATAGTTTGGTTAATAATATTCTCCAAAAGAATTAGTATTTTTTCTCTTATTTGTTCATTAAAAAAAAAGATTCCAAAAAATCCTATTAATATCAAAACTACTAATGAAATCACCTTATCAAAAAATATCACTGCAACACTTTCATTCAATCCTGTTTTTTCCTTTAAAAAATACGCCAAGCTAAAATCGCCCAACCTTCCAGGCATTATAGAACCTAAAGCCCAACTCTTCAAATACGCTCTTGAAAAATCCTCTTCTGAAATTTCCAATCTTTTATCAAAAAGAACTCTGATTCCAAGCTCGCTTAAAAAAACACTCAAAACAAAAACAACAAAAACAGGAAGCAAAAACAAAAAATCAAAACCGCTTAAAGCCCTAAAAATATTTTCAACACCTACAAAATAGTATAAAAACAACAAAACTAAAACGCCTAAAATTATTCTTGCATAATCAAAAAATTTTTTGATATTCATCCAAAAAACCTTTTTATCTTTTTACCTTGTAGATTTTTGTATCCTCGTAAGAATATATTTCTTCCAATACTGATTTTGGTAACGAGTTTCCAATCATTTTTTCGTTTTCCCCGAAAAATACATAATCAATCTTGTTTTCAATAAGTATTTTCATTTTATTTTCTTCGCTTGTGTTGTCGCTGAATAATTTATTCACATTTGTTTTTTTTTCAACCAAATTTGAAGTTTCGGTCCAATGCCCTAAATATGATTTGTGATGAGTCATATAAGGGATATTGTTTCCTGTTTTATAAGACGAAATAACGTTTCCTTTTTCCTGTTTTGCAAGAAATTGAATTGCTTTGTAGTCAGATTTTTTCATGTAAGGGCTTGATTGAAAATCCGGGTTTGCTACATCTGATATTCTTTTGGCAATAATAAAAGGGGAAGAGAGACAAATAATTATGATTAGTATTGTTGTGAATGCTTTGCTTATATTGTTTTTTTTTCCTAACCAAAAAAATAATGGAAATTTTGCCTCGCTGATTTTTTCTTTCAAATAAAATATGCCAAAAGTTGCCGCAATTGCAATTGGCAAGTGCAAACTGAACATTAATTTTAATCCTTTGTCAGGATTTATTGCGGCTATGAATGAGCCTAAAAGCCAAGCATAAAAAAAATCTTTTGTAAAACCGTTGATTTTGCTTATTTTTCTTATTCCAAAAAAAGCCAGAGGAATTAGCAATCCATAGCCAATAAAATAGTAAAATAATGGTTCTGCTCTTTTCCAACTCATATATGCTTCAAAGCTTTTTGAATACGCATAGTCGTTTAATGCAAATAAAAGATAAACTATTATAAGCCCAGCTGGAAGAATAAAAATAATCATTGTTTTGAAGTATTTCCAAGCTTTTTGAATGTCAAGTGAATCCATTATTGGGATTATTGGAATCAAAGCAAGGCAAAGAGAAAAAACGGCTATTGAAGCAGGGTGTATAAAAAATATGGCTATATATGATATTAATGCGGCAATGAGAAATTTTGCGTTTTTGGTTTCAAAATATTTTTTGAGCAAAATGAAAACAATAATGAAAAGAGAGTATGCAATATAAGGCAATGGAAAAGCCAAGTGACCGAAAGTGCTGTATCCTAATGAATAATTTATGTCTGTTGAGGCTATTTTTTCAAATATAGGGAAAAATTTTTCTAATATGAAGAAAAACCAGCCTATTCCTCCGCCAATTGAACATATCAAAAAAGCTGTTATCCTTTCTTTTTCATTTGTAAAAAAATTTTTGAGAAAAACCCATAAAGCAAAAAGAAAAATTGATATCACTGCTATTCTTCCGATATTAAAAATTAATGGAATGCTTATTCCTGTAAAATTTGAAATTGTTCCTAATAGTGAAAAATACAAAAAAACATAAACTCCATTTTGTGGCTCGGTTGTGTACCTGTTTTCCATGAATATTTTTGGAGATTCTGCAGATTGTTTTATGTAAGAAGCATACAAGTGAAAGTCGTCCTGCCAATCAAAGCCAGTATAAATATACCCTGACGGTTCAAAAAAGTATCCTGTAAAAGCAGGCAGGGATATTAGTATAGCCAAAGAAATGCAAATAATGATTATGGCTTTGTCAATTTCCTGGATTTTCATGTTAAATAATATTTTTCAATACACATTAAAAATACACAGTTGGATTTTTTTTTGATAAAATAAAACTTTATTTTTTTGTCTTTGGCTTGGTTTTTCAAGCCGATTTTATTTTTTTTCAATTGAAATTCAATTTTTTTTATTAGCCAAATTTTTGTTTTTTTTTGTTTTGGTTTTGCGAGCTGTTTTTTTGTCATTTTTTTTTGCGTTTTGTTTTTTTTTTGTTTTGCAAGCCATTTTTTTTAGTCATTTTTTTTTGAATTATTTTTTTTGTTTTGGTTTTGCGAGCTGTTTTTTTTGTCTTTGGTTTTTTCTTATTTTATTTTTTTAGTTTTGATTTTTTTTGTTTGTTTTTTTGCAAGTTTATTTTTTTGTCATTTTGGCTTGACTTTTTTCTTTTTTTGCCAACTTGGTTTTTTTTACACGCCTTTTTGTTGTTTTAGCTTTATTAATTTGTTTTATATTGTTTTTGTCATTGGAATTTTTGTTGTTATGAAAACTTCTCTTATAGTTTTGACTCTTAATGAATTTGAAGGTTTCAAGAAAATAATGCCTAAAGTTAATAGAAAATGGGTTGATGAGATTATTGTAATAGATGGCGGTTCTACTGATGGGACTCCGGAATTGGCTAAAAAGATGGGTTATAAAGTAATAACTCAAAGAAATAGGGGTCGGGGAGAAGCATTCAGGCTTGGTTTGGAAAAATCAAAAGGAGATTTGCTTGTTTATTTTAGTCCTGATGGCAATGAAGACCCAAAAGACATACCAAAGCTTTTAGAAAAAGCCAATGAAGGCTATGACATGGTTATTGCGTCAAGGTTTGGTAATGGCTCAAAAAGTTATGATGCTACTTTTATTAGGTTAATAGGAAACAAATTTTTTACTTTGTTGATAAATATGCTTTTTGGCTTGCATCTTTCTGATGCAGTTAATGGTTTTAGGGCAATAACCAGAAAAGCCATGGAGTCTATAAAAACTGACGCTGTTTATTTTGATATTGAAATACAAATGACTATGAGGTGTGCCAGAAAAGGTTACAAGATTTCAGAAATTCCAACGATAGAATACCCAAGAGTTTTCGGAAAAGGCAAATTGAGCACTATAAAGGACGGTTTTAGGTATTTGAAATTGATTTTAATTGAATTTTTCAAGGTTGATAAAAAATGAAAAAGTCTGTTTGTATAGTTGGCACTGGCTATGTTGGCTTGACATTGGGTGCAGTATTGGCTGACAATAATTTTGATGTTCATTGTGTAGAAATAAATGAATCGGTTGTCAAGTCTCTTAATTCAGGAGAACCTCATTTTCATGAAAACGGACTTAAAGCATTAATGAGGAAAAATCTTGGCAAATCTTTGTTTTTTTCAACCAAATTTCCAGAAAAATCCTGCGACATATATGTGATTTGTGTAAGCACCCCTGTTGACAAAAACGGCAAGCCAATCTTGGATTATATTGTTTCTGCTTCGGAAGCTGTTGCAAAAAACATGGCTTATTATAGTTTAGTCGTAATGAGAAGCACAATTCCTGTTGGCACTTCAAGAAATATTGTCAAACCTATATTGGATAAAAGCGGTAAAAATTATTTGTTGTCATTTTGTCCAGAACGTACTGTTGAAGGAAACGCTATTAAGGAATTAATGGAGCTTCCGCAAATAATAGGCGGTTTGAATGAAGCAAGTGTCAGAGAATCTGTTAATTTTTTCAAAAAAATAGCTCCAACAACAATAGAAGTTTCTTCTCTTGAAGCGGCTGAAATGATAAAGCTTTTGAATAATTCTTATCGTGACATGGTGTTTGCTTACGCTAATGAAGTGGCTCTGCTATGCGAAAAAATTTCAATAGACGCCAATGAAGTTATTAAAGCCGCAAATTTAGGGTATTCCAGATCCAACATTCCAGTGCCAGGGTTTGTTGGAGGCGCATGTTTGGAAAAAGACCCTTATATACTTTCAAATGTCGCTGAATCAGTTGGCTTTAATCCAAAGCTTGTAATGGCTGCAAGATCAATAAACGAATTTTTGCCAATTCATGTAGCCAAAAGAATAAATAATA
Organism: uncultured archaeon; assembly: GCA_964577555.1. Classification (GTDB taxonomy): domain Archaea; phylum Iainarchaeota; class Iainarchaeia; order Iainarchaeales; family Iainarchaeaceae; genus CABMIU01. The sequence goes on from CAZNZM010000006.1 coordinate 41,889, forward strand.
TGCTGAATTCTATTGGAAAAAATAAATCTGCAAAAATATTTGTATTAGGTTTTGGATTTAAAGGGAAACCAGAAACAGACGATGTGAGAGGATCGCCAACCATAACTTTGGTTTCAGCATTGAAAAACTTTGGTTACTCAAATATTTTCGGTTTTGATCCTGTAGTAAAACCAGAAGTTATAAAATCTCTCAAAGCTTTTCCAGTAAATGTTGAAGAAGGTTTCAATGGTGCTGATTGTATAATATTTGCCAATAATCACAATTTTTTTAATTCGCTTGACATTGAGTTTTTGATAGGCAAAATGAATAAGCCAGCAGTATTCTTTGATTGTTGGCAAATATTTCCGCCAAAAATTATTATTCGCAGTAATATAGTTTATGGAGGCATAGGTTTTGAGTAAAATTCTTGTTACTGGTGGAGCTGGTTTCATAGGCTCTAATCTTGCAAAAAAGCTTTTAGAATTGAAAAACGAAGTGCATATATGCGACAATTTTTCAAGGGCAAAAAAAGACGAATTTACAAGACAAATATTTGAACACCGTAATGCATCTCTCATAGAAGCCGATTTGTCAAATCCTGACAAATTTTCCAATTTTGAAAAATACGATTACGTTTATCATCTTGCAGCAATTAACGGCACAAAATATTTCTATGAAAAACCTGATGTTGTTTTAAAGACTAATTTATTGATGTGCATAAATGTCCTGGATTGGTTCTCAAAAACAAAAAAAGGCAAAATTCTTTTCTCTTCGTCTTCCGAAACTTATGCAGGCACAATTTCAAGTTTTGGGGGAAAAATACCGACTCCAGAAAACATTGAGCTTTGCATAAACGACGTTTACAATCCAAGATGGTCCTATGGCGGAAGCAAGATTGCAGGAGAATTATTGTTCATAAATTATGCAAGAATCCATAAATTTCCAATGACAATCGTAAGATACCATAATATATATGGCCCAAGAATGGGCTTTGAACATGTAATACCAAACTTTGTTGAAAGGGCTTATAAAAAAGAAAATCCGTTCAAAGTTTTCGGGCTTAATAATACTAGGGCTTTTTGCTATATTTCTGATGCTGTTGAAGCAACTCGTCTTGCTATGGAATCAAAAAACACCGACATGCAAATAATAAATATAGGGAACAGTTTTGAAGAAATATTAATTGGAGAACTTGCAAAAAAAATCACGGCTCTTGCAAAATACAATCCGAAAATAATTGAGGTTAAATCGCCAGAGGGAAGCGTGGAAAGGCGTTGTCCAGATACTAAAAAAATGCAAAATCTTATTGGTTTTATCCCGAAAATAAAGTTGGATGAAGGGCTAGAAAAAACTTTCAAATGGTATTACGATTATTATGATAATTGCAAAGGTGAAGTCAAGTGAATATTAGCGATGAAGAAAAAAACTTTCTTAAAAAAATAATTTCCAAAAATCTGGCAAAAAAAACCAAATTTATTCCAGGAAAAAGCCAAGTAAAAGTTGGTTGGCCCATTTTTGGCGAAGAAGAAATAATTTCGGTTTTTTCATCCATGCTGGAATTGCGCATATCCCAAGGTGAAAAAGTAAAAGAATTTGAATCAATGTATGCTTCAGAAATAGGAGTAAAAAACGCTATTGCCGTGAATTCAGGTTCTTCGGCAAACCTTCTCGCTATTGATGCTTTACTTCAAAAAGGCATGGTAGAAAAAGGCTCGGAAGTAATCGTTCCTGCAGCCACTTTTGCAACTGTTGCATCGCCAATTATACAGTTAGGGCTTGTCCCTGTTTTTGTTGATGTTGAATTGGATTCTTATAATATTTCGCCAGAAGAAATAGAATCTGCAATCAACAAAAAAACCTCAATGGTAATGGCGGTTCATTCACTTGGCAACCCTGCAAAAATGGATAAAATAACAAAAATAGCGAAAAACAATTCCGTTATTCTTTTTGAAGATTGTTGCGAAAGCCACCATGCTTCAATTTCAGGCAAAATAGTTGGGAGTTTTGGAGATATTTCAACATTAAGTTTTTTTGTAGCTCACAACATAACCACTGGAGAAGGCGGAATGATTTTTTCCAACGATTCCGAGTTAGCGGAAATTTGTAGGTCAATCAGGGAATTTGGAAGAAGGCTCAACCAATCGCCAAGGTTTCAATATGTTAATGACAAGCTTGGCGAATATGATGTCAGATACATTTTTGACAGGCTTGGTTACAATTTTCGCATGACTGATATTGAAGCTTCAATAGGCATAGAACAATTAAAAAAACTCCCGAAATTCAACAAAGCTAGGATAGAAAACGCAAAATTCTTTTACAATTCGCTTAGCAACTTGGATTCTTTGCAATTGCCCACAATAGAAAAAAATTCTGTTCACACGTTTTATGGATTTCCAATAATGGTGAAAGAAAAAGCAAATTATTCACGCAGGCAACTTGTCGATTTTCTTGAAAAATCAAACATAGAAACCAGGCCATTTATGGGAGGAAACCTCGCAGTACAACCAGCTTTTGTTGGAAAGAAAATCAAAGTACATGGCGACTTGAAAAATTCCAAATTGATTTCCAAAAACATGTTTTTCATAGGATGCCACCCAGGAATAGGTGAAGAAGAAAGAGAATACATAACTGACAAAATAAAAGAATTTGACTCTAAAAACAAGTAACTATTTTACTCGTGCTCCAACGCCCACTTTATTGTTTCTTTCAATCCATAATCTATGTTTGTCTTTGCTTTGAAATTTATCAATCTTTCAGCTTTTTCAGTGTTGCACAATCTTTTCAAGCTTCCTGCGTTTGATTTTTCGTCAAATTCAAAAACAGGGTTTTTCTCCATTATTTTGGCAATTTTTTTTGCAAGATCAATTATTTTAATGCTTTCCTTGGAACCCAAATTTATTGGATCCGGCTTCGGATAAAGTTCAGCAATTTTTGCAATGCCCTCAACAAGGTCTTTTACATAAATAAAACTTCTCTCTTGTTGTCCGTTTCCAAAAATCTTGACAGTTTTGTTTTCTTTTATCCTGTGTATCAAACTCGGTATTACGTGTGATTTTTTAGGATCAAAAACATCTCTTGGCCCATACACGTTGAAAGGCCTGGCAATGCCTATTTTCAATCCAAATTCATCAGAATAAGCCTTTGATAAAAGCTCATCAAACCTTTTGCTCCAAGCATAGCCAAACTTGGCTTTGTCAGGTTCGCCAGTGAAACCCAAATTTTCAGTTAAAGGAAATTCATAATTGTCAGGATAAACACACGCTGAACTAACGATAACAGCTCTTTCAACATCACGTTTTCTTAAAGCCTCAAGAACATTTGAAGTTATTCTTGTATTAGTCATAAGCATGGTGGCAGGATGTTCAAGATTGTATTGTACTCCGCCAACTATTGCAGCAAGATGAAACACAACATCAGAATTATTCACAGCATTAATTGCTGATTTTTCATCCAAAAGATCCGCTTCAACCAACTCTATCTTTCCTTCAGACAAAATATTTTTATCCAAATTGATTTTTTTTGTATTCTTGGCAGTTACTTTGACTTTTGCGCCTTTATTCAAAATATGTTCTGCCAAATGGCTTCCTATAAAACCAGCTCCCCCTGTAATAAGCACTTTTTTGTTTTTCCAGAACTCCATGTTAGCAATATTATCTGGCCAAAAATAAAAACATTAGCATATTGCAAAATTCTGTTGCTTTTTAATAATAAGCTTATAAATTGGATAAGAATTATTTGTTTTTAATGGAGCCTTTAGTCACTTTAGTTGGAACCATGCCGCCAATAAAAGGCATAAGCGATTATTGCATAGAACAAATAAAATCTCTTTCAAATTTTGTTTCCCTTGAATTTTACGGTTTCAAAAGTATTTATCCAGAATATTTTTATCCAGGCGGCAAAACCAAAGAATATGACAAAACCTTTTCATTGGAAAAACCGAAAAATGTTGAAATAAAAAATTTTTTAGCATGGTACAACCCTATTTCATGGATTTTTGTTGGTTTAACATCAAAAGGCAAAATATTGCATTTTCATTGGTGGACTTTTTGGTTGTTTCCAGTTTTCTTTACAATATCAGCAATTTCCAAGTTGAGGGGCAAAAAAATCGTATGCACAGTCCACAATGTTGTGGGACACGAATCAGGATTGATTGACAAATTATTTTCAATGATAATTTATTTAATTCCAGACAAAATAATAGTTCACACCAAAGCCAATCAAAAACAACTTGAAAACACTTTCCATGTTGGCAATAAAAAAATCAATGTTATCCCCCATGGCATATACGAGTTTTATCGTGATGCCGAAATGACAAAATCAAAGGCAAGAAAAATGCTTGGCATTCCAAAAAAATCTAAAGTAATTTTGATGTTCGGCAACCTCAGGCCTTATAAAGGAATTGATGACCTTATTTTAGCTTTTAAAAAGGCAAGAAAAATTGTCCCAAATATTTTTTTAGTTATTGCAGGAAAACCGTGGACAAAGCAAATAAACGATTATATTATTCAAGAACTTAGCGATTGCTCTTCCTGTCTTCTAAAGTTGGACTATGTCCCATCTTCGGAAATAAAAAAATATTTTTTTGCATCAGACGTAGTTGTTCTTCCTTACAAGGATTTTGCCGCACAAAGCGGACCAGGAAACATAGCTTTAGCCTTTCAAAAACCCATTATAGTTTCTGATACCGGCGGACTTGTAGAACTCGTGCTCGACAAAAGAGCAGTTTTTTCCAGTGGAAATTCCAATGACTTGGCTAATAAAATTTCAAGCATTATTTCAGACGAAAAACTCCTTAAAAAACTAGAAAAAGACTCTGCATTGCTAAGTGAAAAATATTCTTGGACATCAATTGCAAAGCTTACCTTGAAGGTTTATAATGAATTGGTTGAATAAATTTTTTTATGGGTTTTTTAATTCATTCTAGGGCGCCTGTACGAATCAGTTTTGCAGGCGGCGGAACCGATGTATCGCCATATCCTGAAGAAAGAGGCGGTTGCGTACTAAGTGCAACCATAAACAAGTATTCATTTACTTCGCTTCGCTTCACAAATTCAAAAAAAATAAGCCTTGCTGAAACCAATAATAATTCCCTGATGCTTGAATCAATAGAAGATGCAGTCCTTGACGGAAATTTTGACCTTGCAAAAACAGTCATAATGGAAATGAATCCAAAAACAGGTTTGGAATTGTTTTTCAGAAACGATGTTCCGCCTCGCAGCGGCCTTGGATCTTCGGCAGCAGCTTTCGTTTCTATAATAGGCGCATTCAACCTTGCTTTCGGCAAAAAACTTTCAAAACACGAAATAGCCCAACTAGCTTTTGAAATAGAAAGAAACAGGCTTGGCGTGAAAGGCGGCAAACAAGATCAATTTGCGTCATCATATGGCGGCCTCAACTTTATCGAATTTATAGGAAAAAATGTTAAGGTTTCAAGCATGAATATTTCAAAATCAACATTATTAGAGCTTGAAAAAAATCTTTTGCTGGTTTTTGTTGGCGAAAGAAAAATGAACGGAACCGACATAATATCTGACCAAGTGAATTCTTTTGTTTCAGGAAATAAACAAGTTTCGGATGCTTTGGATTCTGCAAAAAGCATTGCCATTGATATGAAAAACGCCCTCAAAAAAGGCGATTTAGAACAATTTGGAAAACTATTGGACAAAGGCTGGGTTGAAAAGAAAAAATACAGCAAAAACATTTCAAATCCATTTATTGACAAAATATACTCAACTGCAATCAGCGCAGGTGCAATAGGCGGCAAGTTGACAGGCGCAGGCGGAGGCGGTTATATGGTGTTTTATTGTTATCCGGACAAAGAAATTAATGTTAAAGACAAGCTTGTTGAAATAGGCGTTAATCCAATTAATTTTTCATTTGACTTTGAAGGAGTACAAGCTTGGAAGATAAAGGTAGATAAAAATGATTAATTCTGACAAAGCCATGAAAATAATAGAAAACAATTTTTCCGAACACCAAAAAGTATTGGCCGATTCACTTAATTTATCGCCAATAATAGTTAAAACAGCCCAAAAAATATTGGATTGCATTAAAAATGGAGGAAAAATTTTGATTTGCGGCAACGGAGGAAGCGCTGCAGACTCTAACCATCTTGCCGCAGAATTCATTAACAAGTATTTGATAAACAGGTTGCCTCTTCCAGCAATTTCGCTTACATCAAATCAATCAAACCTGACCTCAATAGGAAACGACTATTCTTTTGACTTGGTTTTCAGCAAACAGGTTGATGCACTTGGAAAATCAGGAGACATACTTATCGCGATCAGCACTTCTGGTTTGTCAAAAAATATTTTAGAAGCAATAAAATCAGCAAAGAAAAAATCAATGTTCTCTATTATTTTCACAGGAAATAAAACAACAGAAGCTTCAAAAATAAGCGATTTGGCAATACATGTGCCTTCCCAATCCACGCCAAGAATACAGGAAATTCATCTTTTGATTTACCATTGCATTTGTGAAATAGTTGAGAGGGAATTGTTTGAAAAATAAAGCCATATTTTTGGACAGAGATGGAGTAATAATCAAGGATGCAGGGCATTTGAACAAAAAATCTCAAGTGAGGCTTATAAGAGGAGTTTCCAAAGCCATAAAGTTGCTCAACAAACATTATCTTGTAATAGTAATTTCAAACCAATCGGTTGTAGCAAGAGGCATGGCAACAATCAGCGAAGTTCAAGAAATAAACCAATACATTTTGGGTTTATTATCCAAAAAAGGTGCAAAAATAGATGCTGTTTATTTTTGCCCGCATCACCCTGATTTTACAGGCAAGTGCAATTGCCGAAAGCCGGAAACAGGTTTATTCAAGCAAGCTGAAAAAGATTTCAAAATATCAATGGATGGTAGTTATATGATTGGCGACAAGCTAATAGACATAGAGGCTGGAAAAAAAGCAGGTTGTAAAACAATTTTAGTTAATAATACACTTGGCAACACTGAAAACACTGAAAATAATATTAATATTCTTCAAAAACCGGATTTTGAATGCGCCAATCTTCTAGATGCTGTCAAAATAATATTGTCCAATAATTAGGATTATTAAATTCCTACTCTCCAAAACCAAATTTTTGCATTATTAAGCGTACCAAACCATTTATATGCCAAAAAATAATATTTTAATTATCGAGTGGTTTCATGGATTTTTTCCAAAAACATGCTTTTGTACTAGGCATATTTATTTACATAATCATATTCATTGCCTTTTTTCCAAAAATTTATTCTTCAATAGATGAACACACTATTCTTAAAAATGCCATTCTAATCAAATCAGGCAAAATTGCAGAACCAACTCCTGAACTTGCTTGCAGATCAAGTTTATTATCAGACAAAGGATATTTAGGAGCACAATTCATCGGACGTTCGATTGCTATATTGCCATTTTCTTATTTTGACTTGAATGCTGTCATGTTGTCAGGCTTGCTGATACACCTAATTAACGCTTTTATAATATATTTCATTCTTCGCAAGCTTTCAATTAATCCGAATTTTGCTTTGCTCTATCTTTTCTTTCCGGTAATGCTTTGGGAAAGCAGAACTCTTTATAGCGAGATTTTTGTTTTAACGTTTTTCTTGGCAGGCTTCTACTTTTATATTAATAATGAAAAATTTTCAAAAAATTCAACAAAATTTGAAAATAACGAAACTTTTGCCAAAAATTTACTCAAAAAAATAAACAAGCTTTCTGATTTCATTGCAGGCGCTTTTTTTGGCTTGGCAATATTTGTGAGATATGACGCTTTAATAGGGATTATTGCATTTTCCATTCCGCTTTTAATTTATGAAAAACAGCGTTTTATAAAAATTTTTTCCGGCTTTATTCCTATATTCTCTATTTTTCTTTTATTCAATTACTTTGTATATGGCAACATATTAGGAACTGGTTACGGATCCGGCATAGCCATTGCAACTTCAATTATCCAAAAATTTTCAATTAATTGGCTCATAAATTTTTTTATTTACTCCGCAATACTGCTAATAATTTTTCCAGGCATGTTATTGTCACCATATTTTATGAAAGACAAAAAGTTTTTGCTGCAATTTATTTTATTGTCTTTGGGTTATCTTGCAATGAACAGCCGTTTTACAGACTTTTTATCCTTTGACTTCTCAATTCAAACGCTTTTCACTGGCAGGCTAAGATACCTTGTTCCATTAATAGGAATGCTATTAATACCTTATTCTGGAATGATTGACGCTCTCATTAACAAATTCAAAATAAACAAAAACAATGCAATTGGTGTTGCAATTTTATTAATGTCCGCAGGCGCAATTTTTGCTTCAGCCCAGCACAACAATTTTATTGATTCAAGATATTTTATCTATGAACAAATAAATTCGTTAATTCCATCAGATTCTTTAATTGTAGGCAGTTCCGACGACTGCATTTATTCAATTTCAAAAAACCTTGAAAGAAGAAAATACTTGAACGTTATTCCAAAACTTGACCTTGGCTTTAATTCACCAGTTTCCCTTGATTCTTATATCAACTCTTCAACCTATTTTTTGGATATTAATTACAATAATTTGAAATTTAAAACAGGGTTGCGCCAAAGAGTGATAGTTGCGGAAAGAAAGGCAATGTCAGATTTTATAAATTCCAACAAAGAAAAGTTAGAACTTGTTTTTGAAACTTCTCAACCAAACGATTTCAAAATTTACAAATGGAAAGGCGATTGAATGAAACCAATTGTGTCAGTTGTAATAGTAAGCAGGGAAAAAATCGATTCCCTTTTCAAGACTATTGAGGGCCTTGCAAACCAATCTTTGCCGAAATCAAAATTTGAAGTCATAATAGTTGACGACGGCTCGGAAAAACAAGACCTCTCATTGCTTGCAAAAAAATTCAAAAACAGGTTTTCCTCAATCAGAGTAATAAGGCAAGATAAATGCGGCCTTGCAGCTGGCAGAAACCTTGGAGTAAAAGAAGCCAAATCAAAAATAATCGCTTTTACCGACAATGATTGCCTTCCGGAAAAAAACTGGCTTGCAAATCTTCTTTCCAAATTCAATGACCCACAAGTTGCAGGTGTTGAGGGAAAAATAATTACAGATTATCCGAAAAGATTATTCACAAGCGCTCCGGAAAACATTGGAGGAGGATTGTTCACCGGAGCAAACACCGCTTATAAAAAAGAAATAATCCAAAAAGCTGGTTATTACGACGAAAAAATGGCTTTTTGGCGCGAAGATTCTGAATTTGCATTCAGGGCAATGAAGTTCGGAAAAATAGTTTTTGCAAGCGATGCAATAGTTTATCACCCGCTCAGAAAAGATTCCATGTCAAATTCTTTTCGTTATTTGTTCTTTTTGAGAAACGACTTTTTTTGTATTTTAAGACACCCTAAACAATCATTTTTCATTTTAGCCAATCTTGCAAAAGAATTTTTTAAATCATTACTGGCAATTTTGTTTTTTGCAACATCCCTTTACATTTATTTACTGTTTGGCTTTGCACAAGCAGTTGCGTTTTTTTTAATTGGTTTATTGGCAGGGTTTTCCATTTTTGTCTTTTTATTAACTGCTTCCAAAAAATATCAACTTCGATTTTCAGAAGTATTCAAACTAATATTGTTTTTTCTAATCTCTTTTACAAAATATCTTGCGTTTCCCGTTTTTTTCTTTTTTGGATTTTTTGATGCAATTTCATTAATGTTTTTTGGAGGGAGATTTTACAAATGAAGCTTTTTTTATCCCACACAAATTATTCGGAAGTTATGGGCGGAGTAGAAGTATATTCAAGTTTCATGAAACGCGTTTTTTCAGACATAAATTTTTTGGATTACCATTCATTAAAATCTGATTTAGGCAACTCCGTTAACCCTTTTTTTCGCGAGCCTGAAAGAGCTAAAAAGCTTGGGGAATTTGTTGAAAAAAATTTTTCCGACGTTGAAATTATTTTTACAAATGGAATGTTTTGCTGGAACATTAAAAGAATTCCGCAAATAAATATTTGCCACGGCACTTACAAGGCTTTTGCAGAAGCCGCGGTTTCAAAGTTTAATCCTGATTATTATAGGCTAAGTTATATATACTCTTATTTTGAAAAAATTGCCGCGGTTAATTCCTCAAAAATCGTTGCCAATTCTTCAATGACTGCAAAAAATGTTTCAAAATTTTTCGGACGCAAAGCCGAAATAATATATCCGCCTGTAGATCTTGAAGTTTTTTCCATCAAACCCAAAGAATTTGCAAAAAAAAAGCTTGGCTGGCAAGGAACAAATGCATTGTTTGTAGGCAGACCAGAAAGAGCCAAAGGGTTTCATTTTATTGAAGACCTAGCCAAGAAAAACCCACAAATAGAATTCCGATGCATACTTTCAAGGAAATACTGTACTACAACACCTAATATTTCAGTTTACCAAAACGTGCCTCACTCAAAATTGCCTGTTTTTTATAATGCATGCGACGTAGTTTTGTTTCCTTCCTTGTTTGAAGGATGCGGTTTAGTCACTTTAGAAGCACTTTCATTGAACAAAAAAATCGTTTGCCTTAAAACAGGAATAGCATTGGAAATTGATTCAGACAACTTGGTAATTTCTCAGCCTTCTATTGATTCGCTCAACGAAAATCTTCAAAATTCCTTAAACTCCAGCAATTCAAATTCAAGGAAAATAATTAAATCAAAGTTTTCTTTTCAAAAATTCAAAAAGGAGTGGAAAAATGCAGTCAATTCAAGATAAAATAGTTTTAATAGTTACTCCTTATGCAGAACCTGAAAAAGGAGCCTGCACATTAAGAGTTAATTTCTTTAAGGATGTTTTAGAAAGACAAGGTTGCCAAGTTTTAGTGCTGGCTCCTTACAGAAAATCTGTTAGTGAAGTAGAAGGAGTTTTAAGGTATAAATCCAAATTCGATTTGGTTTCAAAGATGCTGTCAATTTTCAACAGCCGCAAAGCAAAATTTTTTGTTATAGGTGTTTCCCCACCTTTATTTACCAACTTGTTTGTAATGATTGCCTCAAAGCTCGGAAAAGCCAAATTCATTCTAGACGCAAAAGACGACGGGCAATACTATAAAAAAAATTCTTTAGGAATATTAAAATCACTAAAAAGACTAGTTTATTTAACAACAAGAAGAGTTGTTTACAAGAATGCTGATAGCCTCATGTTTCTTTCTAATTCAGATTTAAAAGAAGCAAAGGAAAACTATTCTATTCCAATTCATAAAATGCATATTGTAATGAACGGCACAAACACAATGAAAATTTTTTCAGACAAAGTTGCAAGAGCACGCATAAGAAAAAAATTCAGGATTCCCCAAAATTCCATAGTGCTTATTTATGCTGGAAGCCTTGGAGACGAAGAAATTTCAGATTTTATTGTTGAATGTTCAAACACTATAAAGTCTTCAAAAGCCAAACTATTAATGGTTGTCGCACATGAAAATTCTCTACAAGGAGATTATGAAATTAAATCCCTTAAGTCAATTATAAAATCACAAGGCTTGGAAAAAGACGCTTTTATTTTTGAAAATATTCCATATGAAGAATTGAACAAATATTTGTCCGCTTCAGATATTGGAGTGCTTCCTTGGCCAGAAAACCTTATTACAAGCATTCCAGTAAAAATATTCGATTATGCTTCAGCAAGCCTTGCCATTGTCGCCAAAGCCCCACTCAATTCTGAAGCGTCAAACTTCATTCACAATAATAATTTGGGTTTTGCTGTTTCCGATTGGCAAAACTTCAAAAAAGCAATTGTTTTTCTTATAAAAAACAAATCAATGCTTGAGAAAATAAAACTGGAAAACAGGATTCAAGCTGAAAAATATTTTGACCGCTACAACCAAAAAAAATTTTTATTATCAGCGGTTTTCGGAGATTCATTTTGACGCAATTACCAATATTTCTGGTGAAAAGTCATGATTGGTTATTTTTGATTGAATTTTTTTTATAAAAATTGGAATTAATCCTTTTTTGTAAATCCTATATATTTTTATGTTGTTGAAGTTTGCTTTTTTGAGTAAAGCGTATAATGTTCTTGGCGAGTAAGGTTTTACATGCGTTACGTCGTCAAAAAAACCCCATACAGGAAAATAGATATTGTTTGTTGTTATGATTATTTGGTTTGTCAATTTTGAACATTTTTGCAACAAATTTATTGATTGTTCAGGATTCAAATGCTCTATTGTTGCAAAAATTGTTATCAAATCGAATTTTTCTTTTATTTCATCAATGTTTTTATAATCTGGTTTGGTGGTTAAATCAATATCTTGGGTTTTATATTCTTTCAAACTAATATTTTTTTGTTTGCAAAAACTTTCAAAATGCCTCCTGCTTGCGCCTATATCTAAAACTTTTTTTCCTTTTGCTATTTCGCTTGCAAACTCAAAAGAAGTTTTCAACATTAGCGGAATTTCACGAAAAGAATTATAATTTGAAAATTGTTTTCTGAAATCGTTATAAGTTGCCCAATCCATGTTATCTTATACTATTATTCATGTTTTTTTATTTATTGTTATTTTGACAGTTTTTGTATTTTGTAAAAAATTTTTTTGAGCAAATCAAAGTCCACTTTGTCTGGCAATAATACCTCGACTATTGAAAATGTTTTAATAGATTTTTTTATGATCACAATTTTTGAAAATAAATCTATAACTGCTGATATTAGCCTGCTTATTGCAATGCCAATTATATGAAGTTTCATAGTCAAAAAATAGCCCGTTAGCACGCTAATAATTAAAACCAGAATTGATGCGCCAGTCAATGCTTTTTGTTGTTTTAAATTGAAAATAATGGGTTTATATGGCGTATTTAGAATTATTGTGAAGATTATTAGAATGAATATTTTTAGAGCGTTTGCATTTTCTTGGATATTTTTATCCGGAATAGTTTTTAAAAACCAATCAACGCCAAACAGTATTATAAAAATAATAAGCGGAATGGAAAAATAAAAAACGTATTTTGTTGCTCTTATTATAATGTTTTTAGAGTTTTTCAATCCGCCTAATTTGGCTACAAGAGGATAAAATATAGTATCAAGCGGTTCAAAGAACTTAGCCAAAATTGAGTAAAATTTTGTAATTGCAAAATAAACTCCAGCCCATTTTACACCCAATACATGCTCAACAATCCAAATGGGAATATTGGCTTCAAGGTTTTTTATTTGAGAATTCAACAAAGCCCATTTGCCATGGCTTTTTAAGGTTTGTATGATTAGCGACTTGTCAGTATTCCTTTCTTTTAATAGAGTTTTTATTTCACTTGGTATTTTTGTTGCTCTTGCGAATATTGTGAAAATGTCAGACAAAATCATTGCCAAAAAAATCAATTCAACGCTTTTACCAACAAAAAAGAATAATACTGCTAACAAAAAAAGTTTTGAAATTGAATCAATAATTTGAAAAAAAACAAGTTTTTTAAAATCCGCGACAGTTTCAAACGAGGTTTGATACACAAGCTTTATTCCTGAAGTAAATATAAGAATTGAAACTAGTTGGATTATTGAAGAAATATTTTTTTTAAAAAAATCAGCAATCAAACCGCTAGAAAAAAAAACCACAAAAAACAAAATTAAACCAACTGCGATTTGAGTGTAAGCATATCCTTTAAACAACCCAGCAGCTCTTTTAACATTTCCTTCATTTAAATCCTTTGATACATCAGATATTACAACTTTTGACAAACCCAAGTCAATTAAAAAAGTAGCCAACGAAAGCCCAGAAACAGCAAGCCCATAAACGCCTAAATCATAAGTGGTTATGGAACTTATAATAAAAATAAATATTGCATAGTTTATAGCGGTAATTAGCAAATTATTTCCAGCAATCAAACCCATGCTTTTAAAAATTTCCTTTAAATTACCCATGTTTTTCACAATTTATTTGTTCAATTTCTTTTCTTTTTGATAATCCAAATACCATTCTATAAACATAGGTATCCCTTTTTCTAGCTTGATTTTTGGCTTGAACCCTATTGTTTTTTTTGCAAGCGTAATATCCGCTATTGTGCTTTTTACATCTTCCAATTTTCCTTTTTTTATTTCTATTTTTGCTTTTTTTCCAAGGTTTTCTTCGATTAAGCTTATTATTTTTTTAAGCGTGTTTGGTTGAGAATTTCCTATGTTGTATATTTTGAATCCTTTACATTTTTTTATTGATAGCATTATTGCGTCTATTGTGTCGCTAACATATGTAAAGTCTCTTTCTATTTCCATTGAACCAAATACTTCTATTTTTTTTCCATGAAAAATATTGTTTGTAAATTTGTATACAGCCATGTCCGGCCTTCCGCCGGGACCGTAAACCGTAAAAAGTCTTGGAATCATGATTTCTGTTCTGTTGATATGGTGTAATGCTTCAGCCATTGCCTCCATGCTGATTTTTGAAGCTGCATAGATACTGCACGGCGTATTAATAGTCATTGTTTCTTTGAATGGAGGTTTTTGCAAGCCGTACACGCTTGATGTTGATGCAGCAACCACTTTTTTTATTCCTTCTTCCTCAGCAAATTTCAGTATGTTTGCAGTACCAAGAACGTTGGTGAGTATGTAACTTGATGGTTTTTTTGTTGATTCTCTTACCCCTGTTTTTGCGGCAAGGTGTATTATATGTGTTATTCCCATTCCTTTCAGTTTTGAAAGGTCTTTTGTTTTTGTAATATCCAATTTGGCAAATTCACCGTATTTTCCAGATTTTATTTTTTTAATGTTTTCCAGTTTTATGTCAAGACCGTATGTGTTGCTTAGGTTATCTATTCCTATGAATTTTATTTTTTCTTTTTCCAACCTTTCAACAAGGTTTCCTCCAATAAAACCTGCAGCGCCTGTTACAAGAATTTTCATATTATTTATTTTTTGTTGTAATACATTTTAAAGCTTCAAGTAAAGGTTTTTTTGCACCTTCTGTACCAAAACCAATATAATTTTCCGCTATTTTTCCATTTTTATTGGTATGCATTAATTATTTTTTCATAATTTTTTTCCAAAGAATAATTTTCCGCTTTTTTCTTCAAGTCTTTTTGCAATTTTATTTTTTCTTCTATTCCAATTTTTATCATGTTTTTTATTGCTTTTGCCGCTTCTTCCGGTTTTGAGTAATCCACCAAACAGTTTTTGAAATCCGAGAGTATTGATTTAAAACCCGAATTGTTTTGCACTATTGGAATGCATTTGCTTGCCATTGCTTCTACCAAAGAAATTCCAAATCCTTCATATTCGGAAGCCGAAATAAAAAATTCAGACGACGAATAAAGTTCTATGACTTGTTTTTCGCCAGGATTAAGTATGAATTCTATTTTTTCGGCAATTCCAAGTTCTTTGGCTTTTTTCAAATAATTTTCAAAAAGACCTTCGCTGTCAGTTCCTGCAATTGTAAGCTTGAAATTTTCATTTTTCAAGTTTGCAAGCGCATTAATCAACAATTCAATTCTTTTGTTTTTTGAGAATCTTCCAAGATAAAGCATAGTGCCAGGTTTTTTTTTGCCGCTTTTGAATTTTGAAATTACAATGCCATTTTCAATCAACGTTATTTTTTTACATATTTTTCCAAAAATTTCATAATCGTTTTTGCTGACTGCGATTACCTTATCGGCAAAACCGAGTAAAATCCTTTGTATTATGTTGAAATAAAACCATTTTGCGAGCCCAATATTTTTTGTATGAAATATTCCGCCATGTGTTGATATTATTATTTTTTTTTTATGCAAAAATTTTGTTGCAAGAAGAAAATCAGAAAAAAACCCTATGCCGTGTATGTGAATTATATCAAATTCTTTTATTTTTTTTATTATTTGTGGAGATATTTTGTAGTATTTTAAATCCAAAAATTCAAGTCTTTCCACAGAAATTTTTTCCACTATACTTGTTTTTGGCAGTTTTTCTCGGTTGTTTGCGCATTTGTTCAAGCATATTACTTTTACTTTGTGTCCTTTTAATGCAAGCAATTTGCTTGTGTCAAACACTACTTTTTCTACCCCGCCAACGCAAGGATGGAAATGGTTGCATACTTGCAATATATTCATTTTGCCATCACTCTTCCCAAAAAACCTGCTGGCAATCCAAGCATAAATGCCGCTGTCCTTACTTGTATCATGAAAATTGAGAATAATGCGACTTTCCAATCTTTTCCAGCCATGAAAAAAAAGGATTTTATTATGGTTGCAGTCGCAGCAATAAGCAATATTGTGTTTAATATAAGTAAAATTCCTGCTATTTCGTGTTGTCCTAAAAAGTAAAGTATTGGAACCATGAGCCATTGCAAGGTTCCAAAGTATCCTGCAATAATTTGCACTTTTATAGAGTCAGTAGTATAGGAATCGCTAATAATCTTGTCAGGGTGTTTGTAATAAAGTTTTACTCTGTAAAAAGCACGATAAAATTTAATCCAAAAATATTTTATGATTGATTCAGGGTGCGAGTGATAAACTATTGCTTTTGGATTGAAAACCAGTTTTCGTCCCTTTTTGGATATTTTAAAACTTAATTCAGGGTCTTCGCCAGATGCTTTTGGAAAAGATTCGTCAAATCCACCTGCCTTGAAGAAATCCTCTTTTCTATAAGCTGCAGAGTAACTTCCTATCCAATCCAATTTGTCTCTTGAAGCCAACATTTTTTTGTATCTTTCTTCAATTTCATATTGCACAAATATTGCTACCAAGGATTTTTGTTTTGTTTTGTATGCTCCTTGCACTCCAGCTACTTTTTTGTCTGAAAAAGGTTTCAACATTTCTTTCAACCAATTTAATTCAGCAATGCAGTCGGAATCGGTAAAAACCAGTATTTTTCCTTTTGCAATTTTTGCCCCATTGTTTCTTGCTGTTGCAGGCCCTGAATTTTTTTGGAATACAACTTTCGCTCCTAATTCTTTGGCAATTTTTGCAGTATTGTCTGTTGAACCATCATCAACTACAATTATTTCATAGTTGCCTTTATAATTCTGTTTTTTTAATGCTTTGATGCAATCCGCAATTGTTTTTTCGCTATTATATGCGGGAATTATTATGCTTGCATCCATTCAGCTCACTTTTATTGCCTTGATAATCATTTCTTCTTGCAATTCCTTTGGAAGAAATTCATGTATAATTTTTCTGAATATAAAAGTCCACTTGTTTTTGCTTCCATAAGAATTTTCTTCAGTATATGGTTGGCAGTAAAAATATTCTATTTTAAAACCGTTTTTTTCAAGAAGTTCTTTAAGCTCAAGATAATTGAACAAACTGAAATGCAATGGCGCGTGATAGTTTTTGAAAATCCTATTTATCAAGCTATCTCTGTTAGGAGTTGTTATTATAATAATTCCATTTTTTTTCAAAACTCTATTGGCTTCTTTTACGAATTTTTCAGGATGATGCAAATGTTCTATAAGTTCTCCAGCCAATAAAGAATCAAAAAACCCGTTTTTGAAAGGTATTTTTTCAGCGCTGGCTTTTTTGTAGTGGCTTGTTTCTTTTTTGACTTCTATGTCTATGCCATAAACGTTTTTTTCTCCAAGTCTTGAAATCAGTTTGCTGTGCAATTCTCCTACTGAAAAACCCACGTCAAGTATTTTACCCTTAAGATTAGATAATGCAAAATTTATTCTGTCCATATTAATCAAAAATAATAACGATTGTTGTTAATTAGTGTTTTGGAACACCGATATTTTTATTGCAATTCAAGTTACTTGTTTTGTCGCCGCAGATTTTTTCCAAAAATCAATGTCAAACAAGTATTTTGCAAAGGTTTTTGCACCCATTATAAGCCTAGGAGCTTCTCGCGGCTGTGTTGCTATAAGCTTCAACCTGCTAATAATATATTCTGGCCTCATATAAAATTCTTTTCTAGCCAAATCGCATGCTTCAACAAGTTCTTTGGCTGAAAGCTTGTCAGTATTAAGCAAAGTATTGTGCGTTCCTTCAGCGGTAAGCCAATCATCCCAATTTGTAGTAGTTATGAATTTGTTTTCATAAGCCCATTTGAAAGCTTCAGTGCCAGGATAAACCATCAAAGGAAAAAATTGTGCAGTATCAGGAGCAAGTTTCTTTGCCCATTCAACAGTCTTTCTAATAGTTTCCTTTGTTTCACCCTTGTTGCCCATCATAAAACAACCATGCACAAGTATCCCAGCTTTTTTTGTATCATCCATGAATTGCTCTATATTTTCTATTCTTGTAACTTTCTTTATATTGTTAAATATTTCCTGCTCCGCGCTTTCAAAACCTACGCATAAAAGCCTGCACCCGGCTTTTTTCATCCATTGCAACGTTTCAAGATCAACGTCAGCGCGAGAATTACAAGTCCAAGTTACTTTAAGGCCTCTATTCACAACTTCCTTGCAAATCTCTATTGTCCTTTGCTTGTCTTGAGTAAGAGTATCATCTTCAATCATAATGTCCTTTACATATGGCAAATTTTTTGTTATCCATTCGAATTCATCAACAACATTTTTGACGCTTCTTGCCCTGTAAAAATGACCTGTCAAAGTTTGAGGCCATTTACAAAAAGTGCACCTGAATTTACAACCCCTGCCTGTTATTATTGTGACTTCCGGATAAAGAACCGAAGGATAAAAATAATCCTTTATTTTCAAGTGCCTGTTATAAACTTCACTGACAAAAGGCATTTGATCCAAATCAGGTTGCTCAATAGGAGGCATATTCGGAGTGAACTTTATTTTGCCATCAGAATCCCTGTAAGTCAAACCCAACACATTATCCAACGGCTTGTTTTTTTCCAACGCCTCGGCAAGGTCCCTTACAATAAAATCATATTCGCCTCTTGCAACAGCATCTATTTTTTTGCTCGCATTAAGACTCATTTCAGGCAACGCGCTTACATGGGTTCCAACCATCAACGTAAAAGCTTCAGGCAATGCATCTTTAAGCTTCTCAACAACTTTAACATCATTATTAAACGACGCAGTCACGGAATCCACTACAATAAGCCTTGGCTTCCAATTATTCACTATTTCAATTACATCTTCAATTTTCATTCCAGAAGCTGGACAATCAAGAAGTTTCACATCATGCCCGGCTTTTTCTAACACTCCTGTAGCATAACCCATCCAAATAGGATAATAAACACAACCTCCTTTTGAAATCGCAGGACTCCTGCTTGTCCTTGAAAACCTGTAAAGAAAAGGAGGATTCAACATCAATACTCTCATTTTTTTCACCAACCAAATAATGCTTATTTTCAAATTTAATTATTATCACGTGTTAATTCCAATTATTTTTCAGTTTAAAAATCCTTTTTGGTACAATCATTTTTCCCCAACAATTTTGTTTGCCCTCAACAATTCATCAAAAGAACCAGCATCAAGCCATTCTTTTTCAAGCATGCTTGCAACAATGCTTCCGTCTTTTATATAATAATTGTGAATATCAGATATTTCAAGTTCGCCTCTGGCACTAGGTTTTAATGTTTTAATAACCTCAAAAACATGAGGCGTATACATATAAACTCCTACAACCACCAAATTAGTTGGCGGGTCTTTCGGCTTTTCAACCACTTTGACAACCTTACCCTTTTCAACTACAGCTACTCCAGCTTTTGCAGCTTCTTCCCTTGTAGTCTCATACAACAATATCCTTGCTTTTTCTTTCCCTCTTTCAAATTCCCTTACAAAAGGACTTATATCATCAAACAATATGTTGTCCCCGTTTATTGAAACAAACTTGTCATTACCAACAAATTCTTTTGCAAGCCCTATTGCTTGCGGCAAACCGCCAGCCTCATCCTGCACTCTGAAAGTAAAATTCACTCCAAAATCCTTGCCAGAACCAAGCAAACTAAAAATATCCCCTGCATGATTAGTACCAGTAATAACAAGTATTTCCTTTATACCAGCTTTTTTTAGGGTTTCAATAGGATAATAAATCATCGGTTTATTGTAAATTGGCAACAAATGCTTGTTAGTCACGTTTGTCAAAGGCCTCAACCTTGAACCAGTGCCACCAGCAAGAATAACACCTTTCATGCAACCACCCAAAAAATCATTTTTTTGCTTTTAATGGCTTCCACCACCACTCATTATTTTTATACCATTCAATTGTTTCCACAAGCCCATCATAAAAATTCTTTTTAGGCTTCCAACCAAGAGCCATTAACTTTGAACTGTCAAGCGAATACCTTTTGTCATGCCCTGCCCTATCCTTAACAAACTGAATTTCAGAATCGCTTTTGCCCATACAAGAAATTATTTTTTTAGCAACATCAATATTCCGCATTTCATTCCCGCCACCAATATTATAAATATTACCAGCCTTTCCTTTCTCCGCAACCAACATTATTCCATTACAATTGTCTTTCACCCAAAGCCAATCCCTAACATTTGTGCCATCGCCATAAACAGGAATTTTTTTACCTTCAATAAGATTTGTTATCGCCAAAGGCAAAAACTTTTCAGGGTACTGATAAGGCCCATAATTATTAGAACTCCTTGTAACAACAACATTCAAATCATAAGTATTCGCATAACTCAAAGCCAACAAATCACCTGCAGCCTTGCAAGCCGAATAAGGATTACGCGGCTCCAATTTGTCATCCTCACTACTAGAACCCTTTTCAATACTCCCATAAACCTCGTCAGTTGAAACTTGAACAAACCTCTCCACTTTGTTTTTTCTCGCAACATCCAACATAACCTTAGTACCCATGACATTAGTTTTGACAAAAGGATCAGAATCAATTATAGAATTATCAACATGACTCTCTGCCGCAAAATTAAAAACAACATCACAATCAACCATTGCCTTCTCAACAATTTTTTTATCAGCAATATCACCCTTCACAAACTCATAATTTTTTTTCTTCTCCAAACCCCTCAAATTATCCAAATTGCCGGCATAAGTCAACAAATCCAAGTTTACCACTTTTATACTTGTATTTTCAACAAGCATCCTGACAAAATTCGAACCAATGAATCCGCAACCGCCAGTTACAAGAACTTTTTCCATATAGTCACTTAAAAAAATACTAATTCAATTAAATAAATCCTTTTGGTTCATTATTTTTCACCAACATAATTCAAATACCACTGAACAGTCCTTTTTATTCCTTCACCAATCATTACTTTTGGCTTAAAACCCAAAACCTTATTAGCCTTTGAAATATTAGCCGAAAACTTGACAACCTCCCCCTTTCTATTATCCCTAAAAATAATTGGCACCTTAAAACCAAACTCCCTCTGCACCAAATCAGCCACCTTAGAAAGCTTCACACTCCTGCCAGAAGAAATATTATACACAGAATTCTTGGCACGTTCAAAATTCTCCACACACTTCAAAACTCCATCAACAGCATCATCAATATAAGTAAAATCAAGCTCTTTATCCTTGCCATAAATCACCAAACTCTTGTCACTCTTGCAATTCCTAATAAAAGTCGGAACAAGCCTGTCACTCTTATCATACATTCCATAAACATTTGAAAACCTAGTAATAATAAAATCAATCCCATAACACCTTTTATAAGACTGAACCAAAGCCTCGCCAGCTATTTTTGAAGCACTATAAGGACTCTCACAATAATCAATACTCACCTGATTCTCGCCAAGCTTCCCATTTTTAACATTACCATATATTTCCCTGCTAGACGCAAAAATAAATCCAGGCACTTTCCTTTGCCTGCAAAATTCAAGAGCATTAAAAACAGTTTTCATATTATCAAGCGCAAGCTCAGGCTCAACCACCAAATTATAAACCCTCGCATTTGCCGCCAAATGTATAAAAAAATCCACATCACCCGGCAATTTCTCAAAAAACTTTTTTTCACGCATGTCAGAAATCATGGTTTTGGAATTAACTTGGGCACTCCATTCATTAGGCTTCAAATCAAGCCCAATCACTTCATAACCTTCTGAAATCAAACTTTCGCATAAACGAGTTCCAATAGTACCACTACTGCCGCTTACAACAATTTTTTTAGTCTTCATAAAAAAAACCAAAATTCAAATAATTCTCATAACATCATTTTAATAAAACTTTTAAAAAAAGGTTCTAACACGAATAACACCTGCCAACGCCCCACAATTACATTATTCTACTATAATTTTTTAGCTCAAATTATTTTGTTTTCATTTTGTTTTTTCACTAAATTTTATTTGTTATTCTAAATCAACCAAAAAATCGGTGAAATATTTATTAAAAAAGGTTTTATTTTTTTTAAATCACTAATTTTTTGAATTTTATGCTTCCAATGAGCCTGCTTGTTTTGACTGCCAAGACATAGCAGATTCCTAATAGTATTATTAACAAGGCGTGCAAAGGAGAGTTGTTTTTGATAAAGGTTATTCCTCTTGGACTGCTTAACTCAAATTTTCCGTTGTTTTTCCATAATCCAGTGGCTACTTTAAAGTCTTCTAATGGATCAACAAGGAAGCCATATTTTATGTGAAGAAAGTTTTCGCAAACTTTTGTAGGATGTTTTTTGTAAAGCAGGACATCGTTTTGGTGGTATTCAAGTCTTTTCAGTACGTACTTTAAGAAGTTAAAAACGCCTTTCGGCTTGGTTTCTTTGTGGTCGTGGAAATATTTTGCTTCAACTTGCTTGAATTCATACCCCAAATCCATTATTTTGAATGTCAAATCCGTGTCTTCTCTGTAATATTTGTATTCTGGGTCGTAACCACCTACTTTGGTTAAAAGATATCGTCTGAATGCTGTTGAGGTTCCTCCGTATCCGCCATAAGAACTTACAACTCCGACTTTTTGCGAATCAAATCCGGATACTATTTTTTCTAGCCAATCTTTTTCCGCAATGCAATCATGATCCATATTAACTACTATTTCGTATTTTGATTTTTTTATTCCAAGGTTTCTTGCAGCGCAAACCCCAGAGTTTTTTTGATGAAACACTTTCAACTTGTTTTTGTCTTTGTGTTCAGCGTAGTTGTCCAATAATTCAGAGGTTCCGTCAGTGCTTCCGTCATCAACCACTATTATTTCGTATTTTCCATTAAATTTTTGTGATAGTAAGCTGTCCAAAACCCTTTCAATTGTTTTTTTTCCGTTATATGTGGCTACTACAATGCTTGCATTCATGTTTTTTGTCATCAAATTCACTTTTCCAAATAATTTTCAATTATTTTTATTATGTTTCCATTTTCAAGTTTTTTCGGCTTGAATTCTTTCGCTTTTTCAATTGTTTCTTCAAGTTTGCTTGTTTCAGTTACTGCAATGCCAAGCCCTTTTTCTTGTATTGCTTTTGCGAGTTCTAATTGATGGTTGTCTGTGTGCTCTTCAAGATTTTTCATTCTTGGCACTACAATAATTTTTTTTTCCATTCTGTTGCATGCTCCAAATGTTCCGGCACCAGCGTGCATTATGACAATATCAGCCCAACTTATTTTTTTTGAAAATTCTTCAATTCCTAAAAAATTTTTGTGTTTGAAATTATTTGGTTTGTAGTCGGAAAATCCTGTTTGGGCAAAAATTTCATATTTTCCTTTTTGGGCTATTTTTTCCATTTCTTTTATGAGCCTGTTGAATTGTTGAGGGTGTGTTCCCACAGTCACGAATATTTTCAATCTTTTTTCTTTTTGGTTTTCTTTTTTCAAAAAATACTCCCTCCATATACGCCTTTGGGATAAAATTTTTCAAGTTCTTTCCATTGGTAAATGAATAAGTCGCAAAAAAGGTAAGCTATTTTGCCGCTGAGCGATGGCTCTTTTATTCTGCAAAAACTTTCAATAAAAATTGTTTTTTTGCCAAAAAATTTTCCGACAAGGCAAGCTATGACACCTATGTGTGATCCTGTTGAAATTATTGCATCTGGTTTTTCTTTTTGAATTATTTTCCAGCAATCAAGAAAGCATTTCAAATATAGTAAAGGGTTTCTGTTTGGGTATTGTGCGAAAAAAACTTTTTCCGATTTTGCGAGGCTTTTAGTGTCTTCTCTTTCAAACGTTATGAAAAAATGGTTTTTTTTTGTATAGAACTCTTTTAAGCCGGTTAATTCTGAAAGGTGTCCTCCGGCAGAGCAAGCCAAACAGATTTTTTTTTCTTGTTTCATGAAAATGAAATTGTTTTTTTATGGTTATAAGCTTAATGGGGCAATTGGCAAAAAATGTAGTGAAAATGCTTTTTTGAGGCTTTTCAAGGGGATTTTTATTTTTTTGGTTTAATTTCAGCTTAAAAACCTTATCAATAATGTTTTTGTAATGCTTTTTGAATTGTTGAAGAAAAAGCTTTCAGGCAGAAAAAAGGAAATTGCTTTTATCGTGCTTGTTTTTCTGCTTGCTTTTGGAGTTCGCGGTCATCTTATTCAGCATCAGCTTTTCTTTGAGTTCGATTCTTACTATCATGGCAGAATGGCTGAGTATTGGATTACTTCAGGTACAATACCTGTGATTGATCCAATGGCTTATTATCAATTGCCTGAAGGCGGTTCCAGAATGCCGAGTGTTGGCTATTTTTTTTGGATTTTTACAGGCACGATATTTGCTGTTGTTTATAAAATCTTGACTTTGAATGCGCCTTACAGCAAGGACGCCTGGATAATTGCAATAAAGTTTTTTCCAGCAATTTTTGGCGCATTGATATCTGTTGCAATGTATTTTCTTGGCAAGGAAATGTACGGCAAAAAAACTGGAGTTGTATTCGCTTTTTTTGCGGCAATTATTCCAGCTTTTGTTTACAGGACAATGGCTGGTTTTTTTGAAGATGATTCGCTTGGTTTTTTGCCTATGATTATTGCAATGGTGTTTTTTGTCAGGGCAATGAAGAATGCTGAATTTAACAAGTCAACTGTGTTGAATTCTGTGCTTGCGGCTTTTTTCATGTTTTTAATGGCTATTACTTGGCAAGGATTTGGATTTGCTTGGTTGATTTATCCGCCTTATTTTGTTGCTACTGTAATAATGATGTTTATGAGGCGCGAGCCTATTGAAAAAATAATTAATCTTTCCAAAAACTTTGCCGTATTCTTTTTGCTTATGGTTGGTTCGGTGACAATTGTTCTTGGTCCTTGGTGGCTTTCTTTTGCACTTGACAACCTTGGAAATTATTTGCCGGTCTCTGCATCAAATATAGAGCACCTTTCCACAGGCAGGATTGAAGATAAAAGCGTGTTTTCTGTAAGCATAGGCGAAGAATCACAAGGAATAAAGTATTGGTTCAACAAGTATAATGCATTAGTAATATTACCAATTATTGCGATTTTGATTTATGTTGTTGCAATAATTTTAGCTGTTTTTGAATATTTTTCCAAGCCGAGCGGAGAAAACGCAGAAAAAACAAAACCAGCAAATATGGTGTTGAAGCGTCCGGGCGATTATGTATCTTTCCTTGTTTTATTTTGGGTTTTGCTTTGCATGACTATGGCTTATGTAAAACTAAAATATACTTATGTTTTTGGCTTGCCAATTGCTGCCGCCATTGGGGTTGTATTTTTTGAAATTTTTCAATGGGTTGGAGAAAAACCGAGTTTTGAAAAGAAATTTGTTGCAGTGTCATTCGGCTTCATGTTCCTTACTGGCGTTGCTGCAGGAACTTATTTTGTTTCCCAAAACTATCCAAACATTGAAGAAAATACAGGTTGGAAGGAAGCACTTTATTGGATTAGGGATAATACTCCGCCAGGTTCAAAAATATTTAATTGGTGGGACGAAGGGCATTGGATTTCATTCATAGCGGAAAGAAGAGTAAGTGCAGACAACAGAAATTATTCAACAAAGGTTAATGCGGAAATCGCAAAATTTATTTTGTCTTCAAATCCTGATGAAGCAAAACAAATAATTGACAAGTACGGTTCTGATTATATTGTTCTTGACGAAGGAATGATTAGCAGGCTGAATCCTTTAGTATTGTATGCTTATGAAACTGACAGTGTAGACCAGGAAAAATTGATTTATTATAATACTTATGCCTTGCCTTGTAATAAGCAAAAAGACATTTCTAACCAGGTAACTTACAATTGTTCAGGAATTCAAATGTCTGAATCACAATATTTGTCTTTGCCGTCTAAAAGAATAGAACAACCTAATGCGCCACTAGACCAAAGAACCAAGGTATTTGCTTATCGTGACGAAGAAGGGCAAAAGTTGTTCCTTTTGAATAAAGCTTCTAATGATACTATGATAGCTCGGCTTTTCTTTGCTCCGGAATCGATACCTTGGGTTGAAAAGGTTTATGACAAGAAAGAAGTTAAAATTTACAAAGTAGTTAAATGAGGTGGCTACTTTGCAACTTTTTTTATCTCTTACAATTATTTTTCTTTCATCATTTTTTTTGACTTATTTTGTCACGCCGATAATGATAAGGAAAATTTCCAAGCGAGGAATTGTCGGAAAAGATATGAACAAAATCGGAAAACCAAAAGTGGCAGAGATGGGCGGAATAAGCCTGATGCTTGGAATTTCTTTGGGAATAATAATTGCTACATTTATTTCAACTTATTTGGGCATTTTAAAATTCGATTTGAAAATACTTTTTGCATCATTTTTAACAATTTTTTTTGTAGGATTTATTGGGGTAATAGATGATTTAATAGGGTGGAGAACAGGCATCAGACAATGGCAACATGCTCTTTTTCCGTTGTTTGCAGCTTTGCCGCTAATGGCTATAAATGCAGGCACAAAAACTTTTTTTATTCCATTTTTAGGCGAAGTAAATGTTGGAATTTTTTACTCGCTTTTGCTTGTGCCTTTGGGAATTACAGGTGCAAGCAATGCATTGAATATGTTGGCTGGTTTTAATGGACTTGAAGCAGGATTGGGAGTTTTAATAGTTTCAACGCTTTCATTAATATCTTTCATGACTGGGAAAATAGAGGCACTTATAATAGGAATTGCAATTTTAGCCTCTTTGCTTGCTTTTCTTCGTTATAATTGGTACCCTGCCAAAGTATTTGGCGGGGATTCGTTAACTCTTATGATAGGAGCAAGCATTGCAACAATTTCAATAATCGGAAACATGGAAAAAGTCGGGGTTTTGATTATTGCTTTGCATTGGATAGAACTTGTTTTCAAGGCGAAGCACAAGTTTCAAAGCCAATCATTCGGGATTCCGCAAAAAGACGGCACTCTTGCTCCTGATCCGCGTGGCGGTTCGCTAACCCACTTTATAATGAAGCAAGGAAGATTCACTGAACAACAAGTTGTTTTGATTTTGCTAAGCGCTCAAACAATTGTTTGTTTAATTGTATTTGGAATGTTTTATTTTAAATTGTTTTAACTTTTATTTTTTTCATGAAGAAAATTTACGTTGTCGGAAATTTGTTTTTGAAAGAAGACTCTTTGCCTTTGAAAATAATGCCGTTGCTTGCCAAGAAATTTCCTGAAATAAAATTCATTGAATTTGATCCGACTGAAAATTTTCCCAAAGAAAAAAATATTTTAATATTGGATACTGTTGCAGGATTGAAAAAAGCTTGTTTGATAAGCGATATTTCGGAATTTGAATTTCAAAAGCCTTATTCGTTGCACGACTTTGACTTGGGTTTGAACCTTAAATTAATGCAAAAAATCGGTTATATAAAAAAATTTACTATTGTTGGCGTTCCTCAAAAAATTTCAAAAAAAGAAGCTATAATTCAGGTTTCAAGGCTTATAAAATCTCTTTTGTGAAATTTTACTAAACTTTTCTGTTTTTTTTATATTTAGAAAAATTTTTTTGTTTTTTTTGCAAGCCGAGTTTTTTTTGTTTTTTTTTGTGAGCCGTTTTTTTGTCATTTTTCTTTTTTTTTTGAATTCTTTTTT
>CAZNZM010000007.1:0-57585 GCA_964577555.1 uncultured archaeon
TTTTTGGCTGGTTGAGTTTTTTAAAATCCATTATTTTTGTGAGCCGATTTTTTTTGTTTTTTTGCGAGTTGTTTTTTTTTGGCAATTTTTTTCATGATTTTTTTTTGAACGTTTTTTTTTAATTTTTTTTGGCGAGCCATTTTTTTTGTCATTGTTTTTTTTGTGAGCCATTTTTTTAGACAATTTTTATTTTTTTTGGTAAAGATTTTTTTTATCAGCTGTTTTTTTTGTCATTTTTTTTGTTGGTTGTTTTTTTTGTTTTTTTTGTGTTTGTTTTGTGAGCCGTTTTTTTAGACAATTTTTGTTTTTATTTTTTTTGGTTTGAAGTTTTGTTTTTTTTGCGAGCCAATTTTGTTTTTTTTTTTGTGGGATGATTTTTTTTGTCATTATTTTTTTTTGTTTTTTTTTGCGAGCCAATTTTGTTTTTTTTGTGAGCCAATTTTTTTGTAATTTTTTTTTAACAATTAAATTCACAAAATGGACTTTGCCTTCCTGCAATGGTGCCGTTTGGGCAAATTTTTGCTTCCAAAGTGCAACCTTCATTTTCCATTTTTTTCCAACCAAGAGTCTTAAGTTTTGCCGAGTGCCTTGCATCAACAAGTATTGCTATTTCATCTCCTCTTGGACAAGAACACCCCATGCATACGACATCAGTAAATCTGCGCCATGCATAATCTTCCACTTTAATGCCTTGGCTTTCCATATATTTAATTATCATGTATTTTTCATCTTTCATTTTTTGCTGGTTTTCGGATGCAAACCATTTTTCCCAATTGTTTTCCCCGCATTGCGCCGGTTTTATATAAAACCACTCCAAATTTTGCGTTTGGTTTTCTTCGCCATTTTCTGATTGCTTTTTTTCCACTATTATTTCAGCCGATTTTTCTGTTATTGAAACAAGTTTGAAATAATAATCCAAAAATTCAGCGCTTTTTGCCCTGATTTCTCCAAGATAAATTTTTTCTTTCCAAATATTGCCCGAATTGTCCTTTGCTTTTACATTCATTGTTATGCCAAGTTCTCCAGCCCAAATGCATTGTGTTCCTGCAGGACATCGCGAATCATCAATCGATTCTATGTAAATTGTCATGGTTTCACTAATGTCAGAATAAATTTGTCCTGCATATGCTTCAAAAGGTTTGTTGAATTCTAAAAGCAAAGGTATTGTTTGCTTGGCATTGTCGTTTCCTTGTTTAGTTTCGCCATTTTTGTAGTTTATGTTGTCATTTTTGGCGCATCCTACTAGTATAAAAATTATTAGTAGTAATGCCAATATTTTTTCTTTCATAAAGCAATATATTGTTTAAGAATCTTAAAAAATAATTATGTTTGGCTAAAAGCATTTAAATAGTCTTGATTT
This sequence comes from uncultured archaeon, assembly GCA_964577555.1. GTDB lineage: Archaea > Iainarchaeota > Iainarchaeia > Iainarchaeales > Iainarchaeaceae > CABMIU01. The sequence continues at coordinate 1,361 of CAZNZM010000007.1, forward strand.
ATTTATTTCCATGAAAAAAACAGTTGGAACAAAAAAAGTTTTTAAAAAATCCTATGCTGAACAGCTTAAAGGACATAAAAAAGCAGAAAAACAACATTCTAAAGTGACTGGCGAATATGTTGGTGAAATTGTTTATGGTGCTCTTGACGGCATTGTCACTACATTTGCTATTGTTGCCGGCTCTGCCGGGGCAAGCCTTTCTCCAGGCATAATAATTGTTTTGGGTTTTGCAAATCTTGTTGCTGACGGCCTTTCAATGTCCGTTGGAAGATACCTTTCGTTGAAGTCAGAACAATCGTATTATGAAGCCCAAAAAAAAGAGGAAGAAAATGAAATTGAAGAATTTCCAGATGTTGAAAAAGACGAAATAAGACAAATTTATAAGACACAGGGTTTTTCCGGCAAAAAACTTGAAACACTTGTTTCTCTCATAACTTCTCAAAAAACCGCTTGGGTGAATACTATGATGTTTGGCGAACTTGGACTTGTGTTGAATAAAAAAGACGCTGTCAAAGCTGGGTTGTTGACCTATGCTGCTTTTGTGATTGCAGGATTTGTGCCCCTGCTTTCCTTTGTATTATCTTATTTTTTTCCAATAAACGAAAAAATTCTTTTTCCAACAGCATTTTTGCTTACATTTGCCACCATGTTTATTGTGGGTTCTCTTCGCTCTCTTGTAATAGCAAAAAATTGGTTTTTGGCAGGGCTTGAAATGCTTTTAATAGGCGGACTTACAGCAATAGCTTCATATTTGGTTGGCTTGTTTTTGGGTTCAATAATTTTATGAAAACGCTAAAATCCGTTTTATTGTTTTTTTGGCAACACCCATTCGATTATTTCTTTTTCAATATTTGTAGGCCCAAACATTTTAGTCCCATGCCCAGCGTTTTTCAAACCCCTGAATTTCGCATTTGGCATGAGTTGTACTAATGCTTTTGAAGAACCAAAAGAATATGCGTCTTCCTCGCTTGCAATTACAAGAGCCTTTGCCGTTACATTTGGAGCATTTTTTTCAATATCAATCCCCTTATAGTTCATTCCAGGGGAAAGAAGCACTATTTTTTCAATTGAATCGTCACGCGACGCATAATTAACAACAGTGTTTGCTCCAATGCTTGCACCAATCAGTACTTTCAAATCGTAGCCGTTTTTTTCTAAATGCTCTTTTGCAGCTTTGACATCCAATTCCATTGACCTGAAATCACTTTCCGAAAAAGAATTATAATTTAATTTAACCCCGTTTTTATCAAGGCTTTCACCATGCCCTCTTAAATCAATTGCAAGAGCAGTATAATTTGCATCTTGAAATTTTTTTGCAAGAGAATCATAAGTTGACTTGTCCAAAGAAAACTGGTGAAGCATTAGAACTGCATTTTTTTCACTTTCATACAAATTGCCTTTTATTGTAAAACCATCCTCTGTCTTGAATTCGATTTTCTGCATTCTTTTAATTCCCATGTTATCACCCTCTGCATCTGCGTTGTTATCATAAACTTTGCCGCATCCTGAAAGAAGAATTAAACCGCATAATATGATTATAATTGCGTTCTTCATTTTTTTGCCCCGTACTTTTTTGCCAATTCTTCTAACTTTTTGTCTATTCTTTTTTCTGATTCCAGCCTTTCAAGGCCAGCTTCTCTATAATCAACAAATTTCATGTGCTCAACAAGTTCGGGATGAACCTTTCTTACTTCACCCAGCATTTTAAGAACTACTCTGCGATAATCAGGATGCCCGTGTATTGTTGACCTCAATTCAACCAAATGATAAAGCTCCCTTAGATTAAGCATGCATGAAAATCTTATTTTATATGCAAAAGGCACTACATATTGTGCTTCAAACCTCAAATCTTTTCTTATTTTATAAAAAGTTTCTGCCGCCATGTGCATTTTTTCCACAAATTCTTTGTCAGCTCCTATTTCCTTCAATTCAATTGGAATGTCAAAGCCATGCACTACGCTAAGCCCTTGCCTTTGCTGGGTCATTACTCTGTGCCTATGGAGATCCCTGAAAGAAGCAAAATTCATAATCACGTCAAATTCATAATACGTATGTTCAAATCCTCTTCCCGGCTTGTGCCTCCTGTTCTGCCTCCTGCCCAAATACTCTTTTATTATTTGCTTTTTCTTTTCCGCTTCCATCAAAGAAACCGCTTTTTTTAGTTCTATCAATGGCATTTCGGAATAAGGATAAAGCGAGGCCGCTAAAACATCATCAACTGCGTTATTGTCGTACTTGACCAGCGTAACTTCTTTTGATTCCGGAAAAGGCATGCCGCCTAATTCCAAATCATATAAATTTTGCATTCCTTTACGGGTCTCTGAAATAAATTTTGTTGTAGCATCCCCAAATTCCCCTTTGGCTCGTTTTACAAATGATGGAATAACCTTCATTAGTTCTTCATGCATTTCTTTGGCTATTTCGTTTATTTCTGCGAATTGTGAAGAATAAAGTTTAACCAACAAGTATTCAAATGCCCTGCCATTGCCATAAAGCCCTACATTGGTAAGTGTCGAAGCAGGAAGAAAACCTCTAAGTATGTCGCATGCTTTTGCTTTAATGCTTGAATTATAAGCTCTCTCGCTTTCGTCTCCTTTCGGAAATTTTTCCATCAAATTTTTTTTTAAAGGCTCAATCCACTTTGCATAAGAATCAAACAAAGAATCACAAGTTTCAACATACAGATCAGCATGCTTTGACTCCATTATTTTGGGTTCCAAACAATACAAGTATTTACCATCCACTTTTTTATCAAAATAAACATAACGAGTGCTCTTTTCAAGAGGCGAAATTCCCAACCTTGAATCTTCTATGAACTTTGCAGCAATATTGCTGATGTTTTCACAGGCAACGTGTGCACCGCCAAGTTCTGCAACAGAATCGTCTCCATAACCTACCAAAACCCTGTCATAAAATTCTTCAGCTTTTTGAGTTGCAATAGCTTGCCTTTGCCCCATTTCCTCGCTAACTGAAACCAACTCGTTGAACAAGGAATCCTTGTCATTAATAAACTCGTCAAGCAAAAGCCTTCTAAGGGATTTTTCGCTTCTGCTATAACGCGAAAATAAAGCCCCTTTTACAACTTCAGGAAGATTCTTCAAGACAAATATGTCTTTGTCAAGATTGGAAAAAAATTTTGCAAGAGCTTTTTCTTCATTTTCGCTAAAGCGCTCCATTTGTTCACCATTAAAAATTTAACCTGGCAAATTTAAAAATAATTGCAATTGCATTATTGTTGATTTTTTTTGCATTATTTTTGTTATAATACTAATTTGAAGCCAAAATTTGCAAAATTATTCCAAATATATTTTTAAACTAAAAGTAAATTTTCTTGAAAAAAAATTATATTTAATGCATTTGTTATTTGTTTTTTCTCAAAACAAACAATACGCCTATTGCTATTGCCAAAATCAATAATGGATTTATTTCAGGAGCTTCAACGCTTTTTACTTCATAAATTAATACATTAACCGAATCAATATTGTCGGTTTTTGGTTTTTCTTCATTTGTTACATCTTTGTTTGCATGGTCAAAAACATTTGTAATCCTTGCGGTAATTATCCAAATTCCTTTGGGCAAGTTGTTTATTTTCCAAGGGATTCTTTGATGCAAGCTTTCAGGAATCCTTTCGCTAAGATTAAATACGATTTCTTCGCTATTTTTTATTTCTTCAGTATAATTGTCGCTGATTCTTGTTGCTGTCACTTTGTAAAATATTTTTCCTATTTTTCCATTTTTTCTTATTCCATGCACATCAATCATTATAGTGTCAACATTGTCAATCTTGTAATATTTTTGATCGGTGCTTATGTTAATTGCCACCGAATAAGGTCCAACATCAATGTTTTGGAAACCAATTGTTTTAGTGCATTCTGCAAATTTAGTGCCGTTCAAATAAAGACTGAGTTTTGCTTCATAATTATCTTTTGCATATCCATAAGTGTGTTGAGCTATGAAATTTGTTGGCAAATTAAGATAATTTTCGGTTGGTGACCCATCCCCGAAGTCAAGTATTGCGGTTCCATTCAATAATTGTTCTCTTGTAAGGTTAGAGTAATTTACGTTTCTTAATTCTATTTCTCTTGATGGACTGTTCGGGTCGGTAAAAACCAATTCTTGAATTTCGCAATTAGGCGTTGCACCAACATTATCATTGTCTTTAATTCTTACTATTGCACTGTTTTTGGAGGCATCTGTTTCATAATTACTATTATTGACAACAGATAGTATAATAGTTTCAATGTTTTCATTTTCAATGTCATGCAAAGGAATTACATCCAAGTATGCTTCATTGGAATTTGCAGGAATTATAATATTGTTTCCCAATTCAGCATAATCAATTCTGTTTGTTGCAGTGCCGCTTATTGACAAATTGACAACCAATTCTTTTGTATTGTCATCGGTTTCCCGCCATATTTTGAATCTTCCAGCGTCATTAACTATTCTATTGTCATTGTCAGGTTCTTCTGCTTCATCATCCAAAGCCTCTATTCTTACAACCGTTTTTTTTGCAAGAGGTTCTTTGATTACTGTTACTTCAGTTTTTTTGCAATTAATTAATTGGGAATCGTTTTTAATGGTTGCACTCACTTCAAATTTTCCGCTGTCCGTGAATTCGCAGTTTGCAGTGCATTTTCCTTCAAAAGGCGGGACATTGTTTGTTGAAGTGCAACTCAATGTTGATTCTTTTCCATTGCAATGCATTTTTGAATCGTTGTTCAAACCAGGGTTTTCCTTGAAGCCAGAGTAAACCACTTCAAAAGTTTTTATTCCTGTCTTGATTTCGCTCGTTCCTCTTATTGAACATTGAGGACTGCTTATTATTGTAGCTTTTGCATAATCCGATGCCTTGACATTGTCCGAATCCGTTACAGTCAATTTTACAATTGTTTCTCCAAGAGAATTGCAATTCAAAACAGCATTTTTTTGGTCTTTGTCATTTTTTATATTGCAATCTGCTCCGTTTTCAATTATTTCCCACTCCCAATTGGTGTAAGGTTCGGTTCCGCCTGTTGCCGAACCATTGAAAAATACGGGTTTTCTGAAATATTCCACAATGTCAGGTCCGGCATCAACAGACAAAGGTTCAACCAAATTTATTTTATGTTCAGCCCAATCTGATTTCAATCCTGTTTCGTCAATTGCTATTGCATAAATGGTTTTTTCGCCTTTTGTTCCCCACCTCTTTGGAAAGTTTACTTCAGTATTGCTTGGCACGTACTCTTCAGGCAACCATTGATCAGCAATCTTGTCTTCATCAAAATCAACGCCAAACCTTATTTTCTTTTCTTGCGGATGGGTTCCAACAACTGAAAAACCGTATTCGGTACCAACATGGCCTTTTATTGGTCCTTTGATTATAGGCTTGTTTGGAGGCAGATTTTCAACAAGCTGGTTTGCATTCAAATTGAATTCTATTCTTTGTTCCGGAACTTCAAGAATAAACGGGTCATTTATTGCCCGGTTTTTATAATTTAACATTATGTTATTCAAATTCCTAAAATTTTCATAATCTGGTTCGCTAAAACCTGTTACAAGAGAAATTAATTGCAAAAAATAACTATTGTATGCCAATTCAGAGTCTCTTTTTTTAAAAACATATAATGGAATGTTGTTTCCATAACAATCTGTTGGAGCATACTTATGTTCTCTTGGCCTAATAAGTTCTATATTTCGCTCTGTATAATAAAATCTATAATATAATTTGCCATGCGTGTCCGAAAAAATAAAAACAGGCTTTATTGTCCCGCCACTTGTTACCTTGCATTCGTATTCATCTTCGCTTATTTTTTTACAATCCAAATTTGCCGTTCCATTCTGTTCAATTCTTACATTTGGCGGATTTATTGACAATGCTATGTAAATCTTTCTTAAAGCTGTCACATTATCGGCAACAGCATACTGGTTTTTTCCAATATAATATTCCTCGTCACATGTAATATTACCATTTTCCGGAGGATCGGCATTTTTTATCCAAACACCATAAGGACTATCAAACGAATAACCTATTCCGGACCATTCAATATCAGTGTCTTCCCTTGGCAAAAACTTGAACAACAAGGTTGAGCCTATTGGCACAGCCTCGTTGTTTTGCAAAATTTTTCCAGTATCTTTGTTAATAACTTGTGCTCCGTATGAAACTCCAAACCTTGCATTTTTTAATCCAACTTCCAAAAGCCCGCCCCATTTATATCCTGATCTTGAAATTAACAATGCTGTTGTAGGCAATGAATCGTCCCAATAATAAAAAGGCTTGGTTTCAGTTTTTTCCCATTTTATTGTTCCAAGTCCTGTTTTTGCTGCTTGAGCGTTTTCAGGCATTACCACTAAAATTATTGAAACCAACACGAAAAACAAAAGCACGTTTACAACTTCGCCTTTGAATTTTTTAAAAACCAAAAAAACCAATCCGATAATTGACACAATAGCCAATACAGCAAACAAAATTATTTTAGTATAATCCTTTTCCGTCACCACTTTTCCCAAAGGCTCTTTTTTCTTAGGCAAAACACATTTTTCTGGATTTATTTCACTGCAATCATAATTCAGGTTTGCAGTGTCAACTAGCTTTTCGTTAACATAAAGATTCGCAAGAATCTTTGCAACAGAAATCCTTTTTTCTTGCACAATTTCAGATTTAAAACCCATTATGTCCCCGGTGATTTTGCCAGAATATGACAACTCTCCAATTTTTTTGCCATCGTAATCATATACCAACATTTCAAACCTTCCGTTTTCAATGAACTCATCAGAACCGGTGCTGTGAATGCATGCAAAAACACCGCCTTGTTTGTTGGCATCTATTGGAAATTTGTCAAACGAAACAAAGTTTATTCTTGCATTTTTAAGTTCTTCCCTTACAAAACGTATTTCCAAAATAGAGTACGTGTCAAGGTATTGGGCTTCCAAAGACAAAACATTAACAGGATTTGACTTGTCATTTATTAAATGCACCAACTTAAGTTTTGACAAAGGAGCCAACCTTATTTTTTCAATTTTTTCATAAATTAAATTGTCTTTGCTTGTTGAATCCCAAGAATACAACTTCCATTTTACAATAACTTCCGCATTCTTATCTGTTTCATTAACCAAAAAAGACTCCACTTTAATGTCTTCATTTTTACCAAACTTTGGAGGGAACTTAATGAATTTATGATTTTCACCATTTAGTTTAACGCTGTTCTTGTCAAGATAAACCCCAGTGTTGTCCGATTTCACAGCAAACCTGAATTTGTTTCCAATGACATCGTCAGTAAAAGGCAAGCCAAGCAAATTGAACTTTTTTGAAACCATGAAAAAAACAGCTATTTCGTAATCCCCTGGCAAAGCATTTGTCGGGACTTTCCAATAAAAATTCAATTTTTTAGTGGCGTTGGCATCAACCTGGACTTTTTCAACGGCAAAAAACTTGTCAACAAGGTTTCCGCCATGATAATAATTAAGTTCTTTATCAGAATTCAACCTGAAAACCTTTACAAAAACACTGCCATCAACAACAGGGTAAGGATTTTCATTAATAATCAAACCTGAAATCAATAAGTTTTGTCCCGGCACAACAGAACTTGTTTCGCCTTGAATTGGCACCTTTACGCTTCCAAATTTGTAATAATCAAAACAATCAACAGCCTCTGTTTTGGCAAAAGCAAAAGAAAAATCCAAAACAAGAGCCAAAATTAAAGAAATCACTAAAAAAATTTTTATGGATTTTAACATAACTCCCTATTTAATTCTTTTTTTTCTTTTTTAATTCTTTCTTTTCTTTGTGCATGGTCAAACAACTATGCCTAAATTACCGCCTAATATGGCAAGTCAAGGACTTCTTTCAAAAACCTTTTTCTTTAAAATTAAGCCATAAATTTTAATAAATAATTAACGACGTAAAATTCCATTATTTCTTACGTAAAATTCCATTATTTCTTGGATTACCACCATTTGGTGTTTTATTAGGACTAGGCTTAAATGAATATACTGGTTTTTTTTGTTTGGGTTTAAATTTTAATTTATTATTTTTACCTGGTTTATATCTTGTCATTTTTTATTCCTCCTTTTTTTTTAAATCACAATTTTTTTATCGTGGCATTCTCCTTTTTTATAGTTTTTGGCTGGCTGGGTTTTTCACTTTTTATGAATATTGTTTATCTTTGTTTTTAGATGTCCGCTATAATATTTTTTTTCCTTCTTCAGTTACTTTTCCTTCTTTTGTTAAAACTACTGCCTTAAATGGATCTTTTACTGGTTTTGTTTTTCTTTGTGGCCCGTGATGGACTCCCGGATTTTGTGTTGGCGGAGGCTCAATAACTGGTCCAGGATGACTTGCCGGTTTTGGTCTTGTAGTTCTAAATGGAGCCATTTTTTATACAACGCTTTTTTAGTATAAAAACTTATCTCCAATAATTTGGAGCTTCTTCTGTTATGGTTACGTCATGTGGATGTGATTCACGCAATGCCGCCGAAGTTATTCTTATTAGTTTGGCTTTCTTTTTGAGTTTTGTTATTGTTTCGCAACCAGACAACCCCATTCCGCTTCTTATTCCGCCAATCAATTGGTATACCACTTCATGAATTGTTCCTTTGTATGGCACTACTCCTTCAATGCCTTCAGGCACCAGTTTTCTTTCTTCTTCAAGATGTCCTTGGAAGTATCTGTCTTTTGAGCCTTGCATCATTGCTCCAACAGAACCCATGCCCCTGTATTGTTTGAATTTTCTGTTATTCAAATAAACAGTTTTTCCAGGGGTTTCTTCGCACCCTGCAAACAAAGAGCCAATCATTACCGCATCGGCTCCTGCTGACAAGGCTTTTACAATGTCTCCAGAGTATGTTATTCCCCCGTCAGCTATTATTGGAATATTTCCAGCTGCTTTTGAACTCTCCAATATTGCGGTTATTTGTGGAATTCCCACTCCTGCAACCACTCTGGTTGTACAGATACTGCCAGGTCCTATTCCGACTTTTATGCCGTCCGCACCAGCCTTGATTAGGGCTTTTGTTCCTTGTGCTGTTGCAACGTTGCCTGCGATTATTTCAATGTCAAAATTTTTTTTGTATCTTTTCACAGCCTCAATCACGTTTTTTGAATGTCCGTGAGAAGTGTCTAAAACTATTACATCCGCTTCTTTTGAAATCAAGGCTTCAACCCTTATATCGTCTTTTGGGCCTACCGCGGCTCCCACCAAAAGCCTGCCTCTTTTGTCTTTTATTGCATTTGGATGTTTTCTTGCATTTTGAATATCAGTAATAGTGATAAGCCCTTTTAGTCTTCTTTCCGAATCAACGATTGGCAGTTTTTCAATTCTGTTCTTGTGCAAAATGTTTTTTGCTTCATCATCCGACACTATTTTGTCAATTGTCACCAAATCCTTGAATGGAGTCATTACTTCGCTTACAGGTTTGAATGGGTTGTCTTCAAAAAGCATATCTCTATTAGTAATCATGCCAACGAGCTTGCCGTCATCAACAACAGGAAAACTGTTTATTCCGAATTCCTTTTTGAGGGCATGAATGCGCGACAAATTGTCTTTGGACGAAACAGTGATAGGATTGTTAATTATCCAAAACTCGGCTCTCTTGACTTTTTCCACTTCCACAGCCTGCATTTCAGGAGTCATGTTTTTATGAATTATTCCTATGCCGCCTTCGCGAGCCAAAGCAATTGCAACAGCATGCTCCGTGACAGTATCCATTGCGGCGCTCAATATTGGAATGTTTAAAGAAATTTTACCTGTTATTTTAGTTTTTAAAGAAACGTCTTTTGGCAAGACTTGGGACTCGTCAGGAACAACCAATACATCATCAAAAGTCAAGCCTGTTTTAGAAATCAGCTTTTCTTTTACCATACAACATTATAAATTAAAAAATTTAAAAGAGTTGTGGTAACGGCTTTTTTGCAACGCTCTTATAATTCTAATTGTTTGGCTTTGCCGAATCAATTATTTTCTCTTTTATTTTTGAGCTTTTGAACATATTTTCTTTGTATGGTTTAAGCCTGACTATTTTTGCTTTCAAACCCCTTGCAGCAAGCATTTTTTCAAGTTCTGCTTCGCTTGGCTTTTGGTCATAACCCAAAGCAATTATTTCCGGTTTTATTTTTTCAACGCTGTTTATCATGTCATCTTCAAAGCCTATTACTGCTTCATCCACAAACTTTATGTTTGCAACCATTTCCCTGCGCTCCTTTTCAGAATTGACAGGCGCTTTTCCTTTGATTTTTTTTACGTTTGAATCTGTGGCAATAATGACTATTAACTTGTCACCCAACGACTTTGCTTGGGCAAGGTAACTTAAATGTCCCGGGTGTAAAAGGTCAAAAGTGCCAAATGCAAGAACTTTTTTCATACAAAAAAAACTTGCAAAAACCCTTATATATCGTTTGCAATTTGCAACAGCATTGTTTTTATTTTTTATATGCTAAAATAATAGAATGCAATACCCAAACATAGTAAAATTTTTTATAATCCTGCTTGGCGGACTTGCATTGGGTTTTGTGGCTTGGGCAATGATAATGGTTGTCAATCACGAAACTGAAAAAATAACCAAAACATTTCCAGCTTTTGCTGGATTACTTATTTCAAATTTTTATAAAACAAAATTTTCCAAAAAACCGATTTAAGCAGGTTTAAAAAATCCTTTTCAGCCAAATTACTTTGGTTTTCATGGATATTGAATCACGCATAAATATTGTAAAAGAAGTAGGCGAAGAAATACTCACTGAAGAAGACTTGAGAAATTTGTTCAGCACCAAAGCCAACCCAATAGCTTACGACGGCTTTGAACCTTCAGGAAAAATACATGTCGCCCAAGGAGTTTTGCGCTCCATAAACATAAATAAAATGATTAAAGCAGGTTGCAAATTCAAGCTTTTAGTGGCTGATTGGCACGCTTGGGCAAACAACAAATTAGGCGGCGACCTTTCAAAAATACAAAAAGCTGGCGAATACATGATTGAAGTATGGAAAGCAAGCGGCATGGATTTGGAAAACGTTGAATTCGTTTGGGCCTCTGACTTTATGGGTGAAAAGGATTATTGGGCCAAAGTAATGAAAATAGCGACTTATTCAACAGTTTCAAGGGTAATAAGATGTTCTCAAATAATGGGGCGAAAAGAATCAGAAACCCTGCACGCTTCCCAAATATTTTATCCATGCATGCAAACAGCGGATATTTTTGAATTGAATGTTGATATAGCCCAACTTGGCATGGATCAAAGAAAAGTTAACGTGTTTGCAAGGGAAATAGCTGAAAAATTCGGTTGGAAAAAACCAGTTGCAGTGCATCACCACATGCTCATGGGTTTACTTCAACCAAACACCAAGGCAGAAGGCATTGAGAGGTCAATAGAAATGAAAATGTCTAAATCCAAGCCAGATTCTGCAATATTCATGACGGATTCTGCCGAGGAAGTCGCCAGAAAAATAAACAAAGCTTATTGTCCAGAAAAAGTTGTTTCTAACAATCCGATATTAGAGTATTGCAAGCATATTGTGTTTGAAAAATTCAATGAAGTTGAAGTGGAAAGGCCGGAAAAATTCGGCGGAAACATAAGCTACTACTCTTATGCCGAGTTGGAAAAAGATTTTGCTTCAGGAAAACTACACCCAATAGACCTTAAATCTTCTGTTGTAGTTCATCTTAATAAAATTCTTAACCCAGTAAGACTGCATTTTGAGAAAGACTCCAAGGCTAGAAAAATCTTGCTTGAACTAAACAATTGACAATTTTTATAAAAAGAAAATATTATTAATCGAAAAAAACTTTATTTTGGAATGTTTTTTGAAGAAATAAAAAAGAACAAAGGCGCAATTTTCTTCATAATTTTTTTATTCTTGTTGATATTGCTCTTTTATTCGGCTTATGACAAGAGTTCCGGGAATTTTTCCGCGGAAAAATTGACCAAGGCTGTTTCTTTTTCAAACATGAATGAGAGTTTTAAAGAGTTGAACAAAGTAACCGCTTTGTCTGGCTTGGCGCTTGTTTCAATAGCATTTTTGCTTGGCCCATTATCAAAAATTTTTCCATCATACTTCCAAAAATTTTTGGCATGGAGAAAGTTAATAGGCAGGGCTGGTTTGGTCTTGGTTATTTGGCACGCGTTTTATTCGTTCTTTGACTTTTACTCTTCAGACATTGGAAAATTGCTTGCGGGAAACAACTCTTTGGCAATCGCTTCCGGAATTTTTGGATTGTCAATATTCTTAATGATGTCAATTACTTCAAACGACGATTTTGTCAAACGCATAGGTTATGAAAATTGGAAAAAATTGCAAACATTAGGTTATGCAGGACTTTTTTTTGCAATAGCGCATTTTGCCTTAAACTCAATACACCCAACTAAAGGTTTTTACATGAAACCTTCCGAAATTTTTATTTTCAGCCTCGCGGTTTTCGCATTATCAATAAGAATTGTAACGATTTTTATTAAGTTGCCTGAAAGAAGAAAGTTTGAAGAACATTTTGGGAAAACATAAAAAATTAAGTGTTATTATATGCGCAAAGGAAGGCGTTTTTTAGGTGTAATAGATTCAATGAGACAATTAAAAACTTTAGGAGTAAGATTTGAATCTGATGCAGACCTAACAAGACATGTTATTCAAATTTTTGATTTATATTCCATTCCAGAATCTCGTGAAATTGCGCCGTTTGCTATGAGGGGCAAACTTGTACTTGATTTTACCGGTGTAAAACCAGTTGAAATTGCAACAATGCTTAGAATTATTAGAAGTTTTTACAATATTAATGTTAAAAAAATTAAAGACAAACCATATCTTTGGCAAGTAGAATGGGTATATGAATAATACTAAATTTGGATTGCTTGCGAATCAAGTTTATCTTTTGATTTTTTTCCACTTAACGCCTGTAGGAGTATCCAAAAGTTCTATCCCTTTTGTTTTCAATTCATCTCTAATCTTGTCCGCTTCCTTGAATTTTTTTTCCTTTCTCAAACTTTCCCTTTGCATAATTAGTTTTTCAATTTCCTTGTCCAAAGCGACTTCTTCTTTTTCAAACGAAAAAAAACCGAAGATTGAATTCAATTCCCGCAAAAAAACCAACACCTCTTTTGCGTTTTCTTCTGAAATATTTTTTTGAGAGATCAAATAATTGATTTTTGATTGAAATTCGTAAAGCACCGCCCAAGCATTAGGCAGATTGAAATCTTCATTCATCCATTTAACAAAATTTTCTTTGGCCGAGCCAACCAAGTTTTTTATTTCAGGATTGTTATTTCCATTTTTTATTTCTTTAAGGTTTTGAATGAATTCATTCCACTTTTCAAGATTCTTTTCAGCCCTCTGAACAGCTTCTTCGTTGTAATCAATTCTTGATCGGTAATGCAGGCTTGCAATAAAAAACCTGAAAGCTTTAGGATTGTGCTTTCGCAGCAACTCAGGTATTGTAATGAAATTGCCAAGACTTTTTGACATTTTTTCCCCATTCACTGTAAGAAATCCTGCATGCAACCAATACCTTACAAATGGAGCAACACCATAACATGCCTCGCTTTGGCAAATTTCATTTTCATGATGCGGAAAAACCAAATCAACTGCCCCGCCATGAATGTCAAATTGTTTTCCAAGATATTTGGTGCTCATTGCAGAGCATTCTATATGCCAACCTGGCCTTCCTTTGCCCCAAGGGCTTTCCCAAAAAACTTCTCCTGGCTTTGCCTTTTTCCATAAAGCAAAATCCATTGGATTTTCCTTGTCATACTTGTCTGTTTCAACTCTTGTTCCGCCAATGCTTTTTTTGATTTTTATTCTGCTCAATTTTCCGTAATTTTTGAATTTTGATATTTTGAAATAAACCCCGTCTTCGGTTTCGTATGCAAAGCCGTTTTCCTGCAACACTTTCACCATTTCAATTATTTCTTTTATATGCTCTGTGACTCTTGGCATTTTATCAGGTTTTTTTATTCCAAGTGCATCCAAATCCTTTAAGAATAAAGGAATGTTTTTTTCAGCCAATTCAAAAATCGTAATGTCTTCCTTATTGGCTTGCTTTATCATATCGTCATGAACATCGGTAATATTTACAACATAATAAACCTTGAATCCCAAATATTCAAAATAACGCCTTATTATGTCAAAAGCAATATAAGTTCTTGCGTGCCCTATATGTCCTGGACCATAAACAGTGGGGCCGCAGACATACATTTTAACCTCGCCTTTTTTCATAGGCTTAAATTCTTCCATGCTTCTTGAAAGCGTGTTATAAACCTTAAGCATTATTAAAACCTGTAATTTTTTTGCATTGCAAATTATTATTAATAGGTTTTTTTAATAAATTGAATATTATTATGCAAACAAAAAAACCCCGAAAAAAGCCGGAACAGTTAAAATTTCCTTTTCTCACGTCAAAATTTAAAACAAAAAAAATCCGGAACAGTTAGAATTTCCTTTTATGACTCCAGAATTTTTAAGACACTGCGCCAAAGTCTCTGAAAGTGCCAAAAGGAAAAGAATAAGCATGCTTTTGAGGATGATTACTCAGAAGCTTAAAAGATCAAAAAAAACAGAAAAAACAACACAAAAATTGCCAAATACAAAAAACCCCTCGTTGAATTAACTTTGCTTTTTAATTTGACAAATCATTATTCTTCATCTTCATAATCCATTTCTTCATCAAGCTCTTGCATTTCTTCATTCTTCTTTTCAGTGTCAGTAATCAAAGTCGGCTTGCCTTTTTTTATTCCAACATTAAGCAGTTCCCTGCATTCAGGGCATTGAAAAAAGTCTCCCTCTTCATATTCGTTATGATTGAACTCTATTTCCTCTTTACACGCAGGACACTTGACTTTGGACGGCTTTGTCGATTTAGGCATTTGAAAACCTAATAAATGGGCTTTTCAGTAATATTTTTAAAACTTTTCAAAACCCTTCAAAACCAAAAAATTTCAAAAATATTTTGCTTCGTAAAGGATCGGGAATTTCCTTAGCTTTTTCCCAAACCTATTCAGGTTTTGCGATTTGTCAGATAAAAGCATCAAGCAAGCCGGTAATGAGCGATATAAAGGTTATGAATACGCCTAAGAAAACCAGGCAAAACACCAAGTTGGAAAAAAATCCCGTTTTTTTTACTGCATTTCCTATTTGATAAACAACATAAATCCAAAAAACAAATCCTAACAAAACCATTACTCCAGAAACTAAAGAAACTAGTAAAATTCCTAAAGATGGGGTTGCAAGAGAATTTAGTAGTACCAACATTTCCTCTTCACTTTGGATTTCTCCCAAAACTATTGCACTGAAAAACCCCGAAAATGTAAAATAAATAATTCCAAAAATAATGGCTAATGTTACTATGGAAATAGGATAAGTAATTGAAAATGCAGAAAAAATTTGAAAAAACCTGCCTTTTACGTCTTTGCCCTTGAAAAACCAAAGCAAAACATACATTAAAATTGCCGCCAACAACCAAATTACAAAACCATATCCAATTGAAAAAGCATAAGTTTCTAAAAAAACTTTTCCGCCTGCAAGAAAAGTAATTATGGCGGATACTAAAAATTGCAACAAAAAGAACAAAACCGCCAAAACATAATTCGGCTTTTCAAATTGCCCTAAAACAAACGACTTTATCGGGTTCATTTGTTTACTTGTAAGTAAAAACGAGTATTTAAATATTTGTAAATTTTAAGAAGTTGGCAAAAAACAATTCATAATTTGGCTGATTAATTTTTGCCTGTACTTTAAATCACTAAAAATAATAACCACAAAAGCATTTCTTTAAGTGGATTAAAATGCCTGTTTTCAGTTTGCTTTTTGACCTTGGATTCATATTGCTGGCAGCCACTTTGCTGAACATGATTGCAAGAATTTTGAATCAACCGCCACTTTTAGCATATATAATAGCCGGGATTTTAATAGGCCCGATAGGACTTGGCTCGCTTGGTTTAAGTTTTTCAGGAATCAATATAGGCGTTACTACTTCTGAACAAATTTTGTTGCTTTCAGAACTTGGCGTGGCTTTTCTTCTTTTTTCAATCGGGATTGAAACCAATATTTCAAAACTTAAAGAACTTGGAAAAGTCGCTTTTTTTGGCACTATAATGCAAGTATTTATTGTCACGAGCTTTGTGTTGCTTCTAAACTCTTTCCTCAATTTGCTTTCATTTCAACAAGCATTATACCTTGGAATAATAATGTCTTTTTCTTCCACAACAATAGTGGTAAAACTGCTTTCCGATTCAAGGCAAATAAACACTTTGCACGGAAGACTGATGATAGGTTTTCTTTTGGTTCAGGATTTGATCGCAATAATAGTATTGCCTTTGCTTGAAAACATTGCAAACATTCTTTCGTTGGAAATTGTGGAGGCTCTTTTCATAAAAGTCGTTGCAATTCTCGGACTTGCTTTTCTTCTTAACAGATACATTTATCCAAAACTTTTTGAATTTGCGGCAAAGTCTGAGGAATTGTTTTTTCTTTCAGCAATGAGTTCTGTGTTTGTTTTCATTTTTCTCTCGCAAATATTGAATTTTTCCATTGCTGTTGGAGCATTCATTGCAGGAGTAACAATCTCGACTTTGCCTTATAATGTTGAAATACTCAACCGCATAAGGGGAGTAAGAGATTTTTTGGCGACAATATTTTTTGTGACACTCGGAATCCAAATCACTCCGGCATTTGCAGAAATTTCTTTACAAATTGTAATCTTAACACTTTTTGTCGTGATAATACTTAAGCCACTCATTTTTTTCCTGATAACATTTTTCTCAGGTTATGGCGGAAAAGCAGGAATTGTGGCAGGATTAGGCTTGATGCAAATTTCGGAATTTTCATTTATAATAGCCAACCAAGGAAAGCCAATTTTAGAAGCTACTCCGGGGCTTTATCAATTTATTATCCTTTTAATATCAATTTCAATGGCTATTACGCCATATGTTACGACATTTTCAGACAAAGCCCACTCAATTATTAATCAATTTTTTGGAAAAGTCGTACAACTAATAAGGTCATTAAAATTTCCTTATAGAAAATTCAACAAGCTTGAAAAGATAGACTCCGACCTTTCAGGCCACATTATTGTTTTTGGCGGAGGCACCATAGGTTCAAGCATAATTTCATATGTGATTAATTCAGGAAAAAAAGCGGTTGTTATTGATCAAGACCCTGAAATAGTGCTTTCAATGATAAGCCAAGGCATAGATTCTGTTTATGGTTTTGCCGAAAATACAGATATTTGGGACAAAGTTGCAATTCAAAAGGCAAAAATAATAGTTATTGCTGCGCCTTATTCATATTCATTTGTTTCAGTCGTTAAAAAAATAAAAAAAATGAATCCACAAGCCCCGATTTTTGCAAGAGCCCACTATTTCAAAGACGCATTGCAATTATATAACGCAGGCGCAGATTTTGTAATAATGCCGCAAGTAGCAGGAGCCAATTTATTCATAAAAAAAATTACCGAATACCTTGAAACAGGCGATGTTTGGAAAATAAGCAATTATCAAAGCATATTTGCCGAATACTTGAGAAACAAGGCGGAAGAAGAAAAAAACAAAATTGTTAGCTCTGAAAAGCCAAGATATTTATAACAAAAAACAAAAATTAAAATTAAAAAAATGTTCAAAAAAACAGACGGTAAAAAAATCAAAAATAAAAAGAGACAAAAATTAAATTTATGACAAGAAAAAAATAAATGGGCTAAAAACTTGGCTTGAAAAAAAAGATTGTGAAAAACAAACAACAAAAAATAATTGAAAAATGGCTTGCAAACCAAAACGATGGCTGAAAAATTCTCTCAAAAAACAAGACAAGAAAACAGGTTAAAAAGAAAAAAGTTGAAGACAAAAAGTCAATTCAATTTTTGTTTAACTAAAAAAGTTTTTTGGAAAAATTTCAACCATAAACTAAAAATCATTTATAATTAAAAATTTGATATTAAACGACGAAAAGAATATTTAAAAACATCTAAAAAACGATTTCTGCAAATAATCAGCAACACTAATATTTTTATACTTCTGTTAGATTGGATATATAATGGCTAGAAAACCGTCAAGAAAAATTACATTGATAAGAGAAGGTCCAAAATATTCCAGGCTTGCCTTGGAACGCTTTCGAGCACGTTCGCCCAAATTATATGAAATTCTTCGAGAAACTCTTTCTAAAATATTTGCCAACAGACCCATATTTGTTAATTTAGTATTTAATAATGGTCCATTGAGTTCTTCTGATTTATCCCATTTAATTAGATTGTTTGAAGAATCAAAGTACAATTATTTGAAAGAATTTTCGTACGTTAGACAAAATGAAATCCGTTTATCTTTTTCTCGCGACTATAAGCCAGTTTTAAATTTTTTTCAAAGTAATGCAATAAGAAAATTTAAAGAAGCAGTGAATAACGAAAAAATTGCAAGAATTTATATTGACATCTTGTTCAATTTTCATTTTTTCAAGAAGAAAAAATTTTCAATGTTATTCAGAAGAAAGCCAAAAAATTTTATTCTTGCATTTAATTCTCTTGCAGAATCGTTTGGTTATAAGGCAACCCCTATAAAAAGTGATAATGCAAATGAAGAAAAATTCATTTATGAAAAAAGAATAAAATCAGTTCCTATGCAAAATAAATCTTTCTTTCTAACACCTGCACAAACTTCAGCTTTCAATAGTTTGTATAAAGCTTGTGGCAAAATAACGCCTTATTTAAAATCATCATCCGATCCTTTTTTTGTTTTTAATTTTTATGATAATTTGCAGAAAAAGCTTAATACTCCTAAAAAACCCAGTGTTTTAGAATTAAGTTTTCCTATTGAATTTATTCAATTAGAAACGAATCCAGAAATAAATGAATTTATTGCTTCGTTAAATACTTTGATGCATGTTTCAGGTTACAAAGGATTAAAAGTTTTAGAAAGCAAATCAGGTCTTATATTATCATACTTTAGGTATGTTGATCCTAAAATAGGAATTCACAATTTTAAACCTATTCCAACTCTAATCTGGACGAAGGAAAATGATACTAATAGAGTAGCCTTATAAATGTTAGTCATCATAATGTTTTTTTTAGATGAACGGGTTTTGTTGTTCAAAAGACTACTTTTTGCAAAAACCTGTTTTTTTGTCCTTTAATATCCTTGCAATATTTTTTGTTTTTTTCACAGCGGTGGTTTTTGATGGAAGCAAAGCTCGTTCTTGAAGACGGAACCGAATTTAAAGGAGAATCTTTCGGATATGCGCGTTCCACTTCAGGAGAAGTTGTTTTTAATACTGGCATGGTTGGTTATCCTGAAAGTCTTACAGATCCGAGCTATGCCGGACAAGTGCTTTGCTTGACTTATCCATTAATTGGAAATTATGGCGTGCCTGAAAAGGTGCTTGAACAAGGAGTGTTGAAAAATTTCGAGTCTCACAAAATCCAAGTCAAGGCTTTGGTGGTCAATCAATATTCTGAAAATTATTCCCATTACACTGCTGTCAAATCTTTGGGAGACTGGCTTAAAAATGAAAAAATTCCAGGAATTACAGGCATTGATGTAAGGGCTTTGACAAAAATTTTGCGCGAAAAAGGCACAATGTTGGGCAAAGTAGTTATAGACAATCAAGAAATTGATTTTTATGATCCTAATAAAGAAAATTTAGTTGAAGAAGCCAGCATTCACAAGCCGATTATTTATGGAAAATCCGGAAAAAAAATTTTGCTGATTGATTGCGGGGTAAAAAACAATATCATTCATTCCTTGCTTAAGCGAAATACTGTTGTTATTAGGGTTCCTTGGGATTATGATTTTCTTTCAAGTGAAAACCCTTATGACTTTGATGGGGTTTTGATAAGCAATGGTCCAGGGGATCCAAAAATGTGTGTTGAAACAATAAAAAACATTCGCAAGGCAATGGAAAAAGAAATTCCCATTTTTGGAATTTGCTTGGGCAATCAACTTCTTGCTTTGGCATCTGGCGGAGACACTTATAAATTAAAATACGGGCACAGAAGCCAAAATCAACCAGTTTATGTTGTTGGCGAAAAAAAGTGCTTCATAACTAGTCAAAACCACGGTTTTGCTGTCAATGAAAAAACACTTTCCAATGGTTGGGTGCCTTGGATGAGAAACGCCAATGATGATACTAATGAAGGCATAAGACACAGGCAAAAACCTTTTTTTTCCGTACAATTTCACCCGGAAGCAAGCCCCGGGCCTTCTGATACGGAATTTTTATTTGACGAGTTTTTGAAGGTGTTGAAATGACAAATTTGGTTAAGCCCAAAAAAGTTCTTGTTATTGGTTCAGGCGCTCTTCAAATAGGACAGGCAGGAGAATTTGATTATTCTGGATCTCAGGCAATAAAAGCTTTGAAAGAAGAAGGCATAAAAGTTGTTGTAATAAACCCGAATATTGCAACGGTGCAAACATCCAAAGGATTTGCAGACGAAGTATATTTTGTTCCAATAACTCCTTATTTTGTGGAAGAAGTGATAAAACGCGAAAAACCAGATGGTATTTTGCTTTCTTTTGGCGGTCAAACCGCATTAAATTGTGGAGTTGAATTGGAAAGGTCAAAAGTTTTGGAAAAACATGGCGTAAAAGTTCTTGGCACACAAGTTCGAAGCATAGAACTTACAGAAGATCGCGCTTTGTTTAACAAAGAACTTAAAAAAATAGGAGTAAAAATGCCCAAATCTTTTGCAGTTACTAATGTAAAGGACGCATTAATTGCGGCAAAAAAAATAGGTTATCCAGTAATGTTGCGCATAGCTTATGCGCTTGGCGGAAAAGGAAGCGGGGTAGCCAAAAACGAAGCAGAGCTTAATGAAATGGCTGTGCGCGCTTTCAAAACTGCTCCCCAAATACTTGTGGAAGAATATTTGGCTGGTTGGAAAGAAATAGAATACGAAGTTGTAAGAGATTCATACGATAATTGCATAGTGATATGCAACATGGAAAATTTTGATCCTTTGGGAATACATACCGGAGAAAGCATAGTTGTTGCGCCCTCCCAAACATTAAACAACCATGAATATCACATGTTAAGAGAGATTTCAATAAAAGTAATAAGGCATTTGGGAATTGTCGGGGAATGTAATATTCAATTCGCGCTTGACCCTAACAGCAATGAGTATAGGGTGATTGAGGTTAATGCAAGGCTTTCAAGGAGTTCCGCATTGGCTTCAAAAGCCACTGGCTATCCTCTTGCATCTGTTGCAGCCAAACTTTCTCTTGGCTATAGCCTTCTTGATTTGCAAAATTCAATTACAAAAGCCACTAAAGCATGTTTTGAACCAGCATTGGATTATGTTGTAGTAAAAATTCCGCGCTGGGATTTGCAAAAATTCAGAAACGTGAGCAAAAAAATAGGCTCTGAAATGAAAAGCGTTGGAGAAGTAATGGCTATTGGCAGGACATTTGAAGAGGCTTTGCAAAAAGCAATAAGAATGTTGCATATAGGAATGTACGGGCTTGTAGGAAACAAAGTTTATTTCAAAAAACTGGCTGAAGAAGTAAAATATCCCACTGATAAAAGAATATTTGCGATAGTTGAAGCAATTGAAAAAAAAGTGCCAATAGAAAAAATTCATCAAGCTTCAAAAATAGACAAGTGGTTCCTTTGCAAAATGCAGGAAATAGTGAAAACCAAAAAAGAACTTGAAAAAATCAACCTTGAAACTCTTGATAAGGAAACTCTTTTGAAGGCGAAAAAACAAGGTTTTTCAGACAAGCAAATAGCCATGTTGATAGGCGCCAAATCAGAATTGGATGTTAGGGAAAAAAGAAAATTTTTTGGAATAAGGCCTTTTGTAAAACAAATAGACACTTTGGCTGCAGAGTATCCTGCAAAAACTAATTATTTGTATTTGACATACAATGGAGTTTCACATGATATAGAATTTTCCCAACCAAAATCTATTATTGTGCTTGGTTCAGGAGCCTATAGAATAGGAAGCTCAGTGGAATTTGATTATTGTTGTGTCGGCGCATCAAAAACAGCCAGAAAGTTAAATTACAATTCAATAATGATCAACTTTAATCCTGAAACAGTTTCAACCGATTATGACGAGTGCGACAGGCTTTATTTTGAAGAATTGAGCTTTGAAACGATTGCAGACATATATGAACTTGAAAAACCTTTTGGGGTTGTCATTTCAATGGGTGGACAAATACCAAACAACTTGGCTTTGAAATTACACAATGCTGGTTTTAGGGTTCTTGGAACTTCGCCTGAAAACATTGATATTGCAGAAGACAGGCACAAATTCAGTTCTTTGTGCGATTCTCTTGGAATACCACAACCAGAATGGAAAGAACTCACAAATTTGGATGATGTGAAGCAATTTGCATCAAAAACAGGTTTTCCAGTTTTGGTCAGGCCTTCTTATGTTTTAAGCGGCCAAGCAATGGCCGTGGCTTTTAATGATAAGGAACTTGAACAGTATATAAAAAACGCTACTTCAGTAAACAAAGAGCACCCGGTTGTAGTGAGTAAATTTATTTTGAATGCAAGGGAAATAGAGTTGGATGCAATAGCTTTTAATGGAGAAATAATAGATTTTGCTGTTATAGAACACATTGAAAACGCCGGAGTTCATTCAGGCGATGCCACCATGGTTCTTCCTCCTCAAAAAATTTATTTGGAAACAGTCAGAAAAATAAAAGACATAGGAAAAAAACTTGCAAGTGCATTAAAAATATCAGGACCGTTCAACATACAATTTTTGGCAAAAGACAACGATGTAATGGTAATAGAGTGCAATCTTCGAGCTTCCAGGTCAATGCCTTTTGTTTCAAAAGTGCTTGGGCATGATTTTATTGAATCTGCTTCAATGATTTTGCTTGGAGAAAAACCCATTAAAAGCCACAAATCTTTTTTTGATTTGGATTATGTTGGCGTAAAAGCCCCTCAATTCTCTTTTTCAAGGCTCAGAGGTGCTGACCCTGTTTCAGGAGTTGAAATGGCTTCCACCGGTGAAGTAGGTTGTCTTGGAAAGGATTTTGACGACGCCTTTCTTAAAGCGCTATTAAGCACAGGTTACGTTATTCCAAAAAAAAGCATTCTTGTATCGCTTACAGGAGATGCAAACAGGCAAAAATTTCTTGACGAGTTGAAGGAACTTTCAAAAAGCAATTTTTTGATTTATGCGACAGAACATACTGCCGAATTCCTGAAAAACAATAAAATTCCATGCAAAATGGTTTTTAAAATTCATGAAAAAAAATCGCCAAACGTGATAGAACTTTTTCAAAAGAGCAAGGTTGATTTGGCAATAATAGTGGCTGATCCTTTCAAGCAAATTGCAACCGATCCAAAGTATGATGTAAGGCGTGCAGCAGTGGATTACAACGTGCCTCTCATCACAAATATCCAAATAGCTTCAAGTTTTGTAAGAGCCATAGTCAGAAAAAAATTGGTTGATCTTGAAGTAAAACCATGGAACTGCTATACTTAATTTTTTTTCATTCAATGTGGTTGTTCAAAATTTTTTTATTATTTTATGCATGATTTTTGTCAAAACCAAGTTTTTATATTATTTTTTTTAGAGGAACTATTTCCATTTTATGTTGCACCCAATCGAAGGTTGTTCTTTGATTGTTACTTTTTTTCCATTCAGGGTTTGTATTATTGCTTCTTCCAATTCATTTGTTTTTGCATTTTCATGAGGTTGCATATGGGCGTCATCTATTCTTCCATGATAGGCTAATTTGCAAGAGGAATCAAACAAAAAAGGGTCCGGAGTGCAAGCGGCTCCATAAGCCTTGGCAATTTCCTGTGTTTCGTCCAAAAGATACGGAAAACCGAATTTTTGTTCTTTTGAAACTTTTATCATATTTTCAAAATTGTCCTCTTCATACGCGTTTGTATTGTTGCTGTTTATTCCAAACATTGCAAGCCCGTTTTTTGAATACTTGTCATACAATTGTTTCAAAAATTTCATTTTTGGTTTGACATAAGGGCAATGGTTGCACATGAAAACCACAAGAACAGCCTTATATTCGCCTTGCTTTGGCAGGGAATGTACTTTTCCATCAGCGCCAGGAAGAGAAAAGTAGGGGGCGGAATCTCCTTTTTTTAGGACGTCATAATTTGATGGAGTCAAAACCATAAAATATACTGCCCAGAACAAGTTTATAAATTATTCATGTTTTTTTGAACATGAAAAAAACTTTTTCAAAATTTTGCACTTTGCCGAATTTTACTTTTACTCCTTCGTCTTCAAGCAATTTTTCCTTGGCTTTTTTTCCATAAGCAAAACCGCCAATACATCCATTGCTCATAATTACTCTGTGACAAGGCACTTTCGGCATTCCCGGGCTTTTATTGCAAGCTTTTCCAACTGCCCTTGAATATTTTAGGCTTCCTAAAGTTTTTGCTATTTCACCATAACTTGTAACCTTGCCTTTTGGCACCATTGAAATTAATTCAAAAACCCTCTTTCTAAAATCAGGAATGCTTTGCATGTAAGTGGGGACACAGGGATTTGAACCCCGATCCACCGGTATCCCCAAAAACTTCTTTTTTGCTGGAGCCGGTTGCACTAACCTGGTTATGCTATGTCCCCTTTCAAATAATACAAATAATAGTTGGTTTAAAATTTTTCCCTTTGATTCTTTTTTTCTTAAGCTAATTTGGTGTGGTTGATTCTTCCTCTTGCCCTTTCCGCTTCAAGAATTTTATTCACCGCTATAATATAAGCGGCTTTTCTGAGACTTACTTTTTCCCTTTGGCTAACAATTTCAACTTCATTTAATGCATTCGACATTGTTGCTTCAAGCTTTGAATTGATTTCATTTTCTGTCCAATAATAATTTGCCAGGTTTTGCACCCATTCAAAGTAACTTACTACAACCCCGCCGGAATTAGCCAATATATCTGGAATTATGACATGTCCCTTTTTTTCAAGATAATCATCCGCTTCAGGGGTTATAGGACCGTTTGCCATCTCAACTATTATATTTGCTTTTATTTTTGTCATGTTGCTTGAATTTATTACATTTTCAACCGCTGAAGGTATGAGAATATCAACCGACAATTCAAGCAATTCTTCATTGGTTATTTTTTTGCCATAATGCAATTCATGAATTTTTTTTCCGTTTTCCGTTTCCTCAAAAATCTTTTTTATGTCAAGTCCCTTTTCATTATAAATTCCTGATTTTGAATCCGAAACAGCCACGATGTCAAAGCCCCATTCATACAATATTTTTGCAATATGCGAACCAACATTACCAAAACCTTGAATTGCAACCTTAAGCCCTTGTTGTTTTATTCCAGCATTATTCAAGTATTGTTTCAAACAAATAGCCCCGCCAAGCGAAGTTGAATAAACCCTTCCAAGACTGCCTCCAAGAGACAACGGCTTGCCGGTTATTACTCCAGGAACCTTTGAATTGGTGATTTTTTCATATTCATCAAGCATCCAACCCATTATTTTTTGATTAGTATTCACATCAGGAGCAGGTATATCAACCCTGTCCCCAATAAATCTTGAAAATTCTTTTATATACTGCCTGCTCAACCTTTCAAGTTCTTGCTCGCTTAATTTTTTCGGATCAACCTTTATGCCGCCTTTTGCCCCGCCATATGGCAAATTTACTACTGCGCATTTCAAAGCCATTAAAAAAGCCAACTCTTTTATTTCCTCAACATTCACGCTTTGAGAAAATCTTATACCGCCTTTAGTTGGACCTCTTGCATCATTATATTGCACCCTGTAAGCCGGAAAAATTTTTATTGAACCGTCATCCATTCTCAATGGAATATTAATGTTTATTGTCCTGGCCGGCTGTGCCAAAATAGCAAGGTCGCTTGCAGAAAAAAAACCCAAATCAATTATTTTTTTAAGATAAATTTTACAAATATCGCATTCTATTTCAGGATTTGAATGAAAACTCATCTTACCAACCCATTTTTTTTCCAATCCTAATTAAATCTTCAAATTCAATATTCTACTTTTTGATTCAATTAATTTAAATCCTTTTTTATAAAACCTTCACCACTTTTTTTTGACTCAACCAAATAATATTTTATTATAGTTTTATGCGGCTTGTATTCCACATAATAAATGCATTCGTTTGGAAACTCTATTTCCATCATTTCATTTCCATTCAAACCAAGAATGTTTCCAAGCAATAATCTGCAAATTCCGCCATGAGTCACTATTAAAATTTTTCTACTTGAATACTTTTCCTTTAATTCTTTTAAAAAAGGCTTGACCCTAAATTCATCAGCTTGCTTGTAACTTTCTCCGCCTTCATGCATGAATTCATACTTGTTATCAACCCTTTCAACCCAATCCCCGGGAAATTTTGATTCTATTTCATGTTTGTCCATGCCGCTATATTTTCCTATGTCAATTTCCATCAATTCTTTTCTATAATCCACCTTATTTTTATGGTGTTTCATTATCTCTGAAATTGTTTGCCTGCATCTTAATTGTGGGGAACAAAATACGTGGTCAAACTTTTCGTCTTTAAGTTTTTCAGCAATTAATTTTGCCTGGATTTTCCCGTGTTCGTTTATTGAGGATTCAATCCTGCCTTGAAGCTTTTTTTTGACATTATCGTCGGTTTCGCCATGCCTGCAAATCACAATATCCATGCATTAAAAAAAATCACAAACTAATAAAAATTGTCACTTTTTATCAAAGCTTTTTCATTTCATCGATCGCTTTCTTGGCAATAGATTCTGCATCCATGCCGTATTTTTTCAACAAATCAAAAGGTTTTCCAGATTCGCCAAAAGAATCTTTTAACCCAACTCTCACAAGTTTTGCACTAATGCCTTTTTCCGCAATTGCTTCAGCAACAGCGCTTCCCAAACCATTAATGACTCCATCTTCGATTGTAAACACCAACCCCTTATTTGCCTCTTTTTCAACGGCTTTAACGTCCAGTGGCTTGATCGAGGCACAATTAAGCACTGAAGCCGATATGCCGCTTTTTGCAAGAATATATGCGGCTTTTAATGCTTCTGGAACAAGCGAGCCGCAAGAAACAAAAGCAATGTCATTTCCATCTTTTAACAATTCGGCTTTTCCAAATTTGAAGTCCGACGCTTTTTCGTGCAGAACTTCCGTTTTTTCCCTTGCAGTCCTCATAAATATTGGCCCTTTTGTTTCATACATCGCATTAGTGCATGCAACAGCTTCATAATAATCAGAAGGCGTGCATACTTTGAGATTAGGAATGCACCTTGCAACAGCCAAATCAAAAACCGATTGCCCTGTCGGACCGTCTTGACCAGTCAATAAACCTCCATGGCTTCCAACAAGCTTTACATTTGTTTCAGAATATGCAACACTTATTTTAATCTGGTCAAGGCTTCTGTTCAAAAGAAAACTCGCAAAGGAACTTACAAATGGCACTTTACCGCAACGAGCAAGCCCCGCAGCTGTTGAAACCATGTCAGCCTCGGAAATTCCAATGTATTTGAATCTTTCAGGAAATTTTTTTCCAAAAACAATGGATTTAGTGCTCTTGGCAAGATCGGCATCCATGACAACAATCTCTTCATGCTTTTCACCCAATTCACACAAAGCATCGCCATAACCATCTCTTGTAGCAACCTTGTCGCCAATCTTGTATTTTGCAATCATTCCTGATCAAGCTCCTTTAATGCTTTCAAATATTCATCTTTTGTCAAGGCTTTGCCATGCCAATCAGGATTGTTTTCAATAAAACTTACTCCCTTGCCCTTGACAGTTTTAGCAATCAAAGCAGTTGGCACCGCATCAATTTTAGCTTCTTCCAAAGCACTTACAAGCTCTTTAATATCATGCCCATAGCATTTAATTACTCTCCAACCAAAAGCTTCAAGCTTTTTGTCCAAAGGTTCAGGGTCTTTTGTATCCTTGACCCAACCATCATTTTGCAATCCGTTTCTGTCAATTATTATTGTAACATTATCAAGCTCGAATTGTTTTGTAGTCCAAAGAGACTCCCAAACCTGGCCCTCTTGCAACTCCCCATCCCCAAAAAGCACAAAAACATGATAATTTTTTTTATCCAATTTTCCAGCCCAAGCCATTCCATTGCCAACGCTTAAACCAGTGCCAAGACTGCCTGTTGAAATCTCAACACCAGGAGTGCCAATATTATGCGGATGCCCCTGAAGCATCCTTCCAACAGCCCTCAAACCATCGTATTCCTTTTTAGAAAAATAACCACATTGTCCAAGAACTGCATATAAAGCAGGAGCAGCATGCCCCTTGCTCATAATAAACCTGTCCCTTTCAGGCCATTCAGGATTTTTCGGATCATGCCTCATGACTTTAAAATAAAGTGCAACCAATATTTCAACACACGAAAAACTTGAAGTAGGGTGCCCAGATTCGGCATTAGTAGTCATATACAAAATATCCTTCCGCATTTCTTTTGCAATTTTATACAAATCAATATTTTTAGTCATAAAACCACTTTTCATTAAAAGATATTAAATATTTATAAACCAACTATAAATTATTTTCATGGAAGTAAAGTTTAACAAGTCAATTTTTATTTTCAGACGAGACTTAAGAATTGTTGACAATACCGCCCTCGTTGAAGCAACCGAAAAATCCAATGTTGTTTTGCCTTGCTTCATATTTGACCTGCAACAAATTGCAAAAAATGAATATTTCAGCCCAAAAGCATTCAGATTCATGTTGGAATCCTTGCTTGAATTAAAAGAAGAAATTTCAAAAAAGGGCGGAAAATTATCTTTTTATCAAGGCAAGCCAGAAGACATTGTAAAAAAAATCATAGAAAAAGAAAAACCCAAAGCGCTTTTTGCAAACAAAGATTATACGCCTTTCAGCACAAGCAGAGACGAAAAAATAGAAAAAATTTGCAAAAATCATGGAATTAGGTTTTATTCATATCACGATATTTTGCTAAGCCCGCCTGAAAAAAATTTGAAACATGACGGCACTCCATATACGATTTTCACGGCATATTACAAAAATGCGAAAAAAAACCCCGTAAAAAAACCATTATCTCTTGAGACATCAAATTATTCAAATCACAAAATGGAAGGAAGCGATGACAATATTCTATTTGAACTGCTTTCAAAATACCCTGCAAACAAATTTTTGCAAGGCGGAAGAAAAGCAGGGCTTGAAAAACTAAAAAACGCAAAAAAACTTGTTGATTACGATAAAGTACGTGATTTTCCTGAAATTTCAGGAACTTCAGGACTCTCACCCCATTTAAAATTTGGAACAATTTCAATAAGAGAAGTTTATTGGGGCATAAGAGACTCATTGACACAATTTCATCCTTTAATAAGGCAACTTTATTGGCGAGACTTTTTCACAAACATTGCATTTTATTACCCGCACGTTTTCGGAGCACCATTCAAAAACAAGTATAAAAGAATAATATGGGACAATAATGGAAAAAAATTTGAGGCATGGAAAAAAGGACTCACAGGGTTTCCTATTGTTGATGCAGGAATGCGTGAATTAAACGAAACAGGCATAATGCATAACAGGGTCAGAATGATAACAGCTTCTTTTTTGGTAAAAGATCTGCACATAGATTGGCGGCTTGGAGAAAAATACTTTGCACAAAAACTTGCAGATTACGATCCATGCATAAATAATGGGAATTGGCAATGGGTTGCATCAACAGGCTGCGACGCCCAACCATACTTTAGAATATTCAACCCATGGTTACAACAAAAAAAGTTTGATCCAAATTGCACTTATATCAAAAAATGGGTGCCAGAGCTAAAAAACCTTGACCCAAAAACAA
Organism: uncultured archaeon; assembly: GCA_964577555.1. GTDB lineage: Archaea > Iainarchaeota > Iainarchaeia > Iainarchaeales > Iainarchaeaceae > CABMIU01. The sequence continues at coordinate 31,014 of CAZNZM010000007.1, forward strand.
TTCACTCATTATGGCTTGATTTTCCAAAAGACCTCAACTATCCTAAACCAATTGTTTTCCACGACAAAGAAGCAAAAAAATCAAAAGAAAATTATTTTTCAGCCATGAAAAATCAAGAAACCTTTTAATTCCCGTTTTTTGAAACTTTGCCCTTTGTTTGGCTGTATTTTTCAGGATAATTCTCCTGAAAAATTTTTTTTACAACAAGAATGACAAGAATAATTATTGTTGAAACAATTCCAAGCCCATAATACCCAAATCCTATTGCCATTCCAATAGATGCAATAACCCACAAATCAGCAGCCGTAGTAAGGCCTCTTATCTTATTATTGTCTTTGAAAATAGTGCCTGCGCCAAGAAAACCAATCCCTGTAACAATGCCTGCCGCAATCCTCGTAGGATCACCATTATAAGAAGAATAAAGCGAAACAATAGTAAATAAAGTCGCGCCAATACAAACCAGCATGTGAGTTCTCAAACCTGCCGCTTCCTGGTCAAGCTCTCTTTGTAACCCTATAAGCCCGCCAAGTATTGCCGCAATTATGATTTTTATTATTGCCTCATACTCAAGCATTTTTTAAATATAGTAAAACTTATATAAAGGCTTTTTGCAACAGCAAAAAACTTTGCACATCCCCATGCATTTTTACAGGCAATGAATGTGAAAGACAATAATTTAATTTGTTAGGGTAGAATATTGCGTTTTTATGGTCGCCAGCCTAACAGGATATTGTATTTGCTTTTTTGCAGGCGTAAACTACTATAATTTGAATCATCAATTCAAGAGAGTACGCCTATATTAAACCAACTTAATCAGTTGCCAACGCCAAAACTTTTCTAAACAAAAATATTTTATTATAGAAAAAGCAAAAATTATTCGATTATAATGGTTAAACATCTTGTTAACTATTTTTTATTAAAAGTCGCTAAACGTGGAAGGACTAAAAGTGGAGTCTCTGATGGGAATAAGCCCTCAAAGAAACCAGTAAAAAAACAGTTAGGAAATTGTTCAGTGTCTTATATGAATCGCTTTCCATGGGCTGATGAAATTAGAACTATTAAAAGAAAAAATTTCACTCTTACAATCTATGCCGACAATAGCAGATTGTATCAATTTAAAGATGGAGGATACTTGATATTAACTCCTGAAGGAGTTTCAATAATAAAATCTCAACCAAGAGTAATTAAACGTTATTTGAAAGGTGAAAAACTTTTTCTTGTTGGCGGAGGAAATTCAAATATATATACTTTTAATGTTGGTGGATATCCTAAAATTGTTAAAGAACATTTTGCTGGAGATTCAGCATTAACACAACTAGAACATGCTCATGCAATAAAAAAAGCTTTGGTTGAAAAAAGAAGTTATCATTCAGTTCCAGATTACTATGCTGTTGCATCAATGCCTGGCAAATATATAAGAGAAATAAGTGTAATGGAATTAATGCCGGGTAAAAAAATTTCTGACATTATAGAAGAACTAAAAAGCAATCCCACTGCAGATAATATGCGCAGATTACATAAATTAATGGATGATTATAGAGCATTAAAAAAATGGCTAATAAAAAGAAAACTACCAATAACAGATTTCCACGAAGGAAATATTCTCACAACGTACGCGAAAGACCTTAGAAGATATATATTTTCAATAATTGATCAATGATTACAAAGCTAGTTGGCTTGTTTCAATTATTAAAAAAAGTGTTCCAAAGCATATAATAAATATAAATACAAAAATGAGAATAAGAAAATAGTTGCCAATCGTGTAATTCTCACATCACTTCTAAAGCTAAAATTATTCCAAAATATTGTTTAATGATTTTAAAACTAATAATTTAATTTGTTAGAGTCTTTTTGCCGGATTAATAAATCTTTGTTTGATTTTTTTCAGGTTTTTTTGTTTGTATTTGAAGTTTTTTGAAAACATTTTTAATATCGCATTTTGTGCTAATTCTTTTGAGTTTTTGTTTTAAGTACTAATTTTAAATTCTTGTCAGCTATTACATTTGAGTTTTTATGCTTGTATTGATTTCAGGTTTTGCAGGATCAGGAAAGAGTTCGCTTGCTGATTCGCTTGGCAAAGCCCTAGGTTTGAAAGTTGTTCATGCTTCTGCGATTTTGAGGGAAATGGCTGTAAAAGGTGTTAAGGCCCTTGACAATGCAAGCCATGAAAAAATACATGATTGGTGGGAGAGCGAAGAAGCCAAGGAATTTATGAAAAGAAGAAATAAAGACGGTTCCCTTGACTTGGAATTGGACAAAAAGCTTATTGAAATCGCCAGCAAAGGAAATGTTATACTGGATTCTTGGACAATGCCGTATCTTTACAAAGGAAATGCTCTGCGAATATGGTTGAATGCTTCACCGGAAACAAGGGCAAAAAGAGTGGCTTCGCGCGACAATTTGGATTACAAAGTTGTTTTGAACAAAATAATTGAAAGGGACAACGATACAAAAGCTTTATATCAAAGGTTGTACAACTTCAGAATGGGAGAAAACCAAAACCTGTTTGATTTGATTATTAACACTGACAATTTGACACAGGAAGAGGTTTTCAAAAAAACAATGGCTTTTGTAAGGAAGTGGTTTGATGGAAAGAGTAAAATCAGGAATAAAAGGCCTTGACGAACTTATCGGCGGAGGCTTTCCGTTGGGTTCGACAATACTGCTTTCAGGCGGTCCAGGAACAGGAAAAACAATATTTGGGTTGAGTTACCTTTATAACGGAGCAAAATTTTATAACGAACCGGGGCTTTACATAACTTTGGAAGAAAACCTGAAAAACATTGTTTGGAACATGGAAACTTTTGGTTGGGATATTGCGGCTTTGCAATCAATGGGAAAATTCAAGATTTATAAAATGAATTTGCACACGGAAGACAACGTGGAAAAACAAATAGAAGAAGAATTGAAAGTAATTGCAAGGCTTGTAAAACAAATGGGTTGCAAAAGGCTGGTAATAGATTCAAGCACTGCATTTGGTTTATGGGTGCCAGACATAGGCAAGGTAAGGTATTTGCTTTACACATTTGCGGACAGCTTGAAAGATTTTGGTTGCACCACAATTCTAATTTCCGAAACAAAAGACTCAAAAACAGATTATTCCGCATTCGGAGTGGAAGAATTTGTATCAGACGGAGTAATAGTTCTTTACTTCACCCCGCCTAACAGAAATATTTTTATCAGAAAGATGAGAGGCACAAACCACAGCAAAAGCGTCCACCCATTTCTTATTACTGATATGGGCATAGAAGTACGTTCAAGGGACGAAGTCAGTTGGGAAGCATTAAAATGAAATTTTTATAAAGATTTTCCTGAACTAGCTAAAATGAAAAAGAATCGGGAAAAAAGAAAGGAATTGATTTGGTAGAATAACAAAAGTGCTTGCAGCAAAAGCCTGAACCAATAGGCGTTAAAGCATCAGAAGTCTTCCAAGTCAAACACCAGATAACCTGTGCTTCTGATTTTTTGCTTGCCATCAATTTTCTTGGCAATAACTCCAAGTTTCAGGTTTTTTGGAGTTTTTTTCAAATGTTTGGTTTTTCCCAGATCATTTATAAGATACTCAATCCTGACTGGCTTGTAGTCAAGCAGCTCGCAACTCACATTAATAGTCTTATTCGGGCTGTTTACCAGAGGATAGTTTTCAAGGTTCTTATTGTGAACATGGCTGTGAATGAGCCAGCCGTTCCAATCATCAGGCCGATTGGCCTGTATGGGTCGCAAAAAAGGTTTTTATTCCGTGCTTTATTAACAGTTCTTTCGGGGCGGTGAAGTTTTTTGATAATCCATTTTTTTCTTGTGACCAAACACAAGGTCTCCAACAAACAAAACAGTGCTTTCTCCCTACTCTGGTTCGGATTGAACGCATCCGGATAAAAGCAATGCTGAAATGGCAAAAATGAAAATTGTTGCAAAAGCCTGGTTCATGGAACAAAATAAATCCGAAAAACATTTAAATATTGATGCATATCAATATGTTTTATGAGTGAAAAAAATCCTATTGCAATACTTAAAGCTCTTTCTGACGAAACAAGGCTGAAAATACTTGAACTGCTTTTAGACGGGGAAAGATGCGTCTGCGAGATTTTCCCAAAAGTAAAGAGAACGCAGTCAACTGTTTCAACCCAGTTAGGCACGCTTGAAAAAGCAGGCTTAATTGAATCACGAAGGCAGGGCAAAAAGGTTTTTTATAAAATCAAGAACCTGGTTGTTTACGATGTTTTCAAGGCTTTGGGTTATTCAAAAGGGATTTTGCTGAAAGAAACCCGTTGCATGCAAGAGATGCATAAAAAATGAAAATCTTTGATTTGAAAGAAAAAATTGTTTTTTTTCCGGAAAAGCCGATAAAAAGGCATTTTTTGAATGCCAAAGGCTTTCACGCGGCGATAATCTGCCTCAAAAAATGCATTGAACTAAAGCCACATCAAGAAGACTACGGAGTGATCTTAACATTCCTTGAAGGCAAAGGCACTTTCACAGACAGCAACTGCTCACCCCCCTTGACAAAAAACCAGGGCATTTACATAAAAAAAGATGAAATAAGAGGCATAAAACCAGAAAAAGACTTAGTAGTGCTTGGAATCCAAGACATGAGAAAGGTGTTGTAATTGAAAGTCGTTGTCTACACTTATCCAACATGCACTTATTACCATATAGTGGAAACAAAAAACATGAAAGCCAAAGAAGAAGTCTTCAAAAAAACAGGCTACCCCACAGTTCCGATAACTCTTGTCGACAAAGAATACGTTTTTAGGCTGGGACAAGGAAAAAATGAAAAAACTCTTATGGTTGTGAAAAAATGGAAATACTTTCAACAATAAAAGAGTTCACAAAATCAAAATTCAATTTAGGCCTATTAATACTCCTGTTTTTGATTGGAATAATACTTCTTACACAGCCAGAAACGCAAGCACAGGACACCCAAGGAATGACAGTAAACTACTTTTACCTGACAACCTGCCCGCACTGCGCAGAACAAAAACCAATTATCTTGGAACTACAACAAGAAATGCCTGAAATCAACTTTGTTTTCCAAGATGCTTCTTCAACAAAAGGCTCTACATTGTTTTACCGAATGGCTTCAGAAGCAGGCATGGACACTTCAAGGCTTAGAACGCCAACAACCTTTGTGGGAAAAAAGCCGCTGGTTGGAGTGCACAGCAAACAGGAAATACTAAATGCAATCAATGAGTGCATTGAACAATGCCAAAAAGGTGGACAACAACCTCATGAAACACAGGAAATCAGTTCAAGCTTCACAGCCTTTGAGTTGCCTTTCTTGGGAAGAACTGACCTCACAACATTCTCAATTCCAACACTCGCAATAGTGCTTGGCTTAATCGACGGCTTTAATCCCTGCGCAATGTGGGTACTCGTTTATCTGATAGCCTTGCTCATAAATATTGGCAATAAGAAAAAAATCTGGGCAATAGTAGGAAGCTTTGTGTTGGCATCAGGCATACTATACTTTTTGTTCATGACAGCCTGGCTGAATGTTTTCCTCTTGCTTGGCTATCTGAAGCCAATAACAATTCTGATTGGCCTGGTTGCTTTAGGAGAGGGAATCCTAAGCTTAAAAGAATACCTTACAACAAAAGGCGCGCTAACCTGCAAAGTTGGAGACGAAAGCTCCCACAAAAAAACAATGAACAAAGTCCAGGAACTAATCTCAAAGCCATTGTCAATCACTGTTTTGTTTGGAATATTTGCACTGGCTTTTGTAGTGAACTCAGTAGAATTCGTTTGCTCTGCGGCAATTCCCGCGGTTTTCACACAAATTCTTGCATTAAGCGGCCTCTCAACAATAGAACACTATTGGTATATCCTGCTCTACGTTTTGTTCTTCATGCTTGACGACCTAATAATATTCGGGTTGGCTGCATTTGCAGTGAACAGCAACTTTGGAGAAAAATACGCAAAATACTGCAAAGCAATAGGAGGAATAATCCTCGTAATTTTAGGATTAGTACTGTTGTTTGCACCACATTTACTGAGATGAAAGTGAAAATATGAAAGAAAAAAATACATTTATAATAATTACCGCCCTGTTCCTGGCATTTTATTTTATGCCTGTTGGAAGCCAATGGCTGGACAATGCACTGTTAAGCGGTTTTGCATTGCTGCATGAATATGCCATACAGCATGTCCTAACCTGCCTTGTTCCGGCATTCTTTATTGCAGGAGCAATTGCTGTTTTTGTGAAGAAACAGGCAGTGCTGAAATACTTAGGCGGAAAAGCAAAGCCCTACCTTTCCTATCCAATTGCTTCTGTTTCTGGAACAATTCTTGCAGTCTGCAGTTGCACAATTCTCCCTTTATTTGCAGGAATATACAAGCGAGGTGCCGGGCTTGGACCAGCAATTGCGTTCCTTTACTCTGGACCTGCAATTAATGTCGCCGCAATCTTTCTTACTGCAAACGTTTTGGGCTTTAAAATTGGATTAGCCAGAGCTGTTGCAGCAATTTCTTTAGCAGTGCTTGTTGGCCTGACAATGGCATTCCTTTTCAGGGAAAAAAGCACAAAACAAGAAATTGCAATAGAAGAAGAAACCAAACAAAAAACTTCAAAAACCGCAATCGGATTATTTTTTGCCTCAATGGTTGGAATTCTAGTTGTGAATGGCCTGCAAATAGACGCAGTAATAAAATGGGTTGTAATGATTGCGCTTACAATTGCAACAGCAGCAATAGCTTTCCTAAAATTCAAAACCGAAACAAGAAATGCTTGGTTATCGGAAACCTGGAGCATAAGCAAACTGCTTACCCCATACTTGTTCATTGGTGTATTCATAGTGGGATTCATTCAACCACTAATACCAGAACGACTTATAGTACAATGGGTTGGCTCAAACACAATACAAGCAAACCTCTTGGCAGCAGTGTTTGGCGCATTCATGTATTTTTCAACACTAACAGAAGTGCCAATAATGCAAGCACTAATAGCAAAAGGAATGAATCAAGGTCCAGCCCTAGCTTTGTTGCTTTCAGGCCCGTCATTAAGCCTGCCCGCAATGTTGGTTATAAGAAAAGTTTTGGGAAACAAAAAAACAATTGCTTACGTTGCAATAGTAATAATTTATTCAGCCTTGGCAGGGCTAATATTTGGCATGATTTAAGGGGGAAAAATTGATGAAAATACAAGTGTTAGGAACAGGCTGCCCAAAATGCAAACAACTTGAAGCAAACGTAAAAAAAGCTTTGGAAGAAACTGGAAAAAAAGCAGAAATAGAAAAAGTGACAAACATAACCAAAATAATCGAGTTCGGGGCAATAGCAACTCCAACATTAGCCATTGATGGAAAAATCATTTGCAGCGGCTGCATTCCCACAACAGAAGAAATCAAGAAATGGCTATAAAAACAATACTTTAAAGCAATAATCCCTACACATTACAATCGGCAATGATGAGGTGAGTTACTATAGTGTCGTATGGCAATCATAGTAAGGGTTTTTAAACACTGTGCAGCACTATAGTAGCTATGGAATCAAAGGATGATTACAATCTGCGGTTTACCCTGCAAAAGCTTGGCAATTCGCCAATGCTTGCCTGCAACAAAGAGAAGCTTTTGGAATACTATAACGAAAAAGTCGCCAACGGCATCAAAAAAACAAGTTATGCTTTTGTCTTGCGAATTTTAATAAAGCTCGGAGAGCACTTTCCTGACAAAAAGTTTGAGGATGTTTCAAAACAGGAAATGGTTTCCTTCATTAACGGCTTGAAGCCTGAAAAACATGTTTTGCCCCAAAAGCACGGCGGAGTAGTTGTTTTTGAAAAAGCTGCTTTCAGCGATAACACATTATGGCAACTCAAAGCAGCGATTAAAACATTTTACCGTTGGCTTTTTGGCGTTGGCTCTACAGACACTCCGCCGGAAGCAGTGAAATGGATTAGGAAGGAAGGCCATTCCAATGGAAAGCTTGAGGACAATTTCAAGAAAGAAATTTTGTCTATTAAAGAAGTTACTGAACTGATTAACTGCGCCCACAATCCTCGGGATAAGGCAGTAATTGCGATTTTGTGGGAATCCGGCTTGAGGGCTTCTGAATTTTTGGGAATGAAAAAGAGCTGTTTGCAATGGCACAACCAGTATGTTGAATTTGAAGCATCCGGAAAGACTGGAAAACGGAATGTTATCCTCGTTCAATCAAAGCCTCATTTGGAAATTTGGCTTAACGAGTTGGAGCGCAGGAAAAGCCAGTTAGCGCCTGGCCTGCAGGATTGCATTTGGATTGCTTTTAACAAGAAGGGCCTGAGAAACAACACGCTTGGCAACAAGCTGCTTACAAGAGACAATTTGAACAACATGCTCAAAATCAATGCCAAAAGAGCAGGCATTCAAAAAAGAGTTTGGACTCATGGTTTGAGGCATTCTGCAGCTACTCGCGATGCTGCTAATGGCTGGAATGAAGCAAAGCTCCGCATCAAATACGGTTGGAGCAAAAAAAGCAATATGCCAAGCACTTATACTCACCTTGCAAACAGCGATTTGAAGGATACTATTTTGGAAGAGAATGGGATTATTGAGCACAAGCAAAACCAACAAAAATCCCTATTGGAAAATACTGTAAAGTGCTTGTTTTGCTTCACAGCCAACTTGCAGGAAAACGATTACTGCACCAAATGCGGCAGGCCATTAAAAGAAGAACAATTCAAGGCATTAGAGAAAAAAGCCGAAACAACAGAAGTACTGCAAAAAATGATACAACAAGAACTAGAAAGCAAGGGCATTGACATTGCACAAATAGCAAAAATTTTGACAATAAATGGCTGACTATCCAGGTTAGGCAACAAGAATTCTGCTCGTTGTTTGCCTAAATTTTTGTATTACAATTATATTGTTACAATAGAATTGTGATATAAAATACGGTCCTGCGTTTGTATTACAGTTTAACACTTTTTGTTAAATTATGATATAAATCACAATTCTCCTGTTTTGGGCGAATTATAATACAAATTGAATTATGTTATTTTTGCTGCGGATTGATTTTCAGCATTTCAAGAATCAGCTTGTCAATCGCATCTTGTTGCTCTTTTGTAATCGTCCCAATTTTGCTTTTGAATCTGCTGTCATCCATTGCAGTTATTTGGAAAACGAGTGCAATACTGTCTTTGCTCAAGCCGTTTTCCGGCCTTGGCTCAATGTGCAAGGTAAAAGAAAAAGTTGCTTTGTCTGTGCTGCCGGTAAGTGGGATAATTGTGGTTAAACCGTTAGCTCTGCAAAGAACAACTGCTGGTCTTTCTCCTTTTTGTTCATGACCTTTGCCCTCTGGCAAGTCCACAAACCAGACTTCGCCTTTCCTCATTCAAAACTAGCTCCGTATTGATTTTGCTGATGCTTCCTGCCAAGGCTTCAACTCTGCTTTCAAATCTGCCAGTTCTTTTTCGCTTGGCCTGAACAAAAACTCTTTTGCTTTTGAAACACCAACAGCGATTTGTGCTTCAGAATAAAACGATTTCATTCTCTTTACATTTTTCAAAGCAGTTATTGGGTCTTGTTTTTGGCCAAATGCAAAAAAGGAATATGTTGCAGCAACTTCCAAGGCGCTGGGCTTTAACTCGGAAAACAATTCCTTAAATTCTTGAATGTCTTTTGATTCTGTGCTTGAAAGGTGTGCGGAGCTATCCAAATGCTCAATCTTTTTTCTATTTTCATAAACTTGGTCAGTCAAGTCTTTGGAATACGGCCCGCGGACATACAAATGAAAATTAAAGCCAGATTTTATGCCCTTCAAGTCCAAAAGATAAACTGCTTTTTGAATAATCAAGCGATCCTCAAAATCGTCAATCTTCGGCTTGAAACCCAACTCTTTAAAGCACGCAATAACTTTATCCAAATTCATTTTTTCACCCCACATTCAACTAATTTCTTCAACCAATCTTTTATGTGCTCCCATGCCTGTTGACCTTCCTGAGTTATTTGGTAGGTTTCCAATTCTTTACCTTCCAAAGTAATCTTTTTTGAAGTAATATAACTCATTTCTTTCAAGGCATTAAGATTTGTGTAAAGCGCCCCGTCACTAACTTGCAGAACCGCTTTCAATTCTCTGTAGGACACTCCATCTTGCCCAACGCTGGCGATGCTTGAAAGCAGTTGCAGCCGGATCAATGAAAAAACGCTTGAATTCAAAGCTTTTGACTCTTCAATCAAGGATAAAAAATCGCTATTCATAACTATGCCAACTATGGTGCATTTCTATAAGAATTGAACAACCAATAAGTATAAAAGCTTTTAGTATTACTTTAATTTTAAAAGCATTTATAAAAGTTGATTTTATGGTCAATCTCTACAGAAGAGGCAGGATTGCTGAAGGAAAGGTTGCAAGCGACCTTCGCTCCAAAGGCTTCAGAAACATTCGTCAAAGCGCTGGAAGCCGCGGGCCTGCTGACATTTACGCTTACAAGGGCGGTCAAAAATACTATGTTCAAGTAAAAAGCGGAACCGCAAGAATAAATTCCCAAGGCATAAACCGGCTGCGCAGACTGGCCAGAGACAGAGGCGGCACAGCAGTAGTCATTAACCGCCAAAACGCAAAAAATAAATGGCGCTTCTTTGGAAACTGGGGGTGAAATAAATGGTTCAGAAACTGTTTGGATTGGGCCTTGGAGCAACAGGAATAGTTGGAGTTTTAATTGTAGCTGGAATACTCCTTAAAGGAGCAAATATTGCACCAAGCCAAGGCGACCTTGCAATTTCAGCAGGAATCGGTATAGGAGTAATCTTAGGCCTGCTCGGAATCTTCAGCGTGGTAAAAAGGTTGGCCTATTAGATTCTTTGTTCAAAATAAGCTTTCCAGAATTTGGCGTTTTCTATTATTCTTTTTGCTATTTTGTCTGGTTCTGAAATATGTTCTGACAAAATCCCCGTCAATTCTTTTTCTCCTATTGCAGCCAAATCAGTGGTCTTTATGCTTTGGCACGAGACCTTTTTCATAATCCCTTCAAATATCGCATCATTGTTCTTTCGCAATTTTTCCAAATCAGACTTTTTAATTAAGTAATCCTCTACCAAGAATAACAAATTTGGCAATTCTATAATGTCTTTTGTTGAGATATTCTTCTTAAGTTTTATGTATTCTACTACCTCTTGCGGTTTCATTATATCTTCTGCTTTTAAAATATCAAGAAATGTTCTAGCCTTTGTAACTATTTTCTTATCGCAAACCATTTTTCTTAAATCCACAACTATCGCAAAATTGATAATGTATTTGTAGTCCTTTGGCAACCCCTTGAGAACATTTCTTTTGATCCAACTTTTCAAATCAAATCCGACCTGTATAAAATCAGCTTTAACAGGGGGTAGAACGTAAATTCCATAACCAAATGTTTTGAAACCTAGCGATAGCAATTTTTTCTGAATTCGTTTTTTTGGTTCATTATATTTTTGGATTATGATTGTTGGCAAAGGCGCATCTAATTTTGCAATTAGCTCTTCTTTGGTTATATTTTCTCTTTGTAGCATTTCATTTATTTTGTCCAGAAATTTTCTCAATTCACTTTTCTCAAATGTTGCTTCAGATTTTTCTTTTTCAAGCTTTTCAGATTTTTGCAATTCTGACTCATACTTTTGTTTATATTCTGTGACGGCTTTCTCGTAATCAGTTTTTGCTTTGTTCCCTTGGTAGTATTGATAAACTGAAAATAGTAGGCCAGCAAATCCAACTATAAAAGTAATAAAACTAATCGCGCCCTGATCCACGTAAAAATAAAGCACACTACCCGCAGCAAGAATTAAGAGACTTACAACAGCAAACCATCGCTTTTTAAGTTCTTGAAAAATATTCTCTAATGGCATAAATATGACAATTATCAAATTTCCAAAATTTTCCAATTTGATAAATCAGTTAGGTTGTATTCATATTTTTCTTGATCATTGTAACGCCAAGTACCATTAATGCATATTGCTATTCCGCCCCAGAGTTTTCTGCCTTTTTTGTTTTGGTTTTTAATATATTTTTGCAACCCCTCTGCTCTAGGGCCAGCGTCGGATGTTTCTGCAGTTCTTCCCGATTTTGTATCAAGCAGACCAATTGTCCCGTCTTTTAATTGTATTATAAAATCAACATAAAAAGCTCTCTCATATTCATTCTCATCTTTGTATGGGACAGCAAAGTATTTGATTTCCGTTTCCCCATTTTTGAACCACCAGGCTACTTTAGCAGAGCCGTCTAATTTATCAATGAATTGTCGTTCTGGCTCGCTTGGCTTTTTTGTGTAAAACGGCTTCATTATTGATTTTACATGCTCTTCCTTTTTGTAGTGGCTGTTATAACTTATTATTACAGGCACTTCCCAATCCGGCACTGTTTTCTTTTCTCTTATTCCGTTTAGCCTTTCTGTAATGTGTTTTTGGTATTTTTCTTTTGCCAAGTTAATTACATCAACAAAGGCCTGCACATTTTCTTTTCCCAGCACAAGTTTTTGAGCTCGAGGATGGTAACGGTCCAGTTTGAATTTTTGGCTTAAAAATTGATAAAGCGCTGTTTTCATTCTATCGCTTGAATCAGCAGGCGCATAGGGAATACAATTTTGTGAGATAAACTTATCCCAGACCTGCCTTAGTTCTGCTTCATTTAGCTGAATATCGATTTGGCCCTTGCGTTCTATTTCCCCCAATTTATCAACATCAACGATTTTGCCATCGGCAATAATTGGGCTAACTATTTTTGAAGGATTATACGTTATCTTTTTTTCGAGTTTTGTTTCTTCTGCGACTTTCATAAAGATTTTTACAAAATCTCCAGAAAGTCTCGTTCTTTCCCTCTGCCTTTTTAAATAAACAGATTCCAAACTAATGTTTTTGTATAGTTTGTTATCCCTTTTTGCTTCATAAACAGTAACATAATCCTTGGCGTAATCTTCAGTAATTTCTATATTTGGCAGGTTTGTGAAAACAAAGCCCTTATTTAGCTCTGGCTCATTATAATATTTCAATTCTGGCATTCTCATTATTCTACCAATTGTCTGGATTGTAAAAGTAAAACTTTTTGATTCTCTAAAAATAAGCAGTATTTGTGCTCTTGGACAATCCCAACCTAATGCAGGGGCTTGTTTGAAAACAAGCACTTCAACTTCATTTTCTGGCTTATCAATGTTTATTAAATTGTCAGATTTTTCTTCTGATAACCAAACAGCAAGTTTCCCGTTTCCCTCTACAATCTTGAATTTGTCTTTTAGTATCTTTAAGACCTCATCTTTTTTATTGATTAAACTGCTTTTTTGATCCGGCAATTGAATCAGAATTAATGGGTTAATGTTCGCTCCTTCCTTTTTATAAAGTTTTAACAATTCTTCCCTTTTTTTTAAGGACTGTTCAATTACCAATTCATCAGAACTCTTTGTGCCAACTTTTATATCCAAAAATTCAGGGTTAACGGCTATTTCCGATTTTATCATTTCCTCTGCTTTTACGTCACTTAAGTGCACTTTTTCTATTTCTGAAACATTTTCTTTCAAGTGTGGAGTTGCAGAGACTTCCAAAGTCACTTTTGGACCTATGACTTCAATTAACTCTCTTGATTTTTCAGAGCTTGCAGTATGGTGGCTCTCATCAATGACCAAGACTATTTCTCTTCCTTCTTCTTTCGTGTTTTGAATGATGCTGTTCAAATTGTTGTCCTGCTCGTTTTCTCGAACATAAATATTTATCTCTTTTTTGTTTATGCTGTGCCAATTAATGAACAGTATCTCATTTTCTCCAATCATTCGGTCTTCCAGGTCTTCAAAATACGAACATTGAAGCAAGCAGTCATCTTCATAGTATTTTTCCAGTTTTTCCTTACTTTGTTCGTGCAGCATCCTAACAGAAACCCATACAAAAGAAAATTTTTTGTCATCCTTTCTATTCTTCACTAATTGCTTTAATACCTCTGAAACCATTACTGTTTTTCCTGAACCTGTTGGACTTTGAAAAATAACCACTTCGTGCTCTGCTGACCTTAAAGCATTCTCTATTTTTCTATGCAGGTTTTCAACAGCTCTTCTCTGGTAGTCCCTTAAGTCTATCATTTGAAAATCCTCTTGTAAACATTCAGAATAACTGCCGGAATTGGTCTTAATTCAACTAACTCGGTCAAATCTTCGAATTCTTCTTCTCTTGCACTTTCATCTAGAGAGAAGACATACACTACAAACTTTTTTTTCATTTTCTTGGCTTCTTTCTTAAAGGGTTCAATCCCGTCATCGGAATAAATTATCCCCAAAAATTTCCCTTTAGAATTATTGTAAATTCGGAAATGCTTACCTTTCATTACCTCATCAAAACAATCCTCTTTCAAACACAACATTTCAGTTGATTTAGCCACGAGTTCTCTCTTGTTCTTATCAGTTGGTTCAGCGTCAACAAAACCAGTCGTAAAATATTTAAGGTTGACCTTAATTTTAGTTATTTCTGGATAGTCTTTATGCCCTTCAATAACTTTCTTTATTCTTGGATAACACACTTCTTCAGCTATTTTATTTTCATTATTCGTGCACAAAATAAATTTTCTATCCGCGCCATCTTCTTTGTTCAAAATCATTACCGCATGGCCTGTTGTTCCTGATCCTGCAAAATAGTCTAAGATAATGGCATTTTTTCGTTCTGAAACTATTGGAGCCAAACAATCGTACGTGTTATAAACAGACTTTGGAAAATCAAACGATGAATTGGGAACAAGTGCGTGTACCAATTTTGTACCGTACTCCGCAGCATCATATTTGGGATTTTGCCAGACAGTTCTAACAGAGCCGTATGGCTTACCAATTTCGATTTCAATTCTATCATCAGATTTCTTAATTCTGAGCAAATCCTTTACAGATTCTACACTTTGTCTAGCATATCTCCATTTTCTTTCGACGCCAGTTATGTCAATGGGCCATACATAATATTTCCCGCCCCTCTCTTCAGTCTGTTTTCTTGGATGGAGATTATCTAGCGGCACTTCCCCAAAGCCCAAAATTTTATTGCCTTTAATTATTATTGGATAAAAACAATTACGCGCATCTGTTCTTAGTGATTCTCCACCCCAGTTTCTCAGATTACTCCAGTATATTTCCTCTTCTCTCAATTTTCGAGTACCAATAACTTTCAATCCTTTTCTGAAAACAAAATAAGCATATTCATGCGTATAAGAAAAATTACTTCCTTGGATTCCTCTTGGGTTGTGCACAATTGTTATGCAATGTATTTCCCAACCAGGAAATATTTCTTCTAGGAGACAGCCCAAATGGTGGAATTCATTGTCGTCAATTGCACAAATGAGCACGCCGTTTTGTTTCAATAAATTTCTTGCAAGTTTTAAGCGCTTTTCCATCATACTTAGCCATTTGCTGTGTCTCCAATGATCGTTAATGTCAACAAAGTCGTTATTGTATTTCCAGTCTTTTGCACCAGTGTTAAATGGCGGATCAATGTAAATTACATCAATCATTCCCTTGTGTGTGTAATTTAAAACAGAAAGTGCATGATAATTGTCGCCCTCAATTAGAATATTCGCTGATTTTGTTTTATCGGTTGCTATTTCCCTTTTTTTGACTTCTTCCAAAACAGGGAGTTTTTCTTTGCATAACTCTGCTACTTCTTCAGGCTTGTCTTCCCAAACTATTCCATACTTTCTCCTTAGGAGTTTATCTTTTTTTTCAAGTTCTTTAACCAAATCTGGCTTTGCCCAATTGGAATAATCTTTTTTAGCCATTGTTCAAACCTTCACATCGTTCTTCTTCAGTTCTTGTTCTACAAACAATTCAAACTGGCGAGAAATAATTAGGCCCTTCTTTTTGCAGTGTTCTTTATATGCATTATACAGTCTCTCATCAACTTTCAAAGTAATGTTTTTACTGGCCATGTTACAATAGTAAATATTTGCACAACTTTATAAATATGTTTTGACTCTGTCCAAGGCCTGTTTTTCAACCATTTTCAACCTTGCCAAAAAAGCGAGTTTTGGGTTTATTGGCTGTTTTGAATCATTTAATGCACATTTTGGCCGTATGTTGTAATGGTTGCAGTTTCTGGCTTTTTTTGAGAGTTTACGAGGTAAATTGCACTTTTAGAATCCAGAATTTCTCAACCATTCTCAACCGTTTAGACATAACTGCCTTTTTGTTGCTTTTTTGCTCAAATTGACAAACTGGCAGGGGGTGTTTGTCAAGTCAGGTAGTAGTACAGTAGGGTTTTGAAAGTATGTGTGTAACTGGGTAGGGTAGTTAGTCCTTCATATTTTGTTTAAGTAGCAATGGTTGGGTGGGGCATCTTGACAAACAGGGCAGGGGTGTTTGTCAGTTTTTGAGAATCAGTCTTTGCCAATCCAGGCAAAGCTTTTGTCATTCAAGATTATCTTCTTGCTGGCTACGAGCTCGCCGATTTTCTTGCTTGCAATGTCAGCAGGGCCAATGAAGCGGACTATTTGCTCCCTTGTTGGATTCCGGTTTTTAATGAACTGCTTTAATTCCTCATCAGGGTCTTTTTCTGTTTCCGCAAGCTTTTGGTCGTCAGCCCAGGCAACATAAATCTTTTTCCTGTCACCGTATTGTGCAGGCCGCTTGTCAACATGAACATTTGGATATCCTGCAAGAATACTGAATAAGCGTTTTTTCTGGTTGGTGTCAAGCACGCCCAATTTGACAGCATCATATGAGGTGAATTTTCCTTTTTCAAGAAGTATTTGAAAAGCTTTTTCAGCCAATCGTTCAACTCTGCCCAAAGGAGTTTGCATCGCAATTATTCGGGTTGCTTCAAAAAAGCGGTTAAATTCGGCCTGCAACGATTGACTCCAATCGCAATAGCCTTTCAAAGTCAAATGCTTCCAGTTTTCTTCACTCATTCAAACCACGCCTTGCCATACCAAACCACTTGCCTTTATTCGCTTGGTTCTGCTTCACTTTCAGTATTGCCAACAACCAGGTAAATTGTCCTGTTGGTTTCCATTGCTGGCCCGCCGAGCTCAAGCAAGTTTTCGCCTTGAAAATAACTGCATTCAATGCCATTGCTTGGCTCCTCATGAAAGAACAACAGCTTGCTGTTGAAGCCCTGTTTTTTAAGGTCCAGCTTGTCACCCCTCTTTCCAGAAACATTGATTACGGCGAACAAGTTTCCTTTCTTGAGCGCATGAATGGACTTTTCAATTACCTGCACAAACCTCGCCTCTTTGGCATTCAATCCCGTCGCTGCGGAGTTTTACTTTCTGGATGCACTGATTAGGAATATAGAGAATGTTGTCCTCTGTCTTGATTTTCAAAAAATGAGCATCAATGTTCAAAACCAAGCCAAAGCACTGCATCTGCTTTTGTCCTTCGCTGTAAATCAGCAAAGCCCTTTTCCCAACCAAATCGTGCCTTTCCATGCAAAAAACCTTACAAAAACCTCAATCGAGGTAGTATTTATTTGTATTAGCGCAATTTTTGCGCTAGCGCAGGAAAAACGCACAAGAGTTTATATTTGAGATGGCTGGCAAGCATAAAATATAAACTATTTGAAACAATGGCAAATAGTTTGTACCATTAGCACCATGCTTTTAAATAGTTCCTATAGTAATAATTCTTTACAATGTAAAGAGGTGCAAAAAAAATGCCCAGCAGAAGCGGAATAACCACAATCCAATTGGAAACAAAAACCCGGGACAGGCTAATGGAAATAGGCAAAAAAGGCGAAACATACGACCAAATCATCAACAAACTCATAGACCAAAGCCAAAAACGCAAAAAATAATTATCACCGGCACAAAAAAGCCACAGCAGGCCAGTTATAACTGCTTTGAAAGCTAGGCAGTTAGGCTGAGAATTTGCCAATCTTTTTATCAGCCTAACCCGCCAAAATGCCATGAAAGGCAAGGCAACTGCAATTAACGCCTTGTAGCAAGTCAGGCTGGAACGTTAAGGTTTTTACTATCATTGCCTGACGATAACATAGGCAATGATGAGGTGAAAACCAACAATATATCCAAAATGGATTCTTGAATATTTTGGGAAGATGCGAAGACAATTTTTGGCGATTTTTTTTTCATTTTATTTGCTTAAGTGCAAGTCTTATGTCTGCTCCGACAACGGTTTTTCTATTCGCGTGCTTTGCAAATTCTGTTGCTTGCTGGCTTATTTTAATTCCTTCTTCTTCAAGGATTTCGGCAAGAGCAACAACTGCATCTTCGCTTACCCTTCCAGCACCGGCTTTGCGAATAATTCTGTCAACTGCAGCCAAAGGCAAAATTTGATCCCCCATTAAATCCACCTAAACACTAAAACAACCTAAATATTTAAAATCAGGACGCTTTTAAGAAAAAAAGCAATTAATAATATTTTTTTGGTCAAATTAAACGAAAAATAGTTTTATATGCAATTATTGTAATATAAAAGACTTCATAATTAAAATCATGCGTAAAATAATTGAATTATGCCGTGCAATTGTTTTATTTTTTTGTTTTATTTCGCAGTGGCATTTATCTACACGTGCCATTTAAAAATAAGTTTTTTTAAAGTCTAATTTATGGGTTTTGTTTCGCATCCTTTGATAAAGCCTGAACAAATAGAATCTAAGCTTTATCAAGAAGTGCTTGCTGCTCGTGCGCTTGAAAAGGGCAACACTTTGATAGTTGCTCCGACTGCGCTTGGTAAGACAATAATTGCGATACTTGTTGCTGCAGAAATACTTAAAAGAGGGCAGAAAGTTTTGTTTCTTTCTCCCACAAAGCCTTTGGCTGTTCAACATGGCGCATCCATGAAAAAATTTCTGAATGTTGATGAAAATCAAATAATAGTTCTTACAGGAGCACTTGGCAGGGAGAAAAGAATTCAAGCTCTTGAAAATGCTTTGGTTGTTTCTGCCACGCCACAGGCAATTCAAAATGACATTGTTTTGGGCCAATTTCCAATACAAGACTTTGGCTTGATTATTTTTGACGAATGCCATAAAGCAGTTGGAAATTATAGTTACGTTTTTATTGCAGAACAATACATGCGCAATTGCAAAAATCCTCTTATACTTGGCTTGACGGCATCGCCTGGAGCGGACGACGAAAAAATTCAAAGCATTTGCAGAAATCTTTTTATTAAAAATGTGGAAGTGAAAACACACAACGATGCAGATGTAAAGGATTATGTCAACCCCATAAATGTAAAATGGGTTCGCGTTGATTTGCCTGAAAAATTTCTTGAAGCAAAAAAATTGTTGGAAAAATTCCAAAAAAACCAAACAGATTCCTTGAAAGAAATGGGTTTCGGTTTAGGCAAAAAATATTTTTCAAAAAAAGACATGTTAATGTTGCAAAGCCAGGTAAGGCGAGATATAATATCAAAAGGAAAAACCATGCCTTCTTTGTACGGCGCAGCAATGAAAATAGCTTCTTTGATAAAAGCTTCCTATGCTTTGGAACTTCTTGAAACC
The DNA here is from genome assembly GCA_964577555.1 of uncultured archaeon. Taxonomy (GTDB): domain Archaea; phylum Iainarchaeota; class Iainarchaeia; order Iainarchaeales; family Iainarchaeaceae; genus CABMIU01. The sequence continues at coordinate 50,366 of CAZNZM010000007.1, forward strand.
CAAGGCATAGAAGCGCTGAATGCATATTTTGACAAAATATATGGCGAAAGCAAAGGCTCGAAGCCTTTGAAATCAGTCAAGCAATTAGTGTCAGATCCAAACATAATAAAGGCAAGGGAAATAGCAAAAGAACTTTTAGATAAAAAAATGGTTCATCCGAAAATAGAAGTGTTGAAAAAAATTATTTTGGAACAATTCAAAAAAAATCCGGAAAGCAAAATAATAGTTTTCAACCATTATCGCGAAAACATAAGAGCGCTTGAAAACCACCTTGCTGAAATTGAAGTAATCAGGGCAAAAAGATTTGTAGGCCAAGCATCCAAAGGAGATGACAAAGGACTCACGCAAAAAGAACAATCCGAAATAATAAATGATTTGAAAAACGGAAAGTATAATTGTCTTCTTGCTTCAAGCGTTGCAGAAGAAGGACTTGACATTCCTGAAGTTGATTTGGTAGTATTTTACGAGCCAGTGCCTTCAGAAATAAGATACATACAAAGAAGAGGTCGTACAGGAAGAAAAAACGAGGGAAACGTCGTCATTTTAATGGCCCGAAACACAAGGGATGAAGCATTTTATTATTCAAGCAAATCAAAAGAAAGAAAAATGCAAGAAGCCTTAAAGCAATTGCAAAAGCCTGAAGCAATACCGGAAAAAATTGCCAACAACGATAAGCAAACAACTTTGTTGGGTTTTATTCAAAACGAAAAAAAAGTCGCTATATTCATAGATACAAGGGAACAGGCTTCAAGCATTGTTTCTGAATTGCAAAAATTTGATGTTGAAATAAAAATAAAGCAATTAGATGTAGGAGACTTCATATTAAGCAATGATGTAGTGGTTGAAAGAAAAACAATCGAGGATTTTTTGAGTTCGGTAATTGACGGAAGGCTTTTCAATCAACTCACCTTGATGTCTTCAACATATGCCGCTCCACTGATAATTTTGGAAGGCAAGCCGGAAGAACTCTATACAACCAGAAACATTCACGAAAATGCTGTTAGAGGAATTCTTGCCTCAATTGCATTGAATTACAGAATCCCAATACTTTTCACAGCAGGAGTGGAAGAAACAGCAAAATTGCTTTTTATAATGGCTAAAAGAGAGCAACTTGGCACTGAGAAGGAAATAAGATTAAGATTTGGGCGGAAAGGCTTGACAATGCAAGAACAGCAACAATTCATATTGGAAGGTTTTCCAATGGTGGGCCCAAGCCTTGCAAAGTCGCTTCTCAAAAAATTTGGGACAATCAGGGCTATTGTTTGCGCTACTGTAAAGGAACTTCAAGAAGTTGAAAACATGGGGCCAATAAAAGCAAAAAAGATACATGAAATATTGAATGCATATTACAATCAAGAAAACAATAATGATTCATAAAAAAATTGAAATCTAAGACGCTTCAAAGGTTTTTCTCACTTTTGTTTTATCGGAATTTTTTACAATTAAATTTTTTTGGCTTTTCTAGCCAAGTTTTAGACTTTTTTTGAATTTGAATTTGTTTTTTTTGATTTATTTTATTTTTTTGTCTTTGTTGGCTTGTTTTTTTTGTTTGAATTTTTGTTTTTTTTATCGTGCTGTTTTTTGTTATTTTTCTTTTTTTGAATTCTTTTTTTTGCGAGCCAATTTTTTTGTTTGAATTTTTGTTTTTTTTGGCTTGTTTTTTTTAGTCATTTTTTTGTGAATTTGTTTTTTTTGATTTGCTTGGTTCTTTAATTTGAAAAATTATTTTTTTGCAAGCCATTTTTTGGGGCGATTTTTTTTAAGTTTTGATTTTTTTGGTGTTTGTTTTTTTGCAGTATTTTTTTTGAGTCGACTTTTTTTTTAATTTTGGGATTTTTGTAGAAATAAATTATTTTTTTGTTTTTTCTTTTTCTTTTTGGCTAAATAAATTTTCGTCTTTTTTTTATTCAGTTTCACTTTTATTTTTCCAATGTGACAAAAGCTGTTTTTTCCACTACAAGCATTTCAATGTTATTTTTAACATCTTTTACTGAGTTTAATTCGTCTTCTGAAATTTCGTAAATTTTCATTAGTTCGGCTTTGTTATTGCCCAATTTTTCCAAAATTTGTTTTTTTTCTTCAAAATCAAGCAACTTTATGATTTCATTTATTTTATTTTTGTTGTTTTCCTCGATCACAAGCAATAAATCTTCATTTCCAAAAACACTTTTGTCAATCGCTTTTGATATTTGTCTCTCACCAAGTACGCGAACAATAAATTCAATATTAGGGTTTTGTGAAAATGCAACTCCTGAATCAATTGCAGCAATTGTCCTAGCTAGAGCGGTTTTTAAATGAAATTTTCCTGCTACAATTTTTGCCGGAATTATTTGGCAAAGATTGTTTTTTCCTAAAAGCGCAAGCTTTTTAATAGTCGCGTTATATGAATCATTAGATATTTTTCCGGAAAAAACCGTGAAAAATTTTTTTCCAATTGAAATTTTCATGGAAAATTGTTGTATTTTAAAAATTTAAAAAGGTTGTTTTTTTATGACACAGTGGCACATTAAAAGCAAAAGAAAAATAACTGGCGGCATAGACAGAAGCCACAGCAGGAGTGATAAAAGGCTTGCTTGGATAGGCGGGGATCCGTCGGAAACAACAATAGCTTCTGAAACAGAGCCACAAAGGAAAGTGGTTAAAGGGCTTGGAAGCACTAAAAAAGTCAAATTAAAAGCTGATAAATATGTTATTGCAACTGACAAGAAAACGGGAAAAGCAAAAAAACTTGAAATATTGACTGTTGTTGAAAACAAGGCTGACCGCCAATTTGCAAGAAGAAATATTATAACAAAAGGCGCGGTCATAAAAGCTAAAGACGGACAAATTGAAGTGTTTGTCAAAGTAACTTCAAGGCCAGGGCAATCAGGAACAATACACGGCATTATACTTGAAAAATTCGAAAAAGAAGGCGAAAAAGCCAAAAAAGAAAAAAGAGAATCAAAAAAGCCTCAAAAACCTTCCAAAAATCTTGAAGAGGCTAAAAAATGATAAATCTGCTTAAATTAGCTCTTTTTAAACAATGTTTTTAACAGTAAAATTTATAAATGTTCGTAGGAGCATTTATATAAGTTCTCATGTTCTCTTTTTTTTGTAAAGCACATTCATTACCTAATTGGAACAGGAACAGAATTATTTTTTGACATATTTGGAAAAGGACAGGAGTGATGGTATGGTAGAAGTCAAATGTCCAGAGTGCAAAAGCACAAAAGTAAGAAGGGACGATGAAAAAGGTGAAATAGTTTGCCAAGATTGTGGCCTTATAATATCAGAAGATGAAGTCGATTTCGGCAAGGAGTGGAGAAGCTTTGATTCGGATCAAGCTGAAGAAAGGGCTAGAACAGGCTCTCCAATGAAATACGTCAAACTCAACAAAGGTTTAGTTACAATGATTGACAGGCGTGGCACTGATTTGAGGGGAAACAAACTTTCCACCAAGTCAAGGGCGCAAATGTACAGGTTAATAAAATGGCATAAAAGGGCATCAATAAGCTCTTCAATGCAGAGAAATCTTTCAATAGCACTTACAGAGTTGAGAAGAATTGCAAGTTATCTTAATACTCCTGAACAACTCGTTGAAGCAGCCGCATTGCTTTACAGAAAAACCGTAAAAAAAGGGTTGATAAGAGGCAGGTTAATAGAAGCAGTTGTTGCAGCAGTACTTTACACAGTTTGCAGAAACTACAACGTGCCAAGGACTTTGAATGAAATGGCTGAAGCATCAGGCCTTACCAAAAAGGAAATTGGAAGAACGTACAGGTTTTTGGTTAGGGAACTTAAATTGGATATCCCGCTTACAAATCCTGTTCATTACATTCCAAGATTTGCTTCGGAACTTAACCTTTCAGGAGAAGTCCAAGAAGAAGGCAGAAAAATACTTGAAGAAGCCATTAAAAAAGGACTTATCTCAGGCAGGGGTCCAACAGGAGTTGCTGCTGCTGCAGTTTACATTGCAGGGCTTTTGAAAGGCGAAAGAAGGACACAAAAAGAAGTTGCAAATGTAGCAGGCGTTACCGAAGTTACTATAAGAAACAGGTATCGCGAACTGAAGAAAAAATTGGACATAGAAGTGGTGGCTTAAAAAGCCACTTTTCCAATTTCTTTCAAAATTTCACTATTAAGTTTTTTTACTTTTTTTGTCTTTAAAAAATTTAACTTTTTTTTGGCGAGCCAGTTTGTTTTTTTTCTTTTTTTTGGTAAGCCAATTTTTTTTGGAATTTATTTTTTTGATTTTTTTTATAACCATTTTTTTGTTTTTTAGGCCGGCAATTTTTTTACACCAGAGTCAGTTTTGTTTTTTTTGTGAGCCGTTTTTTTTGTTAATTAATTTTTTTTGCAAGCCAATTTTTTTTCAGTTATTTTTTGTGAATTTGTTTTTTTATTTCGTTTTAATTATTTTTTGTCTTGTTTGTTTTTTCCGAGCCTTTTTTTGGGATTTGTTTTTTTAAGCTAGCAAATTTTTTTTTACACCATGTTCTTGGCTGGTTTTTTTATTTTTTGCAAACTAAATTTTTCTGTCAATTTGTTTTTTTCTAGCCAAAAATTTGTTTTTTGGGTAATAAGATTGATTAATTCATGCTTTTGCACGCGGCTCGATTTTTTGCTTTTTTATCCTTATTTCAAGAACGTTGTTATTAAACTCCGTTTTTATCGAAGACTTGTCAACAGGACAAGGAAGTTTTATGTTTTTTGAGAATTTTTTGGAAGTTTTAGATGAAACTATTATCTTGCTGTTCAATATTTTTACATTAATATCTCGTTTCGACAATCCGTTTAATTCCACTGCAGCCACAAGTTCTTCGCCAAAATCAATCATTTCAACCAATGGCTGTTCTTTTTTGCTATCGGATAATTGTGAAGCGCTGATAATTCCAAATTCTTTTACATTGACATACCCTTCGCTGTCAAGTATGAGTGTAAAACCTATTTTGAAAGGCTTTGTAAAATCAACATTTGCAGTATCAAGATTTTCAACAATTTCCCCCAATATCATTTCAAGAGTTTCAAAGTCAATTGAAGAATTATCGTCTTTTTTTTGCCAACGCGACATGTTATTTTAAACCCCCATGGTTGAAATTGAATAATTAAAATATTTTTTTAAAATAATTTTTTTTGGTATTTTTGGTCTTGCAAGTCTTTGCTTGTCTGCCAGGACTTTCTTGCAAAGTCAGGCAACCGATTATTTTGTAAGAAATATTCCTTTAAAAAATTAATTGTGTCAGGGTCATGCGAGTACCCGGAACCGATTTTTCCATAAGTTTTGCATAATTTTTCTATTTCCATATCTCTTTCAACCTTGGCAATGATTGAAGCCGCTGAAACTATTGGATAATTTTCGTCAGCCTTATGTTCTGAAATTATTTTAACATTGAAATCAAGGTATTTCTCAATTCTTTTACCAAAATCAGCCATTACAACATCAGGACTATCAATATAAACAACTTTTGGTTTGTGCTTTAACATATTAAGAAGTTTTGCAGCTTTCATTGCTTCAAGTTCATTAAGCCCTTTTTTTTCAACCATTCTGTCAATTTCATCAGGTTGAATGTGTATAGTATAATATTCCAACAAAATTTTTTTTATTTCAGGCAATTGTGTTTCCCGTTCAAATTTAGTCAGCTGTTTTGAGTCTTTCACTCCAAGGGTCTCAAGTTTTTCCTCTTCATTTTTTTCAATAACCGCAATGGCCATAACCATAGGGCCTATAACCGGACCGCGCCCAGCTTCATCAATTCCTGCAATAATCATAATTTATAAAAAAATAGAGGATAATAAAAAGACTATGTAAAAATAACAATCCAAAAAATCAGTTAAAGATTTAGCCGTATTTTTCAGTCTTTACTTTATCTTTGGAAATCTTGTTTTCATAAAGCATGGCTTCAACATCAACAACCATTTGTGGCGGTCCGCAAATGAAATAATAAGCACTAGGATTGTTTTTCACGATTTCAGAAATGCTGTTTGAATCTATGTGCCCGCATTCAAACCCATATTTTTTTTCTCTAGTAAGATAATAAACAAGTTTCATTCCAGGTATTTTTTTTGCAAATTCGTCCAAATCATGCCTGCAAATAATGTCGGCTTCGGTTTTGTTTGAATAATAAAGACTCACTTTGGTTTTTAGTTTATTGTCAATAATGTATTGACAAAAACACCTGAATGGCGCAATTCCAGAACCTGCCGCAATAAGCACTATTTCAGGCATTTTTTCTGATTCAAACACAAAATGACCCCAAGGTCCGTCAAGCATGAATTCTTCCCCGACTTTTGCTTCATTCAACAATTTTGAAACATAACCGTTTGGCATTGCTTTTACAGTAAATTCAAGAATTCCTTTTCTTGTTGGCGAAGAAGAAACAGAGTAAGACCTTTTTGGTATTTTTTCCTGCCTCATAAATTCAATCATGAAAAATTGCCCTGGCTTGAAGTCTGGTCTGTCAGGCGATTCAAAAGTCAAGGTTTTTGAATCATGAGTTTCAATCTTTGTATTGACAAGCTTCATTTTTAATTTCATGAAAAATATAAAGATTAACACCTTATAAATTTCGCGGTTCCAAGATTTGTAACATAATATAGCCAAAAAAACAAGTTTTGGATAAACAATATTAAATTTATTGTATTTCATTTTCAAAAGATAAAAATGGATACTAAGACCGCAAAGAAAGTTATTGAAGCAGCATTGTTCACAGCGCCCGGCACAGTAACTTTTAAGGAACTTGTAAATTTGACAGGGCTTGGATTGGGAGAGATAAGAATAATTGTAAACGAATTGATTCATGATTATGAAGCAAGAGACACTTCGCTTGAAATAAGACTGGATTCAGAAGGCGCAAAAATGACAGTAAAACCAGAATACGACAATCATGTCAGCCACATGGCCGCTTCGCCAGAATTACACAAAGGTATAATGAAAACTCTAGCATTCATCGCTTATAAACAACCAGTAAAACAATCTGAAGTAATTGAATTCAGGAACAGCAAAGCATACGAACACATAAAAATTTTAAGAGAAAAAGGTTTTATAAGAAAAGAAAAAAAAGGCATAACTTATATTCTTTATACCACTCCAAAATTCAAGGAATACTTTGGCAAAAAAGCTGAAAATAATCCAAAAATTGAACAGCCACAATAAAAATATCAACCTATTTTGCAATCATTGTTTGTGTATATTGCTATTGCTGTTCCTAATAGTGTGTTGTTGATTGTGTTGTTGGTTATGT
>CAZNZM010000008.1:0-50494 GCA_964577555.1 uncultured archaeon
TGGGGTGTAGGTGTAGTTGTGGCAGTTGGTTTGTTCGTATTGTACGTATACTTTGAATGCCCATTCTAGTAGGTCGTAGAATCCGTGTCCTTTTGCGAGGCTTTCTTGAGTTTGTGTGTTGTTGTAGTTGAATTGTGGTGGTTCTGCTTCTTTTGGGTTGTATACTTCTAGTTTGTAGTGTGTGTATTCTGAGTTTTTTATTATGTCTGTTGCGTTTTGAAGGTTTTGGGTGTCGCAGTATGTGTTGTTGTTTGGGTCTTGTACGCCATTGTTTTGGCATGTTATTGTTCTGTTTGTTATTATTTCGAATTGTTGGGTTGGTTTACTGTCGTCGCAGTTGGTCCAATCTGATGCGTCATTGCAGCTGTTGATGTTTATTTCTGTTATATATGTTGGTATTTGGTTGTTTGTGTTGTCTGTTTTGTAGAGGCTTAGTGTGTTGCTTGTTTCTATTTTGCTTCCTACTGTTGGGGTTTGGCAGGTTCCTAGTTGTTTGTCGCATATTTTGTATGTTGCGTTGCTTCCGCATATGTTGGATTTGGCTGTTGTTATGTATTCCCAGTTTGTTTGGTCGTTTGAGCCGTATATGAGTGCGATTGGGTGTAGTGTTTTGTTTGTTATTGTTGGGTTGTTGTTTGGGTTTAGTGATCCTATTCCTATTTCTTCTTGTTGTGAAATTTCTGTGTATGGTTTGTTTGATGTTGCGTATATTTCTGTGGATTGAAAGTCTTGGTATGCCCAACCGTTTTTTATTCCTGTGTTGTCTTTTTCTATTTCTGCGGTTGTTGCCACTCTTTTGGTTCCTTGTACGGCTCCTCCTATTGTGGATGCTGCGCCTATTATTTTTAGGTGGTCGCTTATTTCTCTGAAGGTGCCGTTATTGCTGCATACTATGGATGATTCTGAGTTCATGTTGTAGAATGATTTTTCTTCGTATACTGCCATTACGAATGCGTTTTCGAATCCTGTTCCTGCTGCGTATTTTGCTTTGTATATTGTTGGGCCTACGTTTTTTGAGTAGACGTGTCTTGGTCCTCCGTCTGGGTGTCTTTGTGGTATTGTGTAGTTTGTGTATGTTTCTTGGTGTTCTATAAATTGGTGTTCGCTGTTTATTATTTTGTTTGTTCCTTTTTCGTCGTATGATATTGTCATTCCTGTTGTTGGGTTTGAGTTTTTTGTTGCGTTTGGGTAGGTTGGTGGGCATCCTGAGTAGTATGCTCCGTCTGTGTAGTTGTCGCTTATTGATATGCTTGTTGCTGTTGTTTGGTTTGTTATGAGTGTGAGTTGTATTAGTAGTAGTGTGGTTAGTATGGTTGTTGTGGTTTTGTTTTTTTTTGTTTGGTTTTGCATTTTAGAGCCTTTTGTTTTTGTGTTTTTTTTTGTTTAAGAGTTTAACGTTTTTCATATTTTTATACTTTTTTAATTCTTTGGTTTTGGTCAAATCCTTATAGCTAGGTATGTTGTTTTATATAGTGTTAAATTCAAAAGATGGCAGTCCTGCACAAAAACGATAAAATTTAAAAACTTTGAAACTATTCTTTAATCATGTTTGGAAGTAGTTTATTTGATGAGTGTGTATATCTAATTGATAAGTGGTATCCCTAAACAAAGACATAAAAATGAATTAAAATATGAGATGACTTAATGGATTTTCTTCAAGAAAACTTAAATCGTGCAAATAACTTTTTTTTTAGAAACGTTTTAATTAAAAAGGAAGATTCAAGAGGATTATGCGATATTGCCGTTGGGAATAGAGCAGTTGGAATAGAATTAAAAAAAGATTTAAATTCAAAGTCCCAGATAAACAGACTTCAAGGACAAATTGATGATTATAAAGAAGATTATCAAGAAGGAGTAATTGTTGTTTTGGTTGGAAAAGTAGATAAATATGTTGAAAATGATTTGAGACACAAATTAACAAAGAAATTGATTAGATTATAATAATTTTAGATTAAACCAATTTAGAATTAAGTTAATCAATAAGGGCGAAATCAATTTATCCAGTTCAAAATCAAACCTTCCAGATCCTTTTGGGTTTAATTTTAAAAGTCTTTTCTAAAGTGGTACTATTTTTTGCAACTTATAAAATAAAAATAATGCATATTAAAACTTATCAAACGCTTCTAATATTTTGCTTTCAGGTTATGCAGATTACAGAATTTAGATTTTAAAAGCATTAAATTTATTAAAATATTGTATTTAAATTTTAAAGTGTGATATAGGTGTTAAGCCGTAGAAAAACAAAAAAGCCCGTACCTAAAGTAGTTGGTCCTACAGGTTCAGACTATCAAATAAGAAAAATAAGAAACGTGGAAGACTTAGTAAACGTGGAAGACTTAGTGGCAGAATTACGCGCCGAAGAGGTAAAGGCAGGTCCAAACCCTTCACGAAGACCTGTGAAAAGGATTGCTGAGTTGAAAAGGTTAATAAGACGTTTAAAAGGAGAAGGCAATTTTGATTAAGCCAAAACGTTTTTAATTACAAATTTCTTTTTGCCCAAATAAGCGCTATTGCAACAATTCCGATTAGCAGTAAGATCCAAAAAATGTTTTGTGCCGAGCCAAGCCCTGAAAGCCCAATGGATAACCATGAATTTATTCCGGTAGGCTCTGCGTTTACTGTTTTTGTCTCTTCAGAAGTTTTCACTACTTGGCTTTGAGTATTTTTGTCCAAATCAATTATTTCGTTTTTTTCTTGTGTTTTGATTATTCTTGAGTATTTTTCGGTTAAAATTGTTTCCTCAATTTTTGTTTGGAAATATACTATTGCCCCTTTTTCAGACAAGCCGTTTAATGCGATTGTTCTTTTCCCTGAGGAATTTGCTTGTATTAAAAATTCCGAATTTTGCACTTTTACACCGTTTCCATTAACTATTATTTTGGCTTCTTTTGGCGTGGAATTAGAAAATTCAAAAGTCAAAAAACCTGAGTCTTTTTTGAATTCAACAATTGCAGGAACATTAATGTTTATTTTTTCATCTTCCTTTTTCTCTTCCACTACTTTGACAATGAATTGGCCTGAATTTATTGTACAATTCAAACCAGAATTAAAGTGTCCTCTAATCAAAAAATAAGCAGTCACTTCTTCAGCTTCGGAGTTTTTTGGTGACATTGCCTTGACTTTTATTGCGCCTTCTTGTTCAGAAAAAATTGTTTTTGAATCTTTTGAAACTTCTATTGCGACACCTTGGCTGTAATTGATTGTCTCAATTTTGTCAATTTTAAAGTCTTCAGAACTATGGTTTTTGAAAGTGAAATAAATTGTTTTTTCGTTTCCCTTGGCAACGTTGAAGTTTTGTTTTACGATTGAAAGCCCATTGCAATTATTAGCTATCGGCTGGGTTTCCCCGTAATAAGTTTTTGTTGTTTCAAGATTGTTTGCAAAAAAAGCGGTTTCTGCTTCAGGTTTTGCATTTCCTGATTCTTTTTTGTCAACACTATTCTGATTATTGTTATTATTTGAAATAACTTTTTTTTCATTTTCAGCTGCTTGATTTTCGATTGCTTTGGTTTCGTAATATTTGTTTTGCACGAAATAAGCCGTGCTTCCGTTTAAAATTTTTGAATTATAATTTCTGTTTTGATTGTTGTTTTCATTCAGATAATATTTGGGGTTTTCATAAACCACTACACCAAATTCAGTTTTTGTTTCCCCAGAACCGCAATAAGTTCCATCTTTGAAAGTTCCGTTTACCGAAATTTCGGCAGGCGCAACTCCGGAAGAAAGATTGTCGGAAGCATCAACTTCAAATTCCACTACTCCGTAATTTCCCGCAGTAATGTATTTGTCAAATTTCAAATTTGATGCGTTGACATAATTATTGCCAACATAGATTTGCACGTTATGGACTTCTAAGTCCATTGGCGAGTTGTTGCTCAAAAACAAAAAAGCCTTGGATTTTTCCCCAGAATAAACTTGGGGATTTTCCCCGGTTATTGCAAGCATGCTGCAATCAGCAATTTTTTGTGGGTGATAAGTTTGTCCTGTTAACGAAGCCGGCATTTCCAAGATTGGATAATAATAAGCGCCATAATAAACAGGCCCGTAAACATAAACCCAATCAGGGTAATATATCCATGAAGCATTGTAATAATAGTATGTTGAAGGATAATAAGCATAGCTAAGGTAATAATTCGGGTAGATTTGATAATAATCATAATAAAGTATGTCTGGTGTTATTGAAGTAGTTGTTACAATAACATCAGGCGCTATTGTAGGACCAATGTCAAAAGAATACCAGCCAGGTTCAAAGTAATAATATTGGCTGTATGAGTAAATTCGGAAAGGGTAATGTATATAGTAATAAGGTGAAGAACCAACATAAGTTATGTAGCTGTATGGTGTTGCGGTTTTAACATATGTGCCGCCTGTATAAATTTCAAACGCCAAATCGCTATTTGCAAAAGAAAAATAAACACCATTCGTAATTGTTGCCATCAAAACAGTCACAATCAAGACAAATAATATTTTGATTTTCATTCGTTCACCTTAATATATAGGCGCTTCCAACCTTAATAAATTTATCCTTTTTTAACTATAATAAGTTAATATATTTGGTTTTTTTGTTTAAAAATTAACTTTTATTAAACATAAAACGCCATAATTGTCTGATTTATCCAAAAAAATGGTTTTTTTTGAGGTGCTTTTTGTCTTTTTTTTGCTTGCAAAAATAGTATTTTGCTTTTATAATGTCGATTAGTTGTTTTGTCATTGAGTCGTTTTTAAAGACAAATTTTTTATATTATTTGAAGTTTTTAGCCAATTACTTAAAAATTGTTAATAGTCAAAAAACCTGTTTAATTCATTTTTTTTAATTAGCTATAGAATTATCTTCCGTCGTCTTTTATGTCAATTTTTAAATGTACATTTTCAGGAATTTCAACCCTCATGACCCTTCTTAAAGTACCGTCGTCGCCGTTTGTGTGTATGTCAATCATTCTTTTATGAACCCGCATTTGCCATTTTTCGTAAGTTTCTGTACCACCGCCACAAGGCCCTTTTCTTGTAGGAATAACCAGTTTTTTTGTTGGCAATGGAATTATGCCTGAATGCTTTGCACCAGCTTTTTCCGCCACATCAATTATTTTTTTGCAAATCTCTTCAAGTTTTGCATAATCAGTTGATGAGAGCCTTATCCTTGCAGTTTGCATAAATACCAATTCCAACCCAAATTTTTAAAAAATCAAATTATCTAAAAACAAAAAAATTATTGCCAAGGAATTTTTTTTACCTTGGCGTTATCTTTAAAATTATTCCCGCAGCGACTGTTTCACCCATGTCCCTTATTGCGAATCTTCCAAGCTGTGGAAATTTGTTATATTCTTCGCAAGCCAACGGCTTTAAAGGAGTTATTTTGACAATTGCCGCGTCCCCAGTTTTAAGGAATTTGGGGTTTTCTTCAATTGTTGCACCTGTTTTAGGATCAATTTTTTTGAGTATTTGTGTAAAAGTACAACTTACTTGTGCAGTGTGTATGTGGAACACAGGCGTATAACCAACAGGAATTGCAGTAGGGTGTTTGAGCACAACAATTTGCGCTTCAAATTCTTTTGCAACTGTTGGCGGATTATTTACATGCCCTATAACATCGCCTCTTGAAATGTCTTTTTTTTCAAGTCCTCTGACGTTGATGCCTATATTGTTTCCAGGAATTGCTTCAGGTATTTGCATATGATGTTCTTCAATAGACTTTACTTCGCCTGTTTTTCCCGAAGGCATTATTATGATTTTATCGTTCGGCTTCAAAACACCTGTTTCAACCCTTCCAACAGGCACCAATCCAACCCCTTTCGGATTATAAACATCTTGTATTGGCAATCTAAGCGGCTTGTCTGTTGGCGGAACCGGTGCTTTAAGTTCGTCCAAAGCTTGAACCAAAGTAGGTCCTTTATACCAAGGCATTTTGCCTTGCGATTTTGCAACGTTTTCGCCTTCCCAAGCCGAATAAGGTATGAATTTCAATTGGTCTTCCTTATACCCAATGCTTTTAAGCATCTTGAGCATTTCAGCGTGTACTTCCTTATACTTTGCTTCACTGTATTGGACTTCATCCATTTTGTTAAGTCCTACAATAAGTTGATTGACACCCATTACTTTTGCAAGAAACGCATGTTCCTTGACTTGTGGCTGCTCTTGCAATATGTTAGCTCCTGCTTTTGAAGCAACAACCAGCACAGCAGCATCAGCTTGCGATGTTCCAGTAATCATGTTTTTGATAAAGTCTCTGTGTCCTGGAGCATCAATAATCGTAAAATTGTTTTTTTGTCCAGTAAACTTTCTGTAAGCAACATCAATTGTTACGCCCCTGTCTCTTTCTTCTTTAAGGTTGTCCATGACATAAGCAAACGCAAACGTGCCTTTTCCCTTTGCCTCTGCTTCTTCTTTTATTTTTCTATACTCTTGTTCAGGCAAAGCCCCAGTATCGTACAACAACCTTCCGATAGTTGTGGACTTGCCATTGTCAACATGGCCTATGAATACCAAATTAATATGTGGCTTTTCTGCCATTTTATATCCCTCCAAAAACCTGATAAAACCTCAAAAGAAAGCCAAAGCTCCCCAATTTTAGCTACAAAGTAGTCCCTAAAAAGGTTTAAAAAGTCATGCCCAAAATGCCAACCAATTTTTTTAAGCTATTTTTATGTTTCATAAAAAAATAAAAAATAAATCAATTTTTTTTGTCTTAGCTCTCGGCTTGTTTTTTTTAAGACTCTCAAACCAATTTTTTTGCAAAAAATCGTTTTAAAACCATTCTTTACTTTTCGTTTTTTTTCTAACCTGCCAATAGTTTTTCCCTAGTTTTTTTGCGTGATAAAATAAAAATAACTCCAAAAGGTATTAACAGAACCAACAAAGGGTCAATTTCAGGCACAGGGGTTTTTTTCTCTTTAACCATTATAACGACAGATTTAGCATTGTCAACTTTTACAGTTTCTGTATCAAGAGTGCACGGGGTACTGCCCGACAGTTTGCAACTTTCAAATTTTATAGTAAATATATAAATTCCTTTTTCAAAAGTTGGAGGCAAGGCACCACTACTAACAACATTATAAATCAGTATATCGTTTAACTCGTTTCCTCCAAGTGAAGTAGTAATAGTAATAGTATAAATCGAATCTTCAGGATTTGTTTTTCCCAATTTTTTTAGTTCTATTTTTATTGTTACTGGATTAATTTGTGGATCAAATTTTTCTATTTTATACCATAGATTTATTTTATCTGGCGTGGGACTTTGATTTAAATAAAAAACATTTCTGCCGTTTGTATTCAAATCCAATTTAATCACGTTTTTTTCCTCTGCAAAAGATATTTGCGGCAAAAAAAATGACAGGATAATCAAGGCTAAAAAAGCTTTAATCATGGCATAATTATGGCTTTTTAATATTTTAACTTTTGTTTTTCGTTTTAATAGGCGTTGGCTTGGCGTTGTTTGCCAAACAGTGTTTGTTTTTTGCTATTTTAATTCAAAGTTTAACTATTTTTTTTAGCAGGGTATTTTTGGCGGAATTTTTGTCATTTTTTAATTGTTTTTTTTGTTTAAAATATAAATTGTTTCTTTTGTCTTTGGCTTGTTTTTTTTTAGACAATTTATTTTTTTAGTTTTGTTTTTCGTTTTTTTTTGCTTTGGCTTGCTGTTTTTTTGAGCTTTTTTTTGGCAACTTTATTTTTTTGTAATTTTTTTTAGCCTGTTTTTTGTTTTTTTTAGCCGAATTTTTTTTATTTTAAACTTTTTTTGTTTTTTTGCCAAGTTGTTTTTCAAACGGGTTTTTGTTTGATTTTTTTTATTTTTTAATTTAAAATTCAAATTATCTGTTTTTTTTCTTTGAGGTTTTATTTTTTTTGTCATTGTTTTTTTTTGCGAGCCGTTTTTTTTTGTTTGTCTTTTTGAGCCGATTTTTATTTTTTTTCATTTTTTTTGCAAGTAGTTTTTTTGATGTTTTTTTTGCGAGCTGTTTTTTTTAGCCAAATTTATTTTTTTTATTGGTAAATTGATTTTTTCTTTCACTTTTGTTTTGAAGCTGTTTTTTTTTATTGCATTTTTTTGCTTGTTTTTACCACTTATTTTTTTAATTTGTTTTTTTTGCCAAGTTTTTTCTTTGAGGTTTTATTTTTTTTGTTTTTGTCATTGTTTTTTTTGCGAGCCAAATTTTTATTTTTTTTTAATTTGTTTTTTTTGCCGTCTGTTGTTTTTTATTCAAGGAAGTAGCTTGCCGGTTTGATTTCAGCATCCATGCCTTTTCTTTTTCTTATTTCAGCAATAGTGTTTTTTTGCAATTCTCTTGGTAGGACTTCATAGCCTGCGTATTCTGCAGTCCATAGAACCCTGCCTTGGGTTGCACCCCTGATGCTTGCTGAAAAACCTATCAGTTCTTTTACCGGCGCTTTTCCGATTATTACGCTGCTATCCCCTTCTTGTCTCATTTCAATGATTTGGGTTCTTCTTGCTCCAAGTTCTTTTGAAACCGCTCCAAGGAAGTTTTCAGGCGCGGTTATTGTCAATAATTGCTTTGGTTCAAGGAGTACAGGGTCTGCTGAAAGCATGCATGCATAAATTCCTTTTGTTACTGTTGGCAACATTTGTGCAGGACCCCGGTGTATTGCATCTTCGTGCAAAAGAGCATCTTCAAGTATAACCATTACCCCTTGGCATTTCTCTTTTGCAAGAGGTCCTTGGTCCATTGCATCCATGAATCCTTGTATTACCAACTCCCTTATTTCAAATAACGCTTCAATTCCTCTTGTAGCATCTACCAACACGTTGTTGTTATGCACTGCCCAAATTCTTTTTGATAGTTCGTTGTCAAAACCACATTCTTGGAACATTGCCCATTTTTCTTTGTCTTTCGGTTTTACTTTTCCATCAAAATGCGTTTTTACCAGTTTTTCAAAAATTTCTTTTTTGATTGGTTCGACTCTCATTTGAAGTTTGTTGTGTTTATTAGGGCTTTTGGATTCAAGTGTTGGCGAAGCTTTGTTTATTGTTTCATGATATACTACTATTGGTGGCGAGACTGTAACAGGTATGTTGTGCCCTTTTTCAATTCTGTATTGGTTGATTTCAAGGTGAAGTTCTCCCATTCCTGAAAGCAGGTGTTCTCCGGTTTCTTGGTTTATTGTTGCTTTCAAATTTGGGTCTTCTTTTGAAAGTTGCCTAAGCGTTTCAATGAGCCTTGGCAGGTCTTTAGTGTTTTTTGCTTCAATTGAAACTGTTATTACTGGTTCAACTTCAGTCATGAAGCTTTCAAACGGTTTCATTTCAGGATCTGAAGAAATCGTTTCTCCAGCATAAACTTCTTTTAATCCGACTATTGCGGCGATGTTTCCAGCAGGTATTTCGCTTACTTCTACAAAGTCCGGACCCATGAAAAGCCCTGCTTTTTGTATTTGTGCATCTTTTTGCAAACCTATGAGCCTTACTTTCATTCCCTTTGTTACTTTGCCAGAATAAACCCTGCCTGTTGCAATGTCCCCCGAGTGTTTGTCAACGCTTACATCAGTAACCATCATTGAAAATACTCCATTTTCGGATGCTCCCACCATTGCCTTGCCGATTTCGCTTTCCATGTCGCCTTTCCATATTATTGGCATTCTGTATTGTTGAGCTTGCAATGGATTTGGAAGATGGTTTATAACCATTTCGAAAATGGCGTCAGACAACTTAGTTTTTTTTGAAAGTTCTTTTTGTTTGTCTTCTTTTAAGTATTTGAAAACATCGGCAAAAGTGATTCCATTCACATCCATTCTTGGCTTGGATATTGCCCATTTATTATATGCGCTTCCAAAGGTTACTGAACCATTTTGTACTTTCACTGTCCATTCGTCGGCAAATTTTTCAGGAGCATTTTTCTTTATGAGTGAATTGACTTGGATTATGACTTTGATAAACCTTTCCTGCATTTGCTTTTCGTCAAGTTGAAGTTCGTTGATTAGCCTGTCAACTTTGTTTATGAAAAGCACGGGCTTTACATACTCTCTCAGAGCTTGCCTGATCACGGTTTCAGTTTGCGGCATTACTCCTTCAACAGCATCTACAACAAGAATGACTCCGTCAACAGCTCTCATTGCCCTAATGACTTCCCCGCCAAAGTCAACATGGCCCGGAGTGTCAATCAGATTTACCAAATAGTCTTCGTTTTTGTAATTATGCAAAAGCGAAATATTTGCTGCGTTTATTGTTATTCCTCTTGCCTGCTCTTGGTCTTCAAAATCCATTACTCTTTGTTGTCCAGCCAATTCTTCGCTCATCAGCCCTGAAGCCGCTATAAGCGAATCCGCAAGAGTTGATTTTCCGTGATCAATGTGTGCCACTATTCCCATGTTTCTGATGTTTTTTCTGTTATTCATTAGGTTTGCGGCAAGTTTTACAATGTCCTCTTTTTTAGCCATATAAAATCACAATTTTTTTATCTTGAAGCTTTGGCAATTCTTTCAACTTCGTCGCGTCTCCTCACGCTGTAGCTTGTATTGTCCTCTACTGAAGCCGCAATAAGCTCTTTTGCAAGCGCTTCCGCAGCCGAAGTTTTGTTGTTGAACGAGCCTTGGAATGCTGCAAGTGCTATGTTTTTTAGAGCTTCATCAACTTTCTTTAATGGTGCTACATCCACAGAAACAGTATAATATACTCCGCCTCTTTGTATTCTTGTAGTGTCTTCCCTTGGCCCAGCATTTTGAATTGCATCAATCAAAACCTGAATAGGGTTTTTTCCAGTTCTTTTTTCCACAAGGTCAAAGGCTTCTTCCACAATATGCATTGCTTGGATTTTTTTTCCGCATGAACCCCTGCCTCTTATAAATTTTCCAGACAATTTTCTTTTTCCTTGGCCAGTTCTCATTATTTTGTTGATGAGCCTCTCAACTACGCTCAATTTTCCTTTTTCAAACCTTTTTCTTGTTTTTTTTCCAAAAGTATGCGGTATTTTTTTGCTTTCAACGCTTACGTATTTTTGAAGACTTGAATCTTTTATCACCACTTCGGCGGGATCCCATTTTCCAAAAACTAATGCAGTGGTTGGTTTTTCAGACATTTGATTACCTCTTGACTTTCTCTTTCTTTCCAGTGCGGAGCTGTTGCAAGGCAACTCCATTAACATGCGTTACCCTGTATTTTACCCCCCAAAGATCTCCTTTAGGGCCTCCTTGTGCTCCGCCTATTCCTTCAACAATTACTTCGTCGTGTTCTTCAATGAAAGTGATTGCCTTGTCTTTAGGAGCCAATGCAGTTAATTGTCTTCCGTTTTTTATGAGTTGAACCCTTACACATTTTCTTATTCCGGAATTAGGTTGTTTTGCTTCAACCCCGCGTTTTTCAATAACAATGCCTCTTGCCTGTGGCGCGCCTTCAATAAGTTCCTTCTTATATTTACCCATGCGCTTCTTCATTTTTTTGACATACCTTTCGTCTTTTTTATTCCATTTTTTTCTTTTCTTTTCAAGACTTCTTGCAGAAAATTCTCCTGCCATTCTTTCACCTTATTCTAACTTCATCAATCCCGTAATTTCTTTTTGCCAATTCCTTAACTTTTTTCAATCTATTAAAATTCCTAAGTATGATTTTTTTTCCTTCGGCATCCGTTTTCACGAATGCTACTTTTTTTTCATTTATTTTTTTTATTTCCACTTTTTCAATTTTTGACCTGAAAAACGCTTTTTTAAGGAAATCCTCCGGTTTTTCAACATATTCAAAAAGCTCAACTTTTTTATTTATTTTTTTGATGTGTTTTTCTACAGTCGATCCGTTTTTTCCTATTGCTTTCTTCATGTATTTTTCAGGTATGAGAAAAACAACGCCATCTTTGCTTATGACGCAGTCTTTCGCAGTAACTCTTGCAATATTGTCAAGAGTATTAATCATTTGTATTTGTTCCATCCCGAGTTCCACGAAATCACTTCTTTATTGAGTCAAGAACTTTTGAATTTCCTTGGTCCTCAATCACCATTGCATTTATTGTAAAAGGTTTTCCGCAGACATTGCCAAGTTCTATTGCCGTGCCTGAAAATGGCAATACTGGCGTATTGGCTGTTTCCGCAAACAAAACCAGCTTTTCTTTTGCCAGTTTCGGGATGTTACCTGCAATTATCAATAACTTTGCATTACCTTTTTTAAGACTTTTCTCTGAGCCTTTTGTTCCGAAAACCACTTTGCCAGTATCAACTGCGCGCCTTATTTCCTTTGTTATATCAATTGCCATAAAAACGCCCTTTTTTATTTTTTCATTACCAGGTTTACCCTTCCGGTTCCTACTTTTATTGGTTGTCCAACAATTATGTTTTCAACAACACCTTCAAGGTTTTCAAGTTCTCCTTTAAAGCTTGCGTCAAGCAAGTGTTTTACTGTTTCTTCAAACGCCGCTCTTGCAAATGGGCTTGACTTTTCTCTTGCAATTCCAGTTCTTACGATTCCTCTTATTTCACCATCCCAAGTCATGAGATCAGCCAAAAGCATTATGTGTCTTATGTCAACTGCTATGTTGTTTTCTTTTAAGACGTTGTGCAATTCGTTTACAATTGCAATTCTGCCTGCTTCTATGCCAAGTACTTTGCTTATTTCCTTGATGTCGTTTGTGATTGTGCGCGAACCGTCAACCTCTGGAAGTTTGATGATATTTTTGAGGTTGGTGCCTCTTGTTTTTATTACCGGCTCGTTTCCTTCTTTTGAAACAATTACCTTTTCTATTCCTCTTATTCCTTGTATCCTAAGGTTTTTCATTTTATTTATTGTTCTCCTTATTTTGAGCAATGGCTCGTTTTTGAAAGTGTATTCATAAATATTTTTGTCTTTTTTCTTTCCTTCCTTTTTCATTTGTTTGTTTATTTTGTCAAGCAGTTCTTCAGTATTTACGTTTCTTGATTCTATCGCTTCCTCGTCAAATATTACTGTTACTTTTTGCACTTCAAGGTTTTCTTTTACTTTAATTACGTCGTCAATTCTTACATCAATCAATGTTTTTGCAAACAAATCAAGTTTTTTCGGGTCTTTTTTCAATGTTTCATCTGCAATATAAATAGTCATTGTAGGGTATTTTGCCTTGCTTCTGCCGTCAACAATTTCTTCAACTCTTTGTATTCCAGAACCAACCGAAACTTCTGCAGCTCCAGCATAGTGCTTTGTTCTCAAAGTTAATTGGGTTCCTGGTTCGCCAAGGCTTTGTGCGGTGATTATTCCGACAGCTTCTCCGGGTTCCACTAAAATGTTTTCATAGTTTTTTATTATTTGTTCAATCAACTCTTTTTTTTCTTTCTCTTTAAGTTTCAATTCTTCTGAAGTGCTTTCAACTTCTTCAAGTATTTTTTTCGGGATGCTTTCTTCTTCAAAAAGCTCCCCTTCAGCGTAAATTCTCTTTATTTCTTCCTGTTTTTCTTCGGTTTTTTGCTGTTGTTTTTTTTCCTTTTTTTCCGCCATAAAAACCAATTCCTCATTTGCTTTTCAATTTTTCAATTTCCCTTTTGATTGAAATTCCTTTTCCTTTGAAAGTTTTTTCTGGGAATATTCCGTCTTCCCCGTATTTGAATTGCACTATGTTTTTGTTGGCTGTTCTAACAGTGCCATCATTGTTAACCACCAAATCTTTTAGGGAGTTTGCAAGCCTTCTGTAAAGATACCCTGAAACTTTTGTTGAAACGCCGGTGTCAACTTCTCCTTGCCTTCCACCCATTGCATGATAAAAGTGTTCGTAACTTGTCATTCCTTCCATAAAGTTATGTCCTATGAATCCGCCTGCATCAATTCCGACGTCTCCTCTTTTATTAAGTGCAATAAGCCTTTTCTTGAACCCTCTTTTTGGCCTTCCTTCCCTTACCGATGCCTGGCCCCACATTCCGGAGAGGTTAGTAAGGTTTACAGTGCTTCCTCTTGAACCTGACAATATCATGATGCTTGAATTCAATTCAGGTTCTTCCGAAGCAACATTTTCTATAATTTCTTTAAGAATATGTTTTTGCACTTTGTCTTTTGCAGATGCGGCTAATCTCATCATTCCTATTTCAAAGCTTTCTTCAAGAGTCCTGCCTGGAATTATTTCAAGGTTGCCTTTTTGCATTTTTTTCACAAGCTCTTTTGCATTTTCTTTCATTTCACTAACCGCTTTTTCCCTTATACTAATAGTTTTAGGGCTAGGAGTGTATTCTTCAAGGCTGACGGTCATGCCTTTTATTGTTATTAGAGTTGTCACCACTTTTGAAACCCTGTCATAAAAATTTGTTATTACTTCAAGCGGATAATCACGTACAAGCGCGTCAATCAGTTTTCCCTTTCCCTCGCCAAGGCTCATTGAATCAATGACTCCGCTTTTAAGCACACCGTTTTCAATTTTGACTATTAAATCGTTTTTATACGGTTCTTTTAGCAAAGGGTGGTTTTCATCAAGGTTTTCTATGTGAGAGTACATTCTTGTTTTGTATTCCATGTTCAAGTCTTTTGGCAAAAGTTGTGAGAAAATAAGTTTTCCTGTGTATCTTCCTTTTGGCGCGTCCGGTTCAGGCGGATCTGTTATTCCTAAAACTTGGAAAAACCTGAAAGCTTCTTCCCTGTCAAAAGTGGTTTGTTTCATTGTAAGTATAAAGCAACCTGACACTCCATCTTCATCAAATATTATGACTGGCGCTCCGTGTCTTGGGGAAATTATTTGTTTATTGATCAGCATTAGTTCCGATGCTTCGGCTATTCCTTCAGGAGTTTGAGGAACATGCATGTTCATTTCGTCTCCGTCAAAGTCTGCATTGTATGGCTTGCACACAATAGGATTCATCCTGAATGTTTTGCCTTTCATCACTTTGACTTTGTGAGCCATCATTGACAATCTGTGCAAGCTTGGCTGTCTGTTGAAAAGCACGATGTCTCCGTCTTTCAGTTTTCTTTCAACTTTCCAACCAGGCGCAAGTTCTGAAATAATCGATTCCATGTTTATATCCACTACTTTTTTTCTCATTCCATCAGGCCTGACAACGTATATTGCCTTGCCCTTTTTTACGAGTGCTTTGAGTTCTTCAATATTTTGTGCAGTAACAATTTCAGGCACTGTCATGTTTTCTGCAACTTCTTCTGGCACACCAAGTTCTGTAATTGAAATGTTCGGGTCTGGCGTTATTATTGACCTTGCCGCAAAATTGACTCTTTTTCCTGTCAGGTTATACCTGAATCTTCCTTTTTTTCCTTGCAACCTTTGTACAAGCGTTCTCAAAGCCCTACCGCTTCTGTGTTTTGCCGGAGGAACCCCCGCAGTGTTGTTGTTGAAATAGGTTGTTACATGGTATTGCAACAAATCCCAAAGATCTTCAATTATTAATTGCGGCGCCCCCGCGTCAATGTTGTCTTTTAACCTTAAATTAATCCTAATGATATCCACGAGTTTGTGTGTCAAATCGTCTTCGCTTTTTATTCCTGATTCAAGCGTAATGCTTGGCCTTATGTTGATTGGAGGAACTTGCAAAACCGTCAGCACAAACCATTCAGGCCTTAACTTGCCTTTTTCATACCCAAAAAATTCAAGGTCCTTGTCCGGAATTTTTTCCACCCACTCCCTGATTTGAGTAGGATAAATTCTGTCTTTGTCAATGTAAAAATTGGTCGGCTTGTCAAGAGTAACCAGTTTTCTTTCTTTACCGCAATGCGGACACTTTTTTTGTTTTTTTGTCCTCAACAAAATCTTTTTTTCAATGTCAATTGAAGTATCGCCAATAAAAGGTGCTAATTGTTCGAGTTTGTCGTCAGGCATTGCTATTCTGCCGCATGATTCGCACGTAGCCTGCATCAATATCTCAAGTTTTTTTCCGAATTCCGAATGACATACAGGCCTTACAAGTTCAATGTGTCCGAAATGTCCGGGGCATTTTTTCATAGTGTTGCCGCAGGTTTTGCACCTCAATCCGGGGTTTATTACTCCCAAATGATTGTCCATTAAACCGCCTTCCATTGGAAAGCCATCCTTGTCATAAGTTTCCGGGCTTTTGATTTCAATGGCTGACATTTTTCTAATCATTTCAGGAGAAAGTATTCTGAATTCAATTGCCTTTATTCTTTTTGTCAACATTTTTTACACCTTGTCCGACAGTATAAGCTTTGGATAAACGCCGAGAGCTTTAAGTTCATCAAGCAACAATTTAAACCCATAACTCATTTCAACAGGATAAATCTTTGAATCGTTTGCTTCAAGTACCCTTTTTGTCTTTCTTATTTGATCTTCAAACCCTATTACTCCTGCTGTTTCCGAAACCCACATTATAACCTTGTCAGAATCATCAATGAATTTCTCTTGCAACAGCATTGCGGCTCCGTGTCCAACAAGTGTTTCGCCTTCCATTTCACCAAACCTCAATCCGCCTTCTTTTTCCTTTCCTTCGGTTGGTTGCCTTGTAAGTATTTGCACAGGCCCTCTTGACCTTGATTGTATTTTGTGAGCAGTCATGTGGAAGAGCCTTCTGTAAGCAACAATCCCAGTAAAAATTTCCCCTTCAATTCTCTTTCCTGTTGTGCCATCATAAAAAACCTCGCGGCCGTTTTTCTTCAACCCCGCATCCAAAAGAATTTTTTCAATTTGTTCTTTTGGCGTTCCATTGAATGGCGTGCCGTCTATTTGCATCGCCTTCATTGCAGCAGCTTTACCACCAAGCATTTCAAGCAAGTGACCAATTGTCATTCTTGAAGGCACCGAGTGAGGATTAAGTATCAAATCTGGTTTTATGCCATCAGCAGTAAAAGGCATGTCTTCTTCAGGCACAATCAACCCAACTACCCCTTTTTGTCCATGCTCAGAACTGAACTTATCGCCAAGTTGCGGAATTCTCTCGCTTCTTATTTTTACTTTCACCATTCTGTTTCCTGATTCGGCTTCGGTGACAAATACTTTATCCACAAAACCTTCCTTTCCCTTTCTTATAGTGACACTTGCTTCCCTTCTTTTCTCCTGAACCACGCCAAACTCGTTTATTTCTTCCAAAAATCTTGGAGGGCTTGTCTTGCCTATAATAACATTGTTCTCGCCAACCCAAGATTCAAGGTGTATAAGACCATCCTCGCCAAGGTTCTTGTATGCATCTTCACCCAAATGCCCGACAGTATCAATTGGCGGTATTTCAAATCTGTCTATTTGCCCGCCAGGATACCTGTTTTCCGAGCTTTCATAAGTCCTAAAATAACTGCTTCTTCCAAGCCCCCTGTCAACAGCACCCTTGTTCAACACCACAGCATCCAAAATATTGTAACCATAATAAGGCATTATAGCGACTACAAAATTTTGATTTATCGGCCTTTTATTCAAACCAAGCAAATCCATTGTCTTGGTTTTAACAAGGGATTTTTGTGGATAATAAAGCAAAAAACCTTCAGTGTCTGTTCTCAAATTGAAATTTGCCGCTCCAAATCCTTGGGCCTGCTTGAACATTTTGGCTCCATGCAATGATTTTCCAGCCATGTTATGTTCCACATAAGGTATCATTGAAGTTATGATGCTCAATATTGCCGCGCCGTTTATTTCACAATGAGTATGCTCTTTGGTTATATCAGCAGGAGTAGCAGCTATTAATGCATTTTCCTCTTCTTCAGCGTCAAGATATTCTATAAACCCGTTTTCAACAAGGTTCTGCCAAGTCATTTTGCCTTCTTTTACTTTATTTATTTCCTCTTGAGTAATCTTTAGTTTTCCGTTTTCAACAACAAGCAACGGCCTTTGCACTCTGCCTGCATCAGTGTTAATGTAAACTTCATTAGTGTCATCATGATAAGCTACATTAATTTGTTGTGAAAGCTTGTTCTCCCTCCTCCTTTCAATAATCGCTTTTACGAGTTTAAGAGGGTCATGATGAAAACCTATAAGCCTTCCATTTATGTAAACTTTTGCGCTTTTTGCTTCAGAAACCATTGTCATCACTTTTCAATCCAATCATTTCAACTTTACTCCCATTTCTTTCAAAAATTTTTCAACAGGTTCCTCTTCAACTTCAGTTGTGACTTCAGCAAGCATTGCAAGATTCTTGACCAAACCGCATTGAGGACCGTCAGGAGTTTCAATAGGACAAAGCCTTCCCCAATGAGTGCCATGAACATCACGCGCTTCATAAAGCTCCCTGTTTTTATCCAACGGGCTTTTTACTTTTCTTAGATCAGTAAGCGGCGAAATATAATTGACTCTATCCATGAACTTTGAAACACCAGTGGCTCTGCCAATCCAATTGCCAGTGCTCATTGCAAATTTGATTCTTTCAGAAACAGCGCCGGGCCTTACAATCGTTGAAATATTGAGTTTTCTTCTTCTTGTCACAGTTCTGTCAATTTGGAACTTCAAATCCTTGATAAAATACTTAAAACTATACCTGAAAAGATGCTCCATCAATTTGCCTGAAAGTTCAAGCCTTTTATTTGCATAATGATCCTTGTCATCTTCGCCCCTCAATTTATACGCCCTTTCAATCGCCTTTGTAGCCATCATTACAAGATAATAAGCTTTTGCAAGCCTTTGTTTGGAATCTTGCCCTATATGCGGCAATAAGAATGCATCAATTACTTCTTGGGCTCTTCTGAGCCTATACTCTTCTACTTGTCCAGGCGCAACGAATTTTCCTATTTTGTCAAGAGCTTCCTTTTCACTCTTCACCATCAAATTTTCAAGGTTTATAAGCACATCATTCTGTATTTCTTTTTGGTCAATAAACGCCTCTCTAATGCTTTGGCTGGATTTCAAACCCAACGCTTTCAACAAAACAAAAAGCTTCAATTTTCTTGGCGATGAAGGAAAAGTTACAGTCAATATTCCGTCAGGCGCCCTCATTATTCTCACTCTTCCCTTGAAAGCACCTCTCGTACTAATAACTTCCGCCACAGTCTTATCAGTTTGCTCCGAAACTATGACTCTGTCAGACGCAAGGACCTCTTGAGTCATGAGAGCTTTTTCCGAGCCATTGATGATAAAGTACCCGCCAAAATCCATTGGGTCTTCGCCCATCTCAATAAGCTCTTCATCAGTCTTGCCGTCAAGCCAGCACAACTTTGACTTTAACATTACGGGCAATTCGCCTACATAAGTTTCTTTTCTGTCCTGCTCAACATCTCTTCTCAAAAGCTTCATAGTGAGATAAATAGGCGCGGAATAAGTTCTGTTTCTCATTCTTGCCTCCATTGGCAAAAACTTGTTTCTTGGGCTTCCATCAGCTTCCACAATTCTTGGCTTTTGTGTTACAATCTTTTCAAACTCAATCCTGACTTCCTCTATTTTTGGAGTAACCTCGTTGTTTTCATGAATAATTTCAGGCAATTTCTTTTCAACAAATTGGTTAAAAGAATCTATTTCCATTTGGCTAATTTTTCTATCCCTAAAATAAGCATCAATCAAACCCCAACCATCTATCATTCAACCACCCTGAAATAGACAGATTTGCCGGCAGTAGGGCTGTTTCTCGTGATTTTAATAATGTCCCCTTTTTTGGCTCCTATTTCAACTATTGCAGGATCATCTTTCAAAATTCGCGGCAACTTTTCAATATTAGAACCATATTTAGCAAGCACTTCGCCAACCTTATTCTCTGGCACAATCTCATGCTTAGGAACCAGAAAATGCTGTGAAACCTTTTCCAATCCCAAGCCAACCAACCCCAAAAAAACCAACCCTTAAACCCAAATTTCTGGCTGCAAAATGCGGTTTAGGTGAAAAAACCCAAAAACCAAATGTAACAACCAGAAAGCGTGAATCCAAAACTACTATTAAATTAATAGAAAGGAATTTAAAGGTAACACAAAAAGCCAAATTTAATAATTTTGATTGTCTTAAATTTGTAGAAATGACTTTTTGCTATTAATTGCACAAAAGATTTGTTGGTTTTTTACCAGCTTTTTTTGTTTTGCAAGTCAAACGGTTTTTATTGTTTTTTTTTAGTTTTTTTGGAAAGTATTTTATTTTCTTAGCTGTTTTTTTTGTGTTTTTTTTTGTCAATTTTTTTTTGTTTTTTTTTTTTGGCGGGTTGTTTTTTTTGTGGTCTTTTTTTTTGTTATTTTTTTTTGAGCCGTTTTTTTTGTCTTTTTTTTTGTGTTTTTTTTTGTCAATTTTTTTTGTTTTTTCGAACCAAATTTTTTTGTTTTAAACTTTTTTGTTTTTTTTACCAAGTTTTTTCTTTGAGGTTTTATTTTTTTGTTTTTGACATTGTTTTTTTTGGCGAGCGTTTTTTTGTCAATTTTTTTGATTTATTTTATTTTTTGTTTTTGTTGGCTTGGTTTTTTTTGTTGAGCCAATGTTGTTTTTTTTGGAAATTGTTTTTTTCTTTTTGGTTTGGATTGTCTTTTTTGCGAGCCGTTTTTTTTAGTCGGTTTATTTTCTTGGTGCTTTGATTTTTTAGCTGTTTGCGGCAACATTTTCAATTTGTTTCCGCCACAAGATACTTTTTTTTGTTATGCTACTCTTTTTTAAGTAGTTCGCTTGTGTTTTTTTTTATGAAAGAAGAGAATATAAGCTTGACAATATTGTTGGCGAAAAAAGCCGGCTTTGGAAAGAAATTCATGTTTTCCACTTCAAGCCTTGCCGAGATTACGGGGTATTCCCAGCAATCAATTTCAAGAAAATTAAGGGAAATGGAAGCAGATGGAATCATTTCAAGAAAGCCCTCGCCTTCGGGAATTGAAATCCTGTTTACCGAAAAAGGCAGAAAGGAATTGGAATCGTTGTATTTAGAGCTTTCCGATTTGTTTTCAATAAAAAAGAAAAAAGAGTTGCAAGGAAAGGTGATTGACGGACTTGGCGAAGGAAAATATTACACTCAAATACCTCAATATAAATCTCAATTCAAAGAACTTTTCGGTATTGACTTGTATCCAGGTACTTTGAATCTTTCAGTAGACCCTGACGAAAGATCTGCATTCCTATCAACTACTCCATTAAAAGTGAATGGTTTTCAGGATAAAGACCGGACATTTGGCGGAATAGATTGCTGGCAAGTAAAACTCAATGGTTCGGAATATGCAGTCGCAATAATACCTCACAGAACAAATCACCCAAAAAATGTGATTGAAGTGGTTTCAAGCTTCAACCTCAGAAAAAAATTGAATTTGAAAAACAATTCTGTTGTAAAAATGGTGATGGCATGAAAAACAAAAAAAACTCAAAACCAATAAAAATAGCTGTTGTGGACACAATGTTCAGTCGAGGCGACATGGCGCCAGTTGCAATAAACACGATGGAGGCAATGGCCAAAGAAAACAATTGGAAAATAGAAATTGTCAGAAAAACTGTGCCAGGCGTGAAAGATATTCCTGTGGCAATGCTCAATTTGCTTGAAAAAGGATGCGACGCAGGAATATGTTTCGGCATGCCAGGGAGCGAACCAATAGACAAAACATGTTCCCACGAAGCATCGTTAGGCATACAACAAGTTCAATTAATGACAAGAAAAACGGTTCTTGAAGTATTTGTGCATGAAGATGAAGCAAGCAACGGCGAAGAACTCGGCAGGCTGATGTACAACCGCTCCGAAAAGCATGCAAAAAATCTCATGTGGATGATTTTCAAGCCAGAAGAACTTTTAAAAAGAGCCGGTACTGGAGAAAGGCAAGGAAGAGAAAACGCTTGGACAGTAGATGTCAAACCATGATTTACCCAGGTGCCAAAAATGAAAGTCATGAAAATAGGAATTGTTATTGCGGATTTTTATCCAGAAATAGCCAGTGAAATGCTTTCCGAAGCACAAAACGCAGCCAAAGAAAAAGGCATAAAAGTAGTTGCAGTTTCAAAAGTGGTTGGCGCATTTGACATTCCTATTGCGCTAAAAAGAATTCTTGAACGGAGAGATGTAAATGCAGCAGTAGTTCTGGGAGCGGTTGTGCAGGGCGAAACATCACATGACGAAGTAGTCGCATATACTTCTGCTGAAAAAATATTGTCTCTATCGCTTCAATACAACAAACCAGTTGGCTACGGCGTTTCAGGTCCAAGAATGACGATTGCACAAGCAAAAGCAAGAGCCAAAGAGTTTGCAAGAAGAGCCGTTGAAGCAATTTTTATCAGGCAATCCTAAAACTATTTGCTTTTTCTTGGCTTAACTTTATATCTATTTTCTTTAAAGTCATACTCTAAAGTCGGCAAATCCCAAAAATAAAGCCCGTTTTCAGGATCAAAAACCCTTCTTTCAACTATTAGCACTTCATTTTCATTTTCTTTAAAGTAGCAAGTCTCCCTTAATATCAATTCCATAACCTTATTTCTTATTTTGATTTTTTGAATAGACCAGACTTCTTGAGTAAAAACTTTGCCAGCAAATCTCTTTTCAGGCATGACAAAAGCATAATGCGGGTCAAGAGGACTTGCCAGTGATGGATCTTTTTCTTTCCACCAACCCATACTTTGCATGGTTGCAGGCGCCGATTCGGATTTCAAAATTTTAAGAATTCTATTCGGTACTTTTTCTCCTGGAAAAGCAATTAATCTTCTTAAAAAAACAACAACTCTGTGCTTGGCCGTTTTAATAAAAGATTTGAATTTTGGAAATGGCCTCATAATTAAATAATCTTTTACACTAAACTTGTTTTTAGTATTTATGTCGCAAAATTTGTTGTCAAAAATTTCAGAAATTAAAAAAAGTCCGGTGTCAATTGAAATAATGGAAAGATACCGCCAATTCAAATCTTTTTCCTCAAAAAATGAAGAGGATTGGTTTTCCGAACTTTGTTTTTGCATTACCACTGCAAATTCCAGCGCAGAAACAGGCATAAAAATACAAAATGCCTTGGGCTTTGAAGGATTTTATTATTTGCCACAACAAGACTTGGCTAAAAAATTGAAATTATTAGGATACCGGTTTTACAACAAGCGAGCACAATACATTTGTGAAGCCAGAAAACATTTCGGAATCAAGAAAAAACTTTCAAATTTCAAATCAGACAGGGAAAAAAGATTTTATCTTGTTGAAAATGTAAAAGGTTTTTCATTCAAAGAAGCATCGCATTTCCTTCGCAACACAGGACATGACAATTGCGCAATCCTTGACAGGCACATACTCCGCATAATGTACGAAAACGGTTTTATTCTGGAAGTGCCTAAATATTTGCCGCCAAAAAAATACTTGGAATATGAAAAAATACTTGACTCTTTTTCAGAAATGGCTGGCCTGAATCATTCCTTGCTGGACCTTTACCTTTGGTTCATGCGCACTGGAAAAATATTAAAATAATCCAAAGAGAATTTGAATACATCTAATAATATTCAAAGACCTTTCATTTTACGCATTTTCAAGAAATGATTCCAAGCCGCTTCCAAATCACTTTCAACCACGTCCGGCCAATATTTTTTTATGTGATAATATTCAGAGTATGCGCTTTGCCACAAAAGAAAACCGCTTTTTGCTTCTCTTTCAGCTTCTTCTTCGCCAGTCCTTATTATCAAATCACAACTGGATTGCACTCCCAAGTGCCTTATGACATCTTTTTCAGTCAATCCGAAAAACAAATTTTTTATTCTGTTCATCGGCGAACTGACGCTTCTAAGTATTTCCGATTGTCCAGTATAACCTATTAGTATGTTCAATACTTTGTTTCCGTAATATTTTGTTTCGGTTTTGAGTTGTTTGCAAACTTCGATTATGTTTGACGGAATTTTGTCTTCCCGTGTTGAAACAACATTTACTTTAACTTTATTGTCGTGCAATTCTTTTGATTTCAAGAGTTTTTGAAGTTTTATATAATAAATTTCATAAAGGTTTGAAAGTTCCCTTTCGTTTCTTTTGAAGTTTTCCTCGCTCAAAGCATAAATGCTGCATTCCCCTATTTCCTTTTTTTCCATTGCCCAATCCACTAGTTTTTCAATTGTTTCCGCGCCTTTTTTATGCCCTTCCATAGGATCCAAACCGTGTTCCAATGCCCATCTCCTGTTGCCGTCAGGAATTATGCCAACATGATACAAGCCATTGTACATATCTAAAAAACACTTCATAATAATATATAAATCAAATCTTTTTAGCAGTGTTGAAAATTTTTTGTTTGTTGTAAAATCGTGTTTTTTTTAGAAGTTCATCTGTTTTTTGTCCTTATAAATTCCTTACCAACCATAATGTTCTGCTTTGCTATAACCAAGAGATTTCATTGCGGCTATAAATCCTTTCAAGAATATTGTCGGCTTTTTTGAGAAAACTTTGAGCCCGAATTTCATTTTTTCAAAATAATTGAAGTTGTCAAATGTGTCAGGCAAAGAATTTCCTATTATATTTAATTCTTCATCTGTAAAACCATATAATGCGTTTTTTCCTTTTATTATTTTTGAATACTCGGGAAATTCAGCTTTCCAGAGTTTTTCGTATTTTGAAAAAGTTTCTTTTGAAAAATCGTTTTTGTCAATCGCTTCTTTTGCAACTTCCGCGGCAAATTGTCCGCTCTTCAAGCCCAAATGCGAACCACCTTCAAACAATGGCGAAGTAAAACCCGCAGCGTCTCCAACTAACATCAAGCCTTCATCATAAGTGTTTTTAACAGGCCCAGAAGCAGGAATCAAGCCTCCAAAAACCTTGATTCTTTCCTTGTCTTTCCATCCTTTTTTTTCTATGAACACCTCGTTATATGCTTTTGCTTTGTTTTTGTCAGTAGTAACCAATCCAACATTTGCGCGCATATCTTTTTTTGGTATCATCCACAAATAGCCATGAGGCGCCAATTTAGGCCAAATATAAAAATCTATGTAATTGTCTCTTTCAATTCCTTTAAGTTCATATTGTATGCCTATTACTGATTCAAACCTGTTATTTAACCCTATTTTTCTTGAAACAACACTTGCAACCCCTGAAGCATCAACCACTATTTTTGCTTTGAAAATACCTTTGTTTGTTTCGACTTCCCAAATTCCTTTTTCTTTTTTTATATTATCCATTCTCGTCGAAAGCCTTAGTTCGGCTCCACTCTTTACTGCTTCTCCTGAAAGCCATTGTTCAAAAAGATGCTTTTCAAGAACAAAACCCTTTTCGTTGAGTATGGTGCCCTTTCCATTAGGCCAAATAATCCTTATGCCATCTACATGAGACGAGATAACTTCTTCAGGAATTTTTATGTTTGTATTAGTAGTGGCAAGCAGTGAAAGACATTCACCACAATGCACTGGCTCGCCTACTTTGTCATGTTCTTCAATAATTATAACCTTCAAACCATTCCTTGCACAATGCAATGCAGCCGAGCCTCCAGCAGGACCAGCCCCTATTACTAAAACGTCATAAATTTTTTCTTCCATATAAAACACTTTTTGTATTTTTATTTAAAACCAATTAATAGTGGTTATAAATTTAAATGTCATGTTAATTTAGTTGCTGTTTGCGAATAAACTGTTAAAAATTTTTGTTGCATTTGTCAATACTTTTTCCAATTTTTTTAGTTCGGATATTTAAACAGTAACTCAATTATTTTATTTGATTTATGAGAATAAGATTTCCAAGGTTCAGGGACATAAGGTCAAAACTTTATTCTGCAAAACTTTTAGGCAACGTCGTAAAAAACTCTTTAATGTTCAAGATTAGACGTGGCACAATGCCAAGATTCAGGTCAAAAGAATTTGACACTTTAATAGTTGATATGGACGGAACCCTTTACAGAACCGACGCCAACCTTGAAGCATTGGTTTTAGCATATCCAGAAAAGCTTGAAACAGGCAAGACTGCAGGAGAAGAAATTTTTGATTCCATAATTTCAAAGATAGCATCAGGAGAATACAGCATTGAAAAAGCAATTCTGGAAGGCAACAAATTTCTCATGGCTCGAAAAATAAAAAAACAAGACTTTCATAAGATTGTTGATATAATAAAGCCAACGCTGAGAAAATCTCTTATAAAAGCGCTTGGAGACATTAAAGCAGAAGGCAAAACCATAATACTTGCAACGCTTTCGTCAAAAGACTTCGGCGAAATGGTAAATTCTTACCTAAAACTCAAGTACAATTTTGAGTTTGACATTGTTGTAGGAACAGAATTAAGATTTGAAGAAGACGGCTCTATATCAGGAATAAAATCTATTGTCGGCACGAAAGATTTCACATTTGAAGGAATACCAGTAAAATCAAAACTTTCAGCAGTTAAAGAAGCCATTTCCATTGCAGGAAAGCAATTTAATCCTAAAAGAACTGTCCTGATTACAGACGGCTATGGCGACATTGATATAGCCAAATCATTAGTAACCATATTGATAAAACAGCATAATCCAAGCACTGCACAGAAAATATCTTATCGCTTGGGACTTGCAGATTACATTCTTCCAGACAATCGCGACCTAATAATTAATCTAAAATCAATAGTGCTAGGCGCAGAACTAAAAGAACCGGAAGCCAACCAAAACACTTGATGCCATGCTTTGCATTTTTTTGTTTTAGAAATTCAATTTTTTATTTTTTTTAATTTGAATTGTTATTTTTTGCCATTTTCAAAATCATTTTTTTTATATTAAATTCCGTTTTTAAATTTTTTAAAACTTTGATTATTTTCCGATTTTATTTTTTCAAATTTTCATATTTTAATTTTTTTGACTTCCACTTTTGCTTCTTCAAGCAATTCCAACGCCTCTTTTCCAAGCGGATAATCATAATTGTAAATAACACGCTTTATTCCGGCATTAATTATCATTTTACTGCAAGTTAAACAAGGGCTGTAAGTAGTATAAATGTCAGAGTCTTTTGTTGAAATCCCGTGATACGCTGCTTGAACTATTGCGTTTTCCTCTGCATGAGAGCATCTGCATTCATCAAGTTTCGTGCCTTCTTTTGCAAATGAATTACACCTTAAACACCCGCCTTCGTTGCAATTTCTTACTCTTCGAGGAGTTCCATTATAACCTGTTGAAATAATCCTTTTTTCCCTCACTATAACAGCCCCAATTTTTCTCTTTATGCAATTACTCCTTGTTGCTATCTCTTTTGCAATATTCATAAAATACTCGTCCCAATCAGGCCTTTTAAAATCAACAGGCGTTTGAAGCAATACAGAATCAATTTTTTGGAATAATTCGGCAAGCGAACCATTGTTTTCAATTGTATGTCCAGCCATTGCAGCACAAACATCCAATTGCTGACTACTGCTTTCCCCAGAAGAACTTTCAAATCTTTCCATTTTTCTAAATTCCTCAATGGTTTTAGGGTCACCTTCCCTATTTCTTTTCAATATTCTTTCAAACCTTGTTTTTTCATCAGAAATAATATTCCAAAGGTGAAAATTTCCGATTTTTTGCAATTCTTTTATTTCCTCTGGGTTGCGCAAAGAATCAATTACATAATTTTTGTCTTTGGACATTTTGCCTACAATTCTTTTTGACAGATACCCGTTGCCATATTTTTTTCTCAATTCATTGCCTTTAGAAATCAAATTTTCCCTTGTAACAGGCAATTTTTCTTCAGCAAGAATTTCCCTGAGTTCATCAGAAAGAGAAAGATACCCAAAACTCTTTGATTTAAGGTATTCGCAAGCAGTTGTCTTGCCGGCACAATATTTTCCAGTAACTCCAATAACTATCATTGTTGAAAAAAATTCTTCGGACAAGGGTTTATAAAATGTAGCAAAAAAAAATTCTATTTCAAACCAATCCAACTAAAATAAAATTCCTAAAGTTATTCGAACCCTAAAGATTTTTTTCCTGTCACCGCAACAAGCCAAATTAACCCTATAATTGAAAGCAAAAAACCTATTTTTTCAATATCAGTTTCTTCGTATCTTAATTCTATTTCTCCCTTTCCATAAACAATCATAAAGTTCGGCGAAGCCTTGTATATTGGTGTTTCTATTCCATTTTGATATGCTTTCCATTTAGGAAAATAAGATATTTTAATATAAATCGGAACCCGCTTTTCAGATTCCACAAAAAATTTTATTCTATCCATGGTTGGAGATTTTTCCAAAATTCTTATAACTTCAGAACCAAAACCCGGTTGCATATTTTCTTTTCCATTTATGAAAATATTTCTTCGCATGTTTTTATTGCCAAACCAATTAATGACTTCCAAATCCCAATCTTTGCCAAGATAATTTTTTGGCG
Organism: uncultured archaeon; assembly: GCA_964577555.1. Classification (GTDB taxonomy): domain Archaea; phylum Iainarchaeota; class Iainarchaeia; order Iainarchaeales; family Iainarchaeaceae; genus CABMIU01. The sequence continues at coordinate 27,959 of CAZNZM010000008.1, forward strand.
CATAATCTAAAACTTGAATAAGAGAAGATTCGTTTGCTTTGTAAATATGGTAAGTATATTTCTCCATGAATTCTTTGTCAGGCTGCCAAAAGTAAAAAGAAACTATTTTCCCAAAATCTTTCCATTCTGGCAATATTTGGTTTTTGCTGACAACATAATTAATTCCAAGCAATTCCAATTCTTCCCTTATTATATTTTTGTCAAAGTCGTTGCTATCCCATTGTTGCTCTTCCATTACCCTTGCAATAATTGAATTTTTTGACGATTCTTGGAAAAGCCCTTTCACGCCATAAAGTTTATACTTTATAGGTATTGCATGTTGAAGCTCATGGTTACCGGCTTGCTCGGTTTCTTTTGCATAAATTAAAACCCTTCCACTTGTTTCCCCTTGAACTTTTTCCACAAAAGGCTTTCTTATATTGCCTTCAGGATAAAGCCCAGACAAAGTCCCAACAACCAAAAGGAAAAACAAAATCGAAACTATTGGCAAAATAATACCCGGTTTTTTCCAAAATAAATTTTTGACCAAACCATACAAGACAATAGGCAACATCAAAACTACAAACATTGTTAAACGATAGTAATGCATTGGATAATTGGCATAATTCCAGCCAACAAAACATAAAACAGCTACAATGAAAGCAAACAAGCTTGGCTCCAAATAATCATTTTTTTTTGAAAACCACAAATAAATTGTTGCCAAGCCAGAAACAATTAAAACAATCAAATCATAAGGCAAAGAACCTGAAATAAAAAGATCAGTATAATCAATGTACGCAATTGCTGGAACCAACCAAAAAGCCGAAAGCAAAAAACCAAGCAACAATTGTTTTCCAGAAAAAAATAAACTATTTTTATTATAATGCACTATTGCAAAAGTAGATAAAAGCAAAATGGCTACAATTGAAGTAATTGTGTGTGTTAATATTATAAGAGCAAATATGAAAGCGCTTTGCAAATAATTTCCTTGCGAAAAACCCTTTTTTAGGGAACCAAAGTAAAAGAAAAAAAGCGAAAAGCCAAGCGTATTTGCCACAAGCCCAACATTAAAAGTTGAAAACATGTCGCCACCCATAACCCCGTTTTCGAATATGAAAAGCACGGCGAACATGATTACCATAATCGAAGAGGCTTCGATTTTTCCAATATTTTCAAAAGACCTTGCAAAATAATAGAAAGAAACAGGCAACAAAAGAATTGAAAAAGCAACAATAGATTTGAACGCATATTCAAGAGGCATTAAAAATGATAATATTACAGTTGCAAAAGTGAATAATGGCTGATAAAAAAGATTTTGTGGAAATCCAAAAAAGAAATAAGGATTCCAACCTGAAATTTTTGGAAAAATATATTCTTTAGTGTACCAAGCTGAAAAATAATGCCCAGGTATGTCAGCAGTAAAAAGACTATTATGAATGAAAAAAGGCCAAATTAACCAAAAAATAGAGTATGCATAAACGGCAAAAAACAATAGCAAATAAGCTTTTTCCGAAAAAAATTTTACTCCTAATTTAACAAAATCCTTTGTCTTTATCAAAATCGCCATTCAAAAAACCGCTTTTCAAATTTCAGAATTTTTACAACTTTGAGGAACAAGGAAATCACTTTCAGAAACATTTTTTGAATAATTTTTTATTGTAGATCCTTCCTTACCTATACAATTAATTATTTCAAAAGGGTTGAAATAAGGCTCTTTCGCCTTTTCATGTTTTTTTATACATCCTTTTGAAGTGATATAATATTGTTCGCTTTCCATAACGCTCTTGTCAAAAATTTCTAAGTACTCTACAATATTGCCATGATTCACATTTTCAATTTTTTTGTATTTTATCAAATATTTTTCAGGCGTATCAACATGCCAATAATGCATTAAAATATTTGGTGTTTCAGCCTCCCAATAAACTTTGAAAGGCAAAACTTCTTTGCATACTATCTTCCTGTTGTCATATTCCGACTTTGCCAATGTTGCAATTAAAAAAACAGTCAAAAACAGAAATATTGCTACAACAACGTATTGCAAATTCATAAATTAACATTCCACCATTTTATTTAAAAAAAAAAGATTTATAAGCGCCCACACCGGGAGTTGAACCCGGCCCTCGACCGTGACAGGGTCGCATACTAACCGATATACTATGTGGGCTTTTTTAATCATAAAATCTATAATTTGAGAAGGCTTTTAATGTTTTCCAACAAATCGCAAAAAACAGAATAATTGTTTTTATTCGGCAATTTTTTGTTGTAATACATTATTTTTTTCCAGGACAAAAATTTAATAATTTGATAATTCTCGCTTTTTATTATTTTTTAACCAATTTTGCCAAAAAAAACGCTTGCGAATTGTTGTCTTGCGGATAAATTCTTGCGCATTTTGACACTTCGGAATCGTATTTTTTACCATTCCACTGGCTTATTCCCTTTCTCGTCTTGAACCCATCAACTGCAATTTCTTCAACAAAAAAACCGCCATTCTTTAATGCAAAATCCACAATCTCTTCATCTTCTTCCGGAGAAAGGGAGCATGTGCTATAAACAATTGTTCCATTAGGCTTAAGCAATTCAATGCACTTTTTCACAAGTTTTTTTTGCAAACTTGATTTTATTTGAACAAGTTCGTTGCTCCAATTTTTAAGTGCATCAAAATCTTTTCTTACCAAGCCTTCTGAACTGCATGGCGCATCTAAAAGTATCTTGTCAAACAAATTCTTTTTTTTTGCACCCAGCAAATCCATTCTCTTGGCTTCAACATTTCCCATTCCAAATTTTTTAATATTAAAACAAAGGCTTTTGTATCTTTCAAAATTTTTTTCTACGGCCACTATTTTTCCAAGTCCGTTCATTAAGCAAGAAAGCTGCAATGTCTTGTTACCAGGGGCTGCACAGGCATCAAGTACAATATTTTTTTGTTCAGGGTTCAAAGCTATTGCAGGCAACATTGAAGCCTTTTCCTGCAAATTGAATAACCCGTCCTTGAATTCTCGGGTTTGCCCAGGTTTTTCAATATTTTCCAATCCAAAAGCATTTTCATGAAAAAGCCTTTCAAGTTTCCAACCTTTTTTTACAAGAATTTTTTCAAGCAACCCAGGTTTTATTTTTAGAGAATTAACCCAAATGCTTTTAGGATATTTTGTTTTGCAGAAACTGAAAAATTCTTCGCTTTCAATTCCAAGAATTTTTTCATATTTTTTCTTGAAATCCTCAGGAATAAAAGTTTTTTTCATAAACGCAATATTGAATCAATTTATTTTCTTGTCCAGCACACATAACATTTCAACATGCATTGTCTGTGGAAACTGGTCAAAAGCTTTTATCGTTTTAATTTTATATTCTGGCAAAGCCTTTATATCCTGATGCAATGATTCAGGGTTGCATGAAACGTATATTATCCTATTAGGAAAAATTTTTTTTATTCCATCAATAGCTTTTCTTTCAAGCCCTTTTCTTGGCGGGTCAACTATTATTGTATCAAACCATGCTTCGGTGTTTTTAAGCCATTTTTCAACATTGCTTGAAAAAAACTGAATATTTTTTATTCCATTTAGTTCAGCATTCATTTTTGCCGATTCTATGCTTTCTTCGTTTAATTCAACCCCGATAATTTTATTGCATTTGTCTGCAAAACATATTGCTATTGTTCCTACGCCGCAATAAAGATCAAGCACTATAGAATTTTTTTTTATGTATTTTTTTGCAATGGAAAAAATTCTTTCAGCGCTTTTTACATTCACTTGAAAAAAATTGTTTCCCCTTATAACAAACTTATTTCCAAGCAATTCCTCTATTATAAAATTTTTTCCGAATGTTTTAATTATTTTTCCTTGTGCCGAATCGCTCCATGTTTCGTTTTGCATTATATTTACTCCGACAACTTTTTGGTTAAGCAATTCTTTGCAAAGAATTTCAATTTTTGGGTTTACGCTTCCAAAAAAAAACCAAATTGCAAAGCATTTCCCCATTTCCGTTTCTTCGCAAAACCGCATACCTTAAACCGTGTCTTCTTTTCATTATTGTGGCGCTTTCAATTTCAAGTTCTTTCAGCTTTGAATCAATAAACATTATAATAGAATTCATTTCTTCGCTTATAAGCCAGCATTTTGAAATTTGAAAAGTTTCTTTTGCATTTTTCTTGCTTCTGAACCCGAGTTTTTTGTTTATATAAGCTAACTCTATTTTGTTTCTGTAAAATAGGTTTGAATCAGCTGGTTCAACTTTGATTTTTCTGTTGAAAAGCAAACTTACAGCATTTGATTTTATTTTTAATTGCTCTTTGTAATCAATATCCATTAATGGGCATCCGTTGCATTCTTCTTTTTGGTGCATGCATACAGGTTCTTGCCTCATTTTTTCTGCTTTTTTCATTTTTTCCAAATCAAAAAACATTTGCATCACTTATTTTATCCCAAGGTTTTTGGCTATTATTATTTTTTTTCCAAAGAAAAATGCATGCAACTTTAAATAACCTTCAAGTTTGCTTTCAATGTTTTTTTTCATTTCAATATGCTCTTTTTCCTCAAATTTTCCCCTTAAAACAATTTTGCCAGCCTTCAATTTTGCCAATTTGTCAATCATTTCATTGACTGAATCTGCTTCTCCGAGAACTTTAAACGAATTTATGAAAAAAGGCGAATTACATTTTTGTGCAGACCCCAAAAAATTTTCCTGAAAAACGAATGCTTTTTTATTAGATTTGCCCAACGAGTCATAAATTTGTTTTTGCATTTTAAACCTTACAACCCCTTCGTTCATTTCATATAAGTACCTTAATGGAAAATTTTTTGCATTGATACAATTCCCAATTTCATTTGCTTCCAATCTTTTTTTTGAAGGCAAATCCACTACAGAAAAATTAGATTTTTTAATTTCGCCAAAATAAAGACTTATGCAGTTTGGCTTGCCATTTATTGTTATAAACTCTTTTTCGCAATTTTCTGGAAGTTCCTCAGGTTTTAGCATGTGAGAAATTTCTATGCAAAAATTTTTCACTTTGCTATCGCTTATGAATTTGATAATTTGAATTGTATCCGGTTCTGTCTCGGAAAGCGCTTTCACTCTTTTTTCTTCAACCCTTCGCGATGGATCAGCAAAAACAAAATTTGGCATTATTTCTTTCAAATCTACTTTGCGATAATCCGAGCAAATGAACTTTATATTGTTCATTTCATAGACTTCTGCATTTGCTTTTGCACATTCAATCACTTCTTTGTCCAAATCAAAAGCATAAACTTTTTCAAAATTTTTTGCCAACGCGATTGAATCCATTCCTATACCGCAACACAAATCCACCGCAATTTTTCCTGATGCCCTGCCTGCTCTGTAATTTGCAACTATTTCTGGCGTGGCTTGTTCGGCCGCGCTCATGCTTGGAAAATACATTTCTTTCCATTTTTTGAATTTGTTTGAAAGCATTTCTTTTGCCATGTGTTTTTCATATTGACTTATTAGCATGAAATCATCCGATTATTTTTTTTTCGTTTTCTTTCAAAAATCGTTTTGCAGCTTTTATGGTTTTGATTCCAGGAGAAATCGCAAAGAACGTGAATATTGCTATTGAGGTTATTTCTCTTGAATATATTATTGGAACTCCGAATCTTGGAAGATCATTGTAAAGAAGATAAGTAATGTAAGCAAAACAAAAAACCACAAATAGATTTATTATTATGTCATTAAAGTGTTTGATTTTAGGATTTGGCTGTCCAATATTTTTTTCTTCTATTTTGAAAGGCAGTTGGATTGCTGGAATTGATTTGAAAATGCTTTGATGGGTTTTTCTTGCATTATAAAGCGGTTGGAACATTAAAAGAGTAATTATTATTAGCATGAAAGCCAATGGCCCGATAATAGAATTTTCTTTTGCCGATAATATGCCGGCAGTGACAGTTGCTATTATTACTACAAATTCTCCTAAAGGTGAAAGCAATATTGCCATTAAACTTGAATCTTCTTCATTCAATCCAAAGCTTTTGCCAAAAATCCGCGAGCTAATTGAATGTGCTGCAATTGCTGTTAGGCCAAGTAATAGAGCCAACCCAGCAATATAAATCAATCCGCTTATTTCCGGTATTACAACTTTTCCCTGTGTTTCATCAAAAAACAAAGTTGTTCCGAAACCTACAAAGAAAAACACGAGGAAAAAGTCTCTTAAAAAACTGACGTCTTTTTTTATTCTTTCTCCAGAATTCGTCTCATTTAATGCAAAGCCTGCAAAGTAAGCCCCTATAGCTGTCGAAAGCCCTAAAAACCCAGCGAGTGTTGCAGTTATAAGTCCGACGCCGAGTGCATATAATGTTATTTCAGTGTGTCCGAATTCGTTGTTTTTCATCCAGTCTTCAATTATTCTTGAAAGATGATAAACCGCATAGAATGTGCTTACTGCAAACACTATTGCTGAAATTGCTAGGTCTATTACTGAACCGCCTTTGGAACTCAAACTTGTGACAAAAACCAGACAAAGTATCCCCAAAAAATCCTGTAAAATCAATATTGACAAAGATGTCTTTGCCGCAAAATTTTGCATCAACCCTTTTCCAAGTATGAATTTTGCAACAATAGCTGTGCTAGTGCAAAACATCATTATTCCAACAACCAATGAAAATGTCACGGAATAACCTAAAAACAACATAATTGCTACGCCTAAACCAGTTGTTAGCACCATGTCAATAATAGCCAGACCGAATATTGTGGAACCAGCCCCCAAAAATTCTTTTAGTGAAAGTTCTATTCCAAGATAAAACAAAAGTACAAAAAGCCCAAGTTCTGCAAAGCCCTTAACCAAAGGGTCTGTCGGGCTCAAGAAATGCAATCCAAAGGGGCCAAGAATAAAACCCGCGATTATGAACCCTATTACTTCGTTTTGCCCAAGTTTTTTTATTAGAGTACTAAAAACTATTGAAATTATTATTATTACTCCTATCGTAGTAAGAGGCAATACAACTGCTTCTGTCATGTTATTGAATAAATCAACTTATAATATAAAAACCTGCTTCATAGTTTTAATGATTGGTTTAGCAAAAAGAACAAAAACAAGTAATTGTCTTAAAAACCAGCCAAAAATAAAAAGTAGTTAAAAGTTGTCATGCATCAATGCTTTGCAAAGCCAATGCAAATAAAATTTTTGCAAAAAAATTTTCTTTTTTTTTTATTAAATGTGCAGCCACCAATTTGACGGCCACACTTTTATTTTAGTTAAATTGGAATCAAATTATAGGTTTTGCCGCCAGACACCGAAATGATCTTTGAAGGTTGTTTTGAAGGTTGCGGCATTGGCCATTTTATACTGCCATTTTTATCTGTGTTGTTCTTATCATTTATATTCTTATCCGTTATATTCATGTCAGAGGTTTGCTTTCTTTTCATAGAAATATAAACCGAATTATTTCCGGCTTTTAATATTTTTTCCTGCCCGCTGGGATAATATTTATCTTTTGTACCTATAAAAGCATAATTGCCTGGTGGAAGTTCAAACTCTGCAAGTCCATTTGAGTTTGTCATTGCAGTTCCTTCTATAACGCCATTTATTGTAGCCCACCTATCTGTTGCTATTGGAAACGAATAATTGGAATATGCTTTGACATACACTTTTTCAATAGGCATTCCGGTTGATTGATCACTCACCCAAACCGAAACATTTGCTTCAGGTTTTTCCCCGCAACCCGCCAAAATGATTGTTGCTATTGCCAACAATCCAATTATAAAAAAATTATTATTCATTTATATGCCTCCTTTGAATGAAATTTTAAACATATTAATTTTGCAAGATATATTTATAACTTACTTTTAGTTTAGTTATTGAGTTAATTTTTTACTCTTATGTTTTTATTTTGCCTTTTTTTTGGATTATAAACCATGTATATCCTGTCAAGATATTTGTCATTGTGCTTCATCCAACCAGGCAATACTCCTGCTTTTTCAAATCCTTCCCTTTCATAAAGTTTTATAGCTTTTTTATTATCAGAATAAACCGTAAGATAAATGTTGTGAGGTTTGAACATTTGCATGCTTTCTTTTATTATCATTCTTATAAGCGTTGTTCCAAGCCCAACCCCCCTGAACTCTTTTGCTATGTAGAAACTTAAAGAGACGTTGTCCCTTTCTCTTCTTGGCATTTTTTCCGCCACGGCTCTGCCAACAATTCTATTTTCATATTCAACTACCCAACAAATCATTTCTTTCCTATTTATTTTTGCAATGCTTTCTTCATCAATCTCTCGTTCCTCAGCGTTGCTCACTCTTTGATCTATTGCTATATATGCTCCTTCTTCAACAAGCTTGTTGAAAAAAACCCTTAATTTTCCAAAATCATCCCTTGTAAAACTTCTAATTATTACAACCCTTCCGTCTTTCAACTTTACTTCTTTCCTGAAAAGCAATGAATTCTTAAATATTTTTTCATATTGATTAATTCTTATTGATGATGCAATCGTGGATAACACTATTGTAATAGTAACTATTTCCGTTCCAAAACCAACCGAATTAGGATAAATGAAAATAAAAGTTGCAAGACCCGCACTTAATATGTCTCGCGGCAACATTACCACTTGAAGAAAATTTTCATGTTTTTGTGATTTTGAAATCTTATGCATTATGCCTACTACTGATGCCCTTGCAAAAAATATTCCCAACAATATAAGAATTCCTATCAAAATGTTTTGCACAGTGAGTTGTTCAGGTCTGAAAATCATGCCCAAATAAACAAAGAAAAAAGCTCCTATAAAGAGGCTTATTTCCTGTTGGAAGAATCTGAAGGAATCATCAACTTCAAACGAACCATGCATTTTTAAGGTTTTGAAAAAATCATCAGAATTGGCAAGCACAAAACCAATTATTGCCAAAGAAATAACACCTATTCCGCCAAGATAAACAAAATCGATATAATAAATAGCCAAAACCAATGCAAAAAGAGGCAAAAACCCAGCTCTTTTGATTTTGAGTTTTAACATTGCAAAAAGAAGCATTATGCCAACAATCAAACCTATAATAAAAGAAACAGAAAAAAGCCAAAACAAAACAGTGCCAACATTTATTGCAACTTTTGCAGCCTCCAACTCAGAATATTTCATTAAAGCTATTGCGATTATGCAAACAATTAAAGAAGACAAAGAAGCCTCAATATAAAGCCTGCTTCTTGTAGCATTTGTTGTTCTTAATAAAGGTGCTATATAGTATACAGTATAAGATGAAATTCCCCCAAAGATTGCTGAAAGCACAAGAGAATCTTTTAAATTCCAATCCAAAATAAAATTTAAAATCAAAAAAATCACAATAATTGAAGTGAACGTATGAAGAAACGCTGCTAACACGGAATTCAAAATATTGCCTGCCACATCCCTGGCTTTCAATCTGAACCCGGCTTCAAAAATAATTGAAACAATTGCAATTGCTCCAATAACAGGAGCTACGCTTTGAAGATACTCCAACTCAATTTTAGGGATTGAAAAAAAAGATATTAAACCAAGAGGACCAAGGCAAAAACCAGTTGCTATTAATATTATTGATTCCGGAATCCTTGTCTTCTCAAAAGCAAACCTGCTTGCAAAGCCAAGTCCAATTATGATACTTATAAGAAAAATTATTTCAAACATGCAAAATAATTGAATAAAGTTTTTTTATAGTTTGCCTAAAAAAACAATTTACAAAATTTTACTTTTAATTTTATCTTATAATTCATTATTGCTCTTTAATTGCTTGCTTCAACAATTATAATTTTATTTTGAAATTGGTTTGTTTATCCCGCCTCCCGGATTTGCACCGGGGATCTTCCGGTAACCGCACAACAAACCTTGCGATTATTTTTTCCCAAAAAAGGGTTGACGCCGACAGAAAAGTGTTTTTCTGTCAAACGCTTTTCTTTGGCTTCCGAAAAAATTTTTGTCGGAAGAAGAAAAGTGTTGAACTACAGCCGGACGCATTAGCTACTATGCTAAGGCGGGCAGAAATGTATGCAATTAAAAGTTTTTGATTTAATTTAAAACCATATCGGAAAAAACGATAAAACTCAGCTTGTAAATTATTTATAAACACACCAGACTTATTAATTACTTTATGCCTGAAACAGTGCTTTATATAATAGACCCTGAAAAATATTTCCAAGGAGTTCTTAAAATACTTGAAACTCTTAAGGGAAAAAACATTATTTACATTTCAGCAAACAAGCCTTACAGCCACATGGTTTCCATATTAAAAAAACATGGCATTGATACTGAAAAATTCTTTTTTATAGATTGCATAACCTCGCAATTAGGTCTTCTTGCAAATGAAGAGCCATCAAATTGCATATTCATAAAAGGTCCACAAAACTTGACTGAAATAAGCATTGCAATCAACGAATGCCTTGACAAAATGCCAGGCGAAAAGATTTTGCTAATAGATTCGATTAGTACTCTTATTTTCTATAATGATCCTGAAGTAATAGGCAAATTTTCGCATTTCTTTATTAATAGAATGCAGTTTTCTGGAATAACAACTGTAATATTGGCTCTTGAATCAGACATTAACAAGGACGTGCTTAGACAAGTTGAATCGCTTGCAGAGGAGGTAAAAAGAATATGAACGATACAACCATTAATTTCATTTTAGGAATAATTTCAATAATTTTTATTTTTGTTGCCAGTTTCTTTGCTTACAAAGTTTACAAATTCAACAAGCAGGCAAAACCCTGGCTTGCAATATACTTGGGTTTTATCACCCAAGCATTATATGGCGCCTTGACCCACTTTAAAATAAATTCATATTTAAGTTCAATAACGACAGAAAACATGAATTATATTTTGGCAATTTTATTGTTGATATCTTCAGCGTTTTTTGTATGGGGTTTTTGGAGCATGAATAAAAGCTTTGAATCTTTTTCAGTGATACAGTCAAAGACAAAAGAAAAAATTGAGCAATTCGTAAGCAAAAACAAAAACAATTCAAAGAAAAAATAATTTTTTTTTTGGCTTTGCAAATTTTTGCCCAAGTTTTTTGCTTGCATTTTTTTTATTTTTTGGTAAAGCTGTTTTTTTGCGAGTCATTTTTTGCGAGCCAAACATTTTTTTGTGTTTTTTTGGTTGTTGTTTTTTTTAGCTTGTTTTTTTTGATTAGTTTTGTTTTTGTAAGTAGTTGTTTTTTTGTTAGCCAAATTATTTTTTTTATTTTTTTGTTTTTTTAATGATTGTTTTTGAAGTTGTTTTTTTTGTTTTTGATTATGATTTTTTATTTGATTTTGGCTTTGGCATTTTTGTTTTTTTATAATTGCTTTTATTTTCTTTTTCTTGAACAATTTGTTTAGTTTTTTGTTCCGCCGTTTTTTGGTTTTCAGTATTTTCCTGCTTTTTTGTAATGGCTTCGTATAATAAAGGATATAAAAGAGTAATCCAGAGCCCTGCCAAAAAATAAGCTTCTGGCCCCATTGAAAAATTTTCTCCTAATAATAATATAACGCCTAATATGGCGAAGCCAAAAATTGATTTTATTATAAATATTGATCCAGAAATTTTTTTGGTGTCAAAATTGGCTAATTTGAATGTTATTGCTCCTGCAAATAATCCTAAAAGTATTGAAGCCATTCCTATTGACCTGAAAAGCAGTGAAATTACGAGTGCTGCAATTACGAACGTAACCAGGCCTACTTCTTCAATCAGCCTTTTTTTGTCAAATCTTATTTCTTTATAATAATCTTCAACTAAATGCATTAATCTTCCTATTGCAAAACCCAACAATGCACCTGCAAGTACGTCGCCAAGGTAATGCGCGCCAAGATAAATTCTTGAAATCATGACAAGGATCAAAGACAAAAAACCAGCAAATTTTAATATATTTGACAATTTTGTCCAATAAAGTCCTAAAATTCCTGCAAATGTTGTGGCATGCCCTGATGGAAATGAAAAATTTGATTCAAAATCATGGTTGAATACTCTGAATTCTTCAATGGGCGGTCTTAATCTGCCTGCAAGAGGTTTAATGATTCCAATGATCGAGGAAGTGAAAAGTATTGTTCCTGCAATCGCCATTGACTTTTTTTCTTCCCCTTTCCACCAATAAGCAGAGGCAATGATAACCCAAACAATTGGGTGTCCCAAGTATGTTATTAAAATGAAAAACATGTCCAAGCTTGGACTTGTAAAAGACTGGACAAAATGCGAAAATAATATTTCAGGTTCAATCGCTTCTATTGTCATTTTTTTACACTTTCACTTTTTTAAGCTTCTTCATACCTGGTATTTCAATTTGTGAGTAATCCACGAATAATCCACATTCTTTCAGAGCTTTTCTCATTGCATAAACTCTGCAAAATTGTTCAATTTCTTTTTGTTCATTTGATTGGAGGCTTGGCAATGCGGAAATTTCCTTTATTACTGAACTGACTTTGCGCGAATTCACTTCTTCAATTGCTTTTGCCGTGTCTTTTTTGTCAAGCCCAAGAGATGCAATTGCTGAATCAACTTTGTCAAGTTGCACTATTTTTCTCAAGTTTGTTTCTATTTTTGAGTCAAAGCTGTTTGAAAGACCTGCAATAAATTCAATTATTGTTTTAGGGTCTGTTGCAGGCTCAATTTTAAGTTTTCTGATTGCAACCCAATCATCATAATTTGCTACGAATTGAATGTACTTTTCTTCAGACACTAAACCACCTTTTAACTTTTTTTTCAACAAAATAAAACTTAAATTATTTTTAATACTTTATTATTCATTGAAATTGCAAGGTTTGTTTTTTAATATCATAGTTATTTTTATTAATAAACAAATTTGTGGGGTTTTAGTATTATGGATGCATTGACGATTTTTTTTGGCATAGCAATATTGCTTTTGGCTGTTGTTTTTTCAATCGCCATATCCGCCGGGCTTTCTATTCTTCTTTACAAAAAAGCAGTCGAAAAATCGGTTGGGTTGTCAAGTAATGAAAAAGAGTTGCCTGAAATTTTGGCTAAACTTTCCAATCAAAGATTGGAAGACAAAAAAGAATTTGATAAAAGGCTTTCCATAATAGAACACAAGATTGATGTTTTGATGATGCCAGAAGGAGTCCTCAAGGAAACTGAACTTGAAAGGTTAAAAGTTGTAAAAAAATAGTCTTGACTTTTATTTTAATAAAGCCTCCGATGGGATTCGAACCCACGACCCGCGGTTTACAAAACCGCTGCTCTAACCGCTGAGCCACGGAGGCAAGCACTTTTTTTTATTTTTCTATTAACCAAAAAACCCCTTAATAATTTTTAATCCTTGCATGCCACAATAACTGAATGAGCCATGATTTTAAATGCCACAGATGCGGTGAATGTTGCAAAAAGTACTTTATAATCACCCTGCCGCATGAATTGAAAAAGCAAGCCAAGTTTATGGCTGTTACTGAAAAAGAATTTATTGAGAATAACACTCAATTATTCCTGCAATTGTTTCCTTCAGGGCAAAGCGACACGAAAATTTCAATAAGTTCAGTAATGCTTCCTAAAAGAATAGCAAAACTCGTTGAAAATGTTCATGGACATTTGCCTGATTTTCTTATTGCTTTGCCAATGCTGGCATTCAAACGAAGAAAAAACGGCGCGTGCAAATTTTTTGACGAAGACAAAAGTTGTTGTATAATTTATCCGGCAAGGCCCCTTGAATGCATTCTTTTCCCATTTATTTCAGAAAAAAAAGCCGAAAACTACTCAAAACTTTATCCTTTTTGCAAAGGCCTTAAGGACAAAGACGGAAAACTTTCATATGCAGACTTCAGCCAAATTCATTTCAACGAAGTTTCAAAGTATTGCGACAATATAAAGAAGAAAGGGTTCGGCTCAATTTGGAAGCATTGGCCAAATAGCGGCGTTTTGCTTTTTCAAGAAAAGTTGTTAGGTAAAATAAGCCAAAAAGAATTTTTTGAAATAATTTTGCCTTATAAATGAAAATCTCTGATATTGCTTGACAAAGATGATTATTTTTGCTGAAATTTCAAGACAATTAGGCTTTTCGCAAATCATGGTAAAAAAAGAATTTATTTTACGTGCCCTGGACGGGATTTGAACCCGTGCGTCCACCGTGAGAGGGTGGTGTCCTTGACCGGGCTAGACGACCAGGGCAAAAAGAATTTCATAGATCGCTTTTGATTAGAAACTTGCAGGCAAATAATTAAAAGGCAAATAATTAAAATATAATTTTACAATTGCAATTTTGGAAGATTTTTACAAGTTTAAACTAAAACCATTTTTACGACAATTGTCAAAAAAAAAAATAATATTTAATAACTATTTTTAGTTAAAAGATTAATTAATATTTGTTTTGTTATAAAATAAATATAAACAAATTGCCTTTTTTGGCTAACTTGTTAAACTGGTAATTGCAATGGTTTTTTTTGAAGTAGTTCATGCTTTAATTAACCTTGACTTGGCTTTTTTTGTAGACATAACCATGAACAATATTCTTTGGGTTTTCATATTTGTTGTTTTAGTAAATTATTTCTTTAAAAAAAACAAGTTATTCTGGCTTTTATTTTTTCCAGTAGAAATTTGGGTAGTAACTGATTTCGGAAAACTCACTGGCATGGCATTTTCAGATTTCAACTTTATGATTATTAATTACATTATAAAGTTTGCTTTGTTAATAATTGTTGTAAATATTCAAAGCTTGAAAAAATACACTATTTTGTTTTCAATACTACAAGGATATTCTGTTATATTTTTATTTACTTTTTTATTGAAGTGATAAAAATGAAGTTTGCAAAATTAGCTATTTTAGGGCTTTGGTTCGGATTTTTATAAATTATTATTATGGCTATAGGCGAATCGATTTTTCCAGGCTCCTTGAGCGATAATGCATTCACAAATTTAGGAATTATTATAATATTGACATCAGGAATCATAAATTTTATATTCGCATTTCACGGAGTAGACTAAAATTCCAATCAAAAAAAAGAATTTTCAAAAAGCATTTAATTTTTAGAAAAAAATATTAATTCAAAAATGAAGTATTACAAATGCCTAAAAGAATATTTAACACTAAGCCAAAAGTACCTACCAATGCTGTAAAAAACCGTGCAAAACCGCCTATTGAAGAAACAATTGAAAAATTTTTAAAGCTGAAAGAGCAAGGAAGACTTCCAAAACAAAAGCCTGACTCATTTAGAATACTTTGCATTTTGGCTATAAGAAAAGGTTTTACTCCTGAAGAAGCAAGTATAATAGCTAATTTGGTTTTAGGAACAAAATATAATTAAATGTCGGTGGGCGGAATCGAACCGCCGACACCCGGCTTATGAAACCGGTGCTCTAACCCCTGAGCTACACCGACAAAAACCTGAAAACAGAAACAATTTCTTGATTCGTGTTAAATTAGAAATTAAATCCAAAAGAAATAAAAGCCTCGCTAAAAGTAGAAAAAAAGATTTGTTTACCAAGGCAAAAAATTTGAATTTAAAAATTAAAAAAAGGATTGGCTCAGCGAAAAACCTGAAAAACAATGCCAATTTACCAAATATGGAATTCAACTTTTTGAAGAGCTCAACATTTCAATTTTTTTTCCATGCAAAAGAACCTTGTCAGCATAACCAACAAAAAGCCCGGTTTCTATAACCCCAGGAATATTTTTTGATTCATATTCCAATTCATTATAATTCCATATATTGTCCATTTTGACATCAATTACATAATTCCCAGTCTCTGTTTTGATTGGAACACCATTTTTTTCCCGCCTTGAAGCCTTGCCATAAGAGTCAAGCTGATTCATTGTCCTTTTCCACCCAAAAGTAACAACTTCAAATGGAATAGTGCCTTTTACTTTTTCAACAAATGACTTATCCAATGCAATTACAATCAAATTAGCCGCACTCTGGGCAATCATTTTATCCCTCACAAAAGAAGCAGTATTCCTTTTGACAAAATTAAAATTTTTATCAACTTGATCAGCAAAATCAATTGCCACATCAACCTCTCTTTCATTAATATCAACAATTTTCAAGCCAAGACTAGATGCAATTGTAGCCATTCTCATTGAAGTAGGAATAAAATCAACATTATTTATTTTAATGTGATTGCTTTCCAAAGCAATAGCAAGTTTTTTCAAGAATTTTTCACCAAGCGGGCTTGAACCTATAGCCACCACATCTTCGTCATTTATATATTTTGCAATGAGTTGTTCAATATGTTCATCCTGCATGAAACAAAAAATAACCAAAGGTATATTTATTAATGACTAAAACAAAGGCCGTAATAAAAAAATCACCTTTGCTTTTAAACAAAGATCGCTTTTTTTTGTCAAAAAATTTTCTATTTTGGCTTTTTCCAAAATCGCGCTTTATAGATCATTTTTGCAAGTCTTAAAACAAGTCTATTTCAAAAACGAGAACTCCCAAAAGCCAAGGCTTGAAAAAATTAAAAAAATAAAAAATTAAGAATCAGTTTTAATTTCAAGAAACACAAAATAGACTAAAAATCAATATCTATTGTCTTTCTTATGGTTCATATAGCAGTTTCTACAATAAACCGCTCTGCCTTCTGCCGGTTTGAAAGGGACTTGCGTCTGTTGTCCACAATCAGAGCATACAGCATCAAACATTTGCCTTGGCGCTCCAAATGCCATTTTTTTCTCTCTCCTTTGTTCTTATTCAGGCACAATTTATTTTTAATTGCCTGACTATTGAAATGCAAGACACCAAGTTAAAATAATATCGTTTGGCTTTTTGTATTCACAATATTTCAAACAAATAAAAATTGTGCTGAAACAAACATTAAGTTGTAAAATAACCAGTCAAAATTGAAACCAGCCAAAGTTAAAAAAATCAGCTTTTTTGCAAAGTCAATTTTTTTTTAATAAGAATCAATTTATACAATTACAAGTTTTTCATAGCAAAATTATCTACCGATTTTAACTACTGCTGTTTTTTGAAACAATTATTGAAGCAATTATTGTTATAACTACAATTAATACAATTGCCATTCCAATTCCAGCATATACTAACAATGGTTCATAATCTTGCTTCTTTTCTATTTCTTTACCTTCTTTTTTTACTGTTAAAACACTTTCAATAACAACATATTCTTTATTTTTTTCAATTGGCATTATATTTAACCTTGCATTATAATCACCTAATTCAGGCTTTTCCCAAATTTCAGAAAATTTATTAATTGTTTTTTTGTTTTTTTCAATTCCTTTTAAAGTTTTTTCAGCACTAAAAACAGTTTTTCCATTTTTTGAAATGATTATCTCCGCAATAAAATTATTTATGTCGCTTTCATGATAAAAGTCAAACAATATTTCTGCATTATCTTCTGAAAGCCATTTCAAATTTATAAAATTCACTTCAATTTTTGGTTGAAGCAACTTCTTCTCTTCGCGTTTTTTTACTTTTATTTCAATCGACTTTTGAGCTACTAAATTTTTATTGTCATATGCTTTTACCAGCAAATTATGTTCTCCAACAGGCAATTTTTCTAAATTGAAATCAAGTGTCTTGCCATATTTTTCTCCAAATTTTTTATCCCCCACATAGTATTCTATTCTTTCAATTGTTTTGTCGTCTTTAGTGTCAACTTTGATTGTTATTTTTGAATCATCATATATTTCATGGTTGTTATCAGGCAAGATTATATCAAAATTTTTTTGAATAATTTTATCTTTGTCAGGTTTAGATTTTACAATTATTTTTATTTTTTCAGCTGTGTTTTTGGAAAATTCGTCATCAATTGCAATTGCATATAATTCATTTTCACCGGTTTTTGCAATCCATTTTATTGAAAAAGGCCTTGTTGTATCAGTTCCTAAAATTTCATTTTTGTTATAAAATTCAACGATTTTTATTTGCCCATCATTGTCTCTTGCATTTGCTTCGATTAGTATTTCAGTACCTTCAATGAAAATTTCTTCATTCAAAGGCCTTGTCAAGAATATTGTAGGCGGTTGATTTTCCCCTAACACATTAACAATTAATGGTTCTGAAGTGGCTTGTCTACCTCTGCTGTCAGTTAGTTTTGCTACAAATTCATGTCTTCCTTTTCTCAAGTTTTGATATGTAATAGTATCAACATTATTAGAGTATTCTGCAAATTTAGTGTTATCTTTAAATATTTCAAGTTTTGAGATGGCAGAGTTTGTTAATGTGATATTTACCTTAATGATTATATTTGCAGGTTCTCTTAATTTATCTTGATTTTGAAGTGCAAGACTGATTTTAGGCTCCAGTATTTTTTCTGCTATTATAGTTATTGGTTCTGATAAATTTATTGCTCCCTTCTCATCAATTGCCCTTGCATTGATTATGTATATGCCTTCATTGTTTGGAGTCCAAATTATTGAATATGGGCTTGTCGTGGTTTCGCTTATTTTTATTCCATTTACATAGAATTCTACTTTTGTTATGGTTCCGTCTGGGTCGTTGGCGTTTGCTGTTATGGTTATGTTTGCTGGTGTTGTGAATGTTTGTCCGTTTGTGGGTGTTGTTATGGTTATTGTTGGGTTTTGGTTTGGTGGGTTTATTGTTATTGTTGTGGTTGTGGTTGTTGTTGCTAGTTGGTTGTCTGTTGCTTTTGCTGTTATTGTGTAGGTTCCTGGTGTGTTGATTGTGTGTGTGTGGGTGTATGGTGGTGTTGTTTTTGTTGCTATTAGTGTTGTGTTGAGGTAGAATTCTACTTTTGTTATGGTTCCGTCTGGGTCGTTGGCGTTTGCTGTTATGGTTATGTTTGCTGGTGTTGTGAATGTTTGTCCGTTTGTGGGTGTTGTTATTGATATAAATGGTGGTTGGTTGCTGTTGCATGTTGGTTTCCATGTTATTTCTGTTCCTGTTTTGCATCTTATCCAATATGCTTCGTAGTTGTTTAGTTTGAAATCTATTTTGTTTCCTTTGAAATTTTCTGAAATGTTTTCAGTCCAGAATATGATTGGCCAACTTTTTCCATAGGCGTTAGAAATTAAGTCGCAATTTGGGTTTATTCTTGATATTTCTTTTAGTACTTGTGATGCCGTGTATTTATCTCCACAGAATGGTAATCCGATTAAATTGTGTTCTTCTGTTAGTTTTACTTTTGGAGAAGTGTTTAATGTGGTTCCAGAAAATGTTAGAGTTACATCATCAAGTGCTGTAACAATAATTCCTTCTCCTGAATTGAATTTTCTTTCGGTTTCGCCTATCCATTCATTGAATTCCTTGTTATATTCTAACGTTTTATAACCTTGTCTTTCTTTGTATTTGATAATAACATTTGCAGAAGGTGGTGTTTGGAAGATCTCGTTAATAGTTTTGTTGTCTACATTTACTGGGAAAGAAATTGCATATTCATTATTGCTTTTATTTAGTTTGATGGTTGATTGGTTTATAATCTGGTAATCCGTTCCTTTGCAATGTCCTTGAAAACATCCTTCTCTGCAGATTGTTTCATTAGCAAAACCGATTTCATCACCAATGCACTCTTTTTTAGTATTGGAGTTTTCACATATCCAACTTCCTGCATCGATTTTTGTTTGGTCTTGTGTTAAGCAACCAGGATTAGTATAAATTATTCTAATTGTTTCGTTAGTTGGAGAGTCTTTTATTCTCATTAAAGGATCGCCAATAATTGTGTTTACTGAATAGTAATTATTTTCCTTGTATGATTTGAGAAATGCTTCCGCTATTGTGAGTCCTGCAGCGTAGTTTGCAAAGAATTTTCCCACATCGACTACATATGTTGTGGTTGGTTCGTATATATTTCCAAATGCTGCTGAAAAACTGTTTGAGTAATTTGTTCCACCGAATGCTATTGGAGAAATTGCATCTGCTATCAAACCTTGGTTTGTTTCCCTTTTTTGATTTGGGGCTCCTGTCATAGTTGCAGCATTCCAACTTTCAATGCTGTTAAACACCGCTCTGTTTGATACATTACTTCTTACTTTTGGGTTTCCTGCAATCCATAAAGAGTCGTATCCTTGATGAACTCCCCAACTTGAA
Organism: uncultured archaeon; assembly: GCA_964577555.1. Classification (GTDB taxonomy): domain Archaea; phylum Iainarchaeota; class Iainarchaeia; order Iainarchaeales; family Iainarchaeaceae; genus CABMIU01. The sequence continues at coordinate 47,829 of CAZNZM010000008.1, forward strand.
TATACTACAAGAGGCTTGTCGTAAGATGTTTTATTCCAACGTGTACTTACTACTAAGTCTGGGTTTATGCCGACACTTTTCATTGGTCTTCCAAACATCTCTGGTATATAAAGTTTATCTGGCATTCCGAAATAATCTACTGGCATTCCGAAATAAACAGATGAAAGGTTTGGTGCTGGTTCTTGTGCTTTGTCAATCATTTTTTTTATGTCACCAATGTTAAAACCATTGAGGTGTGAAACTGCAAATCTGAGTTTTTCATCTTTATAACGTTCAGGATCAAAGTGTTGAACTGTAGTATCCATTTTGTAATTTTCTGGCAAAGAACGAAGAATGTAGTCTTCCAAATTGGTTGCAGTTCTCCAATTTCCTTCATATGCAAGTAATGTTGCTGTTGAGCCAATAATTAACTTGTAATCTGAGCCGGGAATCATGTTATTGCCCGGGTATTTATTTGCTTTATCATAAATCGCGATTGGCAGATATTTTGCTATTGCCAAATGGGTTATTTTCATTTCCGGGTGTTGATTTACATATTGGAATATTGGTTTAGCAATGTATTCAATGAATTTGTCTCCATTCATTGATTCTTTTTTTATTCTTTCATGTGGAGGAAATACTTCGTCTGGCACGTTAAGTCCTAATGATTTGGCGCCAGGCCTTTTTAAAACGTAATAATCACAAATTTCTTTTGATTCGCTTATATTTGAATTATATATGCATAAAACGTTTTGATTTGTAGGTATTGCTGAGTAGGCAAATGGTAAAGTAGTTATTATTAAAAGAAAAATTATCCAAATTTTGGTTTTAAGTCTGGGTTCGAAGTTGTTTTGCATTTGTATTTTTTTGGGATTAATCATTATATATATTTTTTTTTTGGGATTAATCATTAATCATTATATATATTTTTCTAATCATTGTTTTTTCTTATTTTTCAGAGTTTTTTTGAAAGCTGTTTTAAAGCCTCTGGCGAGAATTGAACTCGCGACCCCGTCCTTACCAAGGACGTGCTCTACCACTGAGCCACAGAGGCGTTTTTCAGAAAGTAATATAAAACAATTATAAAATCCTCTTCAAAGAGGGTTTTTAACTTTTGCGAGTCCCAGGTTGTGTAGAAATCATGTTTGCTTTTTGTGTAAGGCTTATTTTTTTGTCAAAAAGTTTTTTTGTTGCTTTATAAATAATTTCTACATGGTCAGAGTCGGAAAACGCGTGTATTCAAAGATTTTGATTTAGTGCAAGTATCTTATATTTTTTCGTAAGCTATTTTTTATTTGATTTTTTTTGTTTTTGCGAGCCGAATTGTCGTGTTTTTTTGTTAGCCAAATTTGTTTTTCTTATTTTGTGATTTTTATTTTTTTGTTTGTTTTTTTGCGCGCCATTTTTTTAGCAAAACTTTTTTTGTCATATTTTTTTGATATTTTTTTAATTGGAATTTGTTTTTTGTAGTATTTTTACTTTTTAATTATTTTGAGTATTACCATTCCAATTATTGGAATCGTGATAATTCCTATTGCAATAATTGATAATATTATAATTATTCCAAAGTTAATATCAAATCCTTCAAAATTTATATTTAGGGTGTTTCCAAAATCAAAGCCGGTTTCTTCTGAAATTATTTCTATGTCTGATTTTAGTTTTTGTTCTTCTTGGATAAAATCAATTACGACGCTTTTTCCGTCTTCCGATATTTTTCCTGCATTTGTTGATATTATTTTTCCCGGCATTTTAATGGTCAAATTGATTTCCATTCCAGTCATTTTTATCTTTTCAGGCGTTAATTCCATGTTGTTTTCTGCTTCTTTTTGCTCTTTATTATAAGCTTTTAACGTGAATTTGTATTTTTTAGGATTCGCCTTTTCATCAACAGTGAATGAATCGCTGAAATCCACGTTTTTCCATGCCAATTTTACATAGTCTTCAACAGCTGTGCATTCCGCTTCTGACGGATCCAATTTTATTTTTCCAGGAAGAACTCCTGTCCCGCTTTCTTTGTAATCTTTATTTTGTGCTTTAATTGTTTCACATATGTTTTCTTTTTTGTATTTTTCTTCAAAATCCCCTTCCTGGTTTTCCATGTTTTTGATTGCTTCAACAAATTTTTTTATGTCTGTTGTTATTTCAACATTGCCTTTTCCATCTTTACCTATTTCGTATTTTAAATTCATTTTTATGCAACCAGACAAAGAAAAAGTCAATAGTATTAAAATGGCGACAAATAAGACTTTTGTTTTTTGCATAGATGACACAATAATTTTTTTATATTTATATTTATATTTTCTAATTTTAACTTTTGCTATATACTGAAATCCTCGTCTTTTCAGGTTTTTATAATTAAAGATAGTTTTTTTTATTATAGAGAAATACACGAACCGTAAGTAGAGATGTTTTTCATTGCAAGTAACTTAGTACTTCAGACAGGAGTAAATTATTTTACAATAAAATAGTCAATGATTAGATAACGCAAAAAAATTCTTGAATAATTTAAAAAGAAAAAGAGTTTGTTTTTTTATCAATTTTTTATTATATTTTGCAGTTGTTGTTTGTGTATGTTGCTATTGCTGTTCCTAATAGTATGTTGTTGATTGTGTTGTTGGTTATGTTTGTCCAAGTTTTTGTTGTTGGATTGTATTGCATTGTTGCTTCTATCATACAGTTTCCTAATT
>CAZNZM010000009.1:0-39378 GCA_964577555.1 uncultured archaeon
TAGTTTTTACTAATACGCGCAGTGCAACTGAAAGGGTTGTGCATTATTTGAAGGAAAAGTTTCCGAAAGAATACAATTCTGGAAACATTGGGGCGCATCATAGTTCACTTTCAAGGGAAACAAGGCTTAACGTTGAAGAGCGACTTAAAAAGGGTGAATTGAAATGCGTTGTCTGTTCAACTTCTCTTGAACTTGGAATTGATATTGGTTATATTGATTTGGTTGTTTTGTTGGGAAGTCCTAAAAGCATTGCACGTGCAATACAGCGAATAGGCAGGAGTGGGCATCAATTGCATAGTACTGTGAAAGGCAGAATAATTGTTCTTGACAGGGATGACCTTGTGGAATGTGCTGTAATGCTGAAATCGGCCTTAGAAAAAAAAATTGACAAAATCAGGGTTCCTGAAAATTGCTTGGATGTTCTTTGTCAGCAAATATTTGGTATTGTAATAGAAGAAAGAATACACATTGATGAATTATATAATTTGATTAGAAGAAGCTATTGCTATCGAAACCTTTCAAGGCTTGATTATAATGAATGTATAGATTATCTTTCTGGAAATTATAGTTCTTTGGAAGTCAGGCATGTTTATGCAAAAATATGGGTTGAAAATGAGACTGGAATGATAGGTAGAAGGGGAAAAACTGCAAGGCTAATTTATACCACTAATGTAGGCACTATCCCTGACGAAGCCAAAATAAAAGTGAAAATAGGGGATATGGTGATTGGGACAATTGATGAAAGTTTTATGGAACGCTTGAGAAAGTCAGATGTCTTTGTTTTAGGCGGGCAAACATATGAATACAAGTTTGCAAGGGGAATGACTATACAAGTGAATGCCGCATATAAAAAGCCTCCGACAGTTCCTTCGTGGTTTTCGGAAACCCTTCCTTTGAGTTTTGACCTTTCAATAGAAATTGGAAAATTCAGGAAATTGATGTCTGAAAAATTGGGTAAAGGCGAATCCAAAAAAGATATTATTCAATTTCTTGAAAAATATTTGTATATTGACAAGCATGCTGCTAATGCAATGTACGAGTATTTCAGGGAGCAGTACAAATATCTGGAAATACCGGACAATTCAAAAATTATAATAGAAAGATATAGGGAAGGCAATGTTACGCATTTGGTTTTTCACGCGCTTTATGGCAGAAGGGTTAATGATGCATTGAGTTTTGCATACAGTTTTGCTTTGTCAAAAATAATGCACAAGGACGTGGAAATAAGCATGAATGACAATGGCTTTATGCTCAGCATTTCAGGAAAAATCGTTATTGAAAAAGCATTAAAAGCGGTTAACAGCAAGGATTTCAGAAAAATACTTGAAATGGCAATCAATAACACTGAAATGCTTTCAAGAAGATTCAGGCATTGTGCTACAAGGGCTTTAATGATATTGCGTTCTTACAAAGGCAAAGAAAAAAGTGCTGGGAGGCAGCAAATGGCTTCTCGGCTTTTGCTTAGCGCGGTGCGCAGAATAAGCAACGACTTTGTAATATTGAAAGAGGCACGTAGAGAAGTGCTTGAAGATGCAATGGATATTAATAATGCGATAAAAGTGATTCAAGGAATAGAACAGGGTTTTATAAAAATAAAATTATTGGATAGCGCAATACCGAGTCCTTTTGCTTGGAATATTGCAATGCAGGGAAGGATGGATATAATGAAAATAGAAGACAGGTTGGCATTCATTAAGAGGATGCATGAAGAAATAATAAAAAAAATAGGTGAAGGCGATGAGTAGGTTTGCAAAAAGTACTGAGATCAAAGACAAAGACCAGTTATCAAAAGGTGTAAAAACAACTGGTCTTTGTCTTTGGTTTGAAAAGTCAAGGACACTTGCTTGTGCAGATTTTCATTTAGGGTATGAAGGAATGCTTAATGCTAAGGGAATATTTATGCCAAGATACAATTTTAATGAAATAAAAGAAAGGCTTGAAAGAGCGATAGTAGAATGCGGCAAGCCTAAAAATATAATAGTGTGTGGTGATTTTAAGCAGGAATTCGGAGGAATTTCAAAACAGGAATGGAAAGAAGCTCTTGAAATGTTGGATTTTTTGTTGGCAAATTGTGAAAAACTTGTCTTGATAAAAGGGAATCATGACAATATAATAGCTCCAATTGCTGAAAAAAAAGGAGTTGAAATAAAAGAATCTTATTTTCTTGAAAGTGAAAAAACTCTATTTATTCACGGGCATAAAAAGCCTAATAAAAAGGATTTGATTGGCGCTAAAATAATTGTGATGGGTCACGAGCATCCTTCAATTAACCTGCGAGACGATTTGAAAAGAGAAGCATACAAGTGTTTTTTAAAAGGAAAATACGAAAACAGAGAATTGATAGTTTTGCCTTCAATGCTTACTGTCGGAAGCGGCACAGACTTGACAATGGAAAATCACATGAGCCCACTGATTGAAAATATTGAGGATTTTGATGTTTATGCTGTTGAAGACAAGGCCTATTATTTGGGAAAAATAAAGGATTTGGAAAGAAAAAAATACGTGTAATTGGAAATTATTTTTTGCTCAATTGTTCTAAAATTCTTTTTTTGAATTCTTCATAATCTTTTTTGTTAACTCTACCAGCAGCAGCTGGAACATGTCCGCCGGCGCCAGCTCCTTTTAGGCCGGATACTGCTTTTTCAAGAAGGGAATTCATTTTTACTTTGAAATCTTGCCTTCTGGCAGAAAACAAAAGCCAGTTGTCGCCTTTGTCTTGAACAACAATTAGTGTCATGTTGGGGTAAATTTGATTGCTTATCCTGTTAATCAACTCTGATTTAAAATTGCCTTTTGCTTTGAATTCGTACCAAACCAATTCTTTTTCTGGAAAAATAATTTTTTTCTTTTCAAAATCCAAAAGCAGTTTTGCGATTTTTTTATCCAAAATTATTGAATATTTTGCGAATTTTGATTTTAAAACGTCTGAAGGCTTTTTGCATTTTGTCAAAAAAAGAAGCAATTCGTGCAATTTGTTTGGAGCAAGTACTTCAACCCCTGAAATCAAAGCAACTATTTTTGAAAGTTCCGAAATATCCGAGTCATGTCTTTTTGCTTCAGTTTCTACAAAATCTTTCCATTGGTTTAACTGGTTGTCCCCAATTAAACCTGTGCAAGCCAGCCATGAATGTGTTGCAAGGTCAACATGCCTTGAAAAAAGGTCATAAACTGCTTTTGAAGTCGGATACTTGCTTGGCTCTATATTAGAAAATTTTTGTACTTTAAGAAAAAGAGTTTTTTTTGATTTTCTGCCATAATCTGTATGGTGGTCAATCACCAATATTTCATTTACTATTTTTTCAGTTTTAAGAATAATGTCTTCGTTTTGGTCAAAAGCAAAATCCACTATTACGAGTTTTTCAATTTTTTTATTTTTCAGCATGGCAAGGCTTTTAGGCAACAACTCAACTGTTTTATGGCTTTGGGTAATAACCAAATTAGGTTTTTTTCCTCTTATTTTTTCAATTGCAATGTATGCAAGTGCGCCGCTTGAAATTCCGTCAGCGTCAAGATCGTGGCAAATGGCTATGCGATCGCTTTTTGAATAATTTTTTACCATTGAATTGAATTTTTCAAGAAAATTGTTTTTCATTACAATAAAGAGCAAATAAGAAATTTTAAAAATAGGAGTTTGCATCAATAATTTTGCAAAATAATCAATGTTATTGGTGTCTTCAATGGGTTTTTCAATCGTTAATTCAAAAGGGCAAAAATATTTTCTCAATTCAACTGTTGGCAAAAACGGGAAAACCATTTATTATTTTAGTAAGGATGAAAAAAATCCTGTTGAATTGCCAACAGGATACACTACTATAGAAAGTCCTTTGACCAAACTGCCTATTTTGAAAAAGAAATGAAAAAATTTGTTGTTGAAAAAGTTTTATTTTCTTTTTTTTTGAATATTAAGCAAAAAAAGCGTAACATTATTATTCTTATTAAACTTTACTTTAAATTGGTTTTGAAATGGATGAAAGTTTTGCAGTGCCTGTTGAGAGGGCTACTGAGGTAAAAGAGGATTTTTTGAATTTAATAACTGAGTTTTCTGATAGGAATAATTGTTTGCTTATTGATGGGCGGTTGTTTATTTCAAATGGCTTGTCTGCAGAGGCTTTGAATGGCAATTCAAAAGGCGCTTCAAAAGATTATGCTGCGGACATTGGTGTTAGGGTTTATGCTGGAAAAATTCCTGCAATGGGTTTTGCCGGTTGCAGTTTGGGTAAGAATGATTTTGAAAATATAAAATTTGTGGCCGGAAAGATTCTTGCTAAGGCTTTGAAGCTTGCAAAAGCCAATTCTGAAGAAAAAGCTAAAGCAATTAAAAATGCAAAAAAAGCAAATGGCATTTATGATTTGAAGTTGGCTGAAATCCCGGTTTCAAAAAAGGAATGGGTGAAAAAATGGAAAAAGAATCCTTTGGAAGCGCATTTGGAAGATTTTATCAAGGAGTGTGAGAGGATTTCAGCAAGCCTTGGACAAATAAATGGCGTTGCGTCCAACGCTGTTTCAATTTTTTCAATGGTTGAAAAAATGATTTTTGCAAGCAGTGAGGGTTCATTGATTGAACAAACCAATGCTATAACTGAGCCGTCTGTTTTTATAGCGGCAAAGGGCAACTCGCAAGAAACTTATCATGAGTGGATTGCAGAGCAAAAAGGGCTTGAGGCTCTTGAAGGAGATAATGCTCATGGAAAAACCTTTGAAGATTTTTGCCAATACATTGCTGAAGGAACTGTTGAGCTTGCAAATGCTCCTGCTGTGCCAAGCATACAGGGCACAACAATTGTTGCTAATCCTTGGTTTAATACTTTGTTGAGTCATGAAATTTGCGGGCATCCATGCGAAGCCGACAGAGCATTGAAGAGGGAAACCGCTTGGGCCGGACGTGCTTGGTGGTTCAGGGACATGGATGATAATGAAATGGGTAAAGTAGTTGGTTCTGAAGAAATGACTGTGGTTTCTGATCCGACAATAGATGGTTATGGAAATTATATGTTTGATGATGAAGGCATTCCTGCCAAGGCTGTAACAAATATTGAAAATGGTGTGCTGAAAGGTTTTATGAATTCAAGAGAAACAAGCATGATACTTAATGAAGTTCCAAACGGGCATATGCGTGCAAGCTCTGCATTGATGGTGCCTTTGGTAAGAATGAGCAATACTTTTTTTGCAAAAGGCACTTGGAAAGCTGAAGAATTGATTCAAGATACGAAAAATGGTTTTTATGTTTTGGGGCAAAAAACTCCTTCAATAGGCGAAAGCAGGCAAAATTTTAATATTTCTTGTTGGAAAATTTTTGAAATAAACAATGGCGAGATAGGTAAGTTATACAGGAATGGCGGGATAGAAGGCGATTCAAGGGAAATGTTCATGACCCTTGAAGCCGGAAAAGACGTAAAAATATATAATGTCCCGAATTGTGGAAAAGGAACGCCTATGCAGACAATGAGGGTTGGCAATGGCGGGCCTCATTTAAGATTCAAAGCTAATGTGACTGGGATAAGGGGTTGAAATGGCTGCATTAAATGAATTGAAAAGCGTTGCTGATGAACTTTTGAGTTTTGCTGAAAAAAATAGTGAAGTCAAAGAAGCAGAAGCTTATGTTTCAGCACGTTTTTTAGGAGTTTATAGAATTGCTTATCATTCAAAAATACCAAGTAATGGTGTTGAAGAAGCAAAAATAATGGATTCTCAAGGAATCAGTTTGAGAATACTGTTCAAAGATAATAAATATGGGTTTGGTTCTTGCGACAACGATTTTACAAAAATTGGTTTTAAAGAAGCATATTCAAAGGCGTTTGAATCAAGAGTATATGATTCTGATTTTCATTCCTTGTCAGACTATGCTGGAAAGTCTCCTTTCAAACCTGAAATTGACAAAAAAATAATTAATTTAGATACAAATGCTTGTGCAAAAAAAGCTTGGGAAATGTTGGATGGTGCTCTCGATGAACTTGAAAATGGAAAAGAAACCAAATCAAACATTACTGGTGAATTTGATGTTTTTGGAACAAGGTTTTGTGTAAAAAGCACTAAAGGGATTTTTGCGTTTGAAGAAAAAACAGGGGTTGAAGGAAGCCTTACTGCAAACATTGAAGGAAATGAAACAGCAAGTGGTACTTCGTTTAAATTCAATTCAATTATTTCAAAATTAAAGCCTTCTCAAATAGGAAAAGAAGCTGTTGAAAAAGCCGAGTTGTCGAAAAAAAGCGAAAAAATAGAAACAGGAAAATATCGTGTCTTGTTGAGCGAAGGAGTAGTAGCAGAGCTTTTTAACAGCAGACTGGATGTGGCTATTTCTTCTGTTGACCTTATGGCGAGTCCTTTTAACGGGCTTGTTGGAAAAAAAGTTGCAAGCGAATTGCTTACCATAACTGACGACCCTTTTTTTCCAGAATCTCCAAATTCAACAGGTTCAAATGATGAAGGAAACCCTTCTGGAAAAGTAACCATAATAGACAATGGTGTTTTCAAAAATTTTTTGTCTAACGATTATTACAAAAAAAAGAAAGATGAATATGCTAAATTTAGGGCTTTTAATGGTTATAGGGGTGGACGAAGTCATTCTTCTGATGTAGGCGTTAGTGCTACAAATTTGGTTGTAAGCAAGGGAAATTTGTCTGACAAAGAATTGATTTCAGAAGTTAAAAACGGCATATTTATTGGCAGGATTTGGTATACTTATCCAGTAAATGGTTATTCAAGCTTTGATTATTCTTCTACTATACGGGGGGATTCTTTTATAATTAAAAATGGTGAGATAGTTTCTGCTTTGGTTCCTAATAGTGTGAGGATTTTAGACAGTTTTTCAGATTTCATGAAAAACATAATTGGTGTAGGAAAACAGCGAAAATTTGCAAGTTCTTGGGGGCAGGATGAAATTGTTGTAACTCCAAAAATATGTTTGAGCAAAATGAATCTGAAAAGGATTTAATGCTGGTTCTAAAATTTGCTTATTAAAACTTTATAAAACTTTGCCTAATAATTTCAAAGCATTTAAATTATAATAAAATAAAATAATTATGAAAACTAAATTTCTATTGATTTTCTTTTTAATTTTTTTTGCAACTCCAAATGTTTTTGCAGCTTTAAGACCTGAATTAGCTATAAATGATGATTTAAAAATTTGTAAAAGGTATAACCCTACTCATTTTTATGATTTGCCTGAAGGTTGGAGATATTATACGGAGCAAGATATAAAAGATTTCAAATTAGAAACGTTGCAAAAGAAATGTGAATCATTGGGTTATATTTTTATTGATGAAGAATTGGCTGGTGTTTTGAAACCTTATTATAAAAATTTGGCAAATATATTAATTTTTGGCGTAGCAATTTTGTTTGTTGTGGGTTCTTTGATTATTTTTAGGATTTATAATAAGCATGTGTCAAAGAATAGGAAATTGAAACTTATCGATTATTTTGTTATTGGAATATGTTGTTTATTATTCTTGGTTTTGCTTATTTTTTTGGCTTTTATTATTTGGGATTTTGCTACAAATTCTATTGTGCGTTGGGTATGATTCTTGATTCTTATATTGATAGAGTGTTTTAGATTTCCTTTACATTTTTAATCACTTCATGACAAACAATAATCATGGTAAAAGCTAAGTGTGAAGGAGATTTGATAATAGTAGAATTTACGGATGAAGAAGCAAAAGAACTCAAATTGCCAAGCCGAAAAAAATTTGAGTTGATAAAGGCAAGGGAAGGAATTTGGTTAATGGTTCCGCATGAAGAAAAAAAGGCTAATGTAGTAGATTTGGTTGTTGGAAATGATTCAAGAGAGGCAATAGAGAAAAAAATCACCAATTTGATTAAAACTTTGAGTCCAAGGGATAAAATGGAAGGTTGGTTTGAAAAGAAGCTTAATGAAAATGAAAATAAAATACTTCAAGAAATGCTTAAAGAGGGTAAGATAATAAAATATAAGTCAAGCGAAGTTTTCAGAAAAGCTCTTTATGCTTTGCCAAAAAATGTCCAAAAAAAACAAGTTTTTGAAAACAAATTCCAAAACATGGAAAAGCCCAAGTATGATTATACTCTTGAAAAAGACGGTTTTATGGTAATAAAAAACGAGTTGAATGCAAAAACCATAAGCGAGCAATTAAAAGAGAAAATAAAAGCGGGGGAAATAAGAGGTTTAAGAAGTTTTGAAGGGGATTTTTATGTTATAAACTCTGTTCTTTTGCAGGAATCTGAAAAAAAGGTTTTGGAGGAACTTTCCAAGGAGAAACAACAAACGTTGAGCCAATTGTCATCCAAAACAAATTTGACTCCGACGCTTGTAAAAATATCAATGGAGTTTCTTAAGGAAGATGGCGAGGTTATGGAAAGAAAAAAAGAAGTTTATCAATATATTAAGTGATTTTATGAAAGTTCTTATACCTTTGTTGTCGGAGATGGAAAATGAAGAATTTTTGAAAAGAGCGACTGAAAAAGCAAGTGAAGTAATTTTGTTACTTGTTGTGGATACTCAGCCTAACCAAAAATTCGGTTTTACAACTTCGCAAATCACCAAAGGAAGAAGGCTTATGGAAAATGCAAGCAGTTTTATCGGCAAAAAGAAAAAAATTGAAGAAATAATAGAGTGGGGAGAAACCGATTTGAAAATAATTAATATTGCAAAGTTGAATCAAGTTGATAAAATAGTCATAAAAGAACAAGGAGAAAATAATTTTTTGTTCAAGGGGCTTGTTGAAAAGATAAAAAGTGAAAATATTAAAGTAGAGGTAATTTAATGGAAAAAAAAGTCAGCATTTCGGATTTTCAAAAATTGGATATAAGGATTGGAAAAATAGTGTCTGCAAATCCCATACCACATACTGACAAATTGCTCCTTTTGGAATTTGATTTTGGCGAATTCAAAAGGCAAGTAGTTTCAGCTATTGCGCATCAATATAACCCAAGTGTTCTTATAGGCAAGCAAATGCCAGTTTTAATAAATCTTGAACCTAAAAAAATAATGGGTTTTGAAAGTCAAGGCATGATAATTGCAATTGATGTAGGGGAAGATTGTGCATTGCTTCACCCTGACAAGGAAACTCCAAATGGTAGTAAAGTAACTTGAATTTTTTTTTGATTGTGAAATGGTAAAAAATTTTAGTAGCTTGGAAAAATGGTTTGTTTGGAAACCAATTTATTTAAATATATGAAAACATTTCTTGAATAAAATGGATAATAAGTATTGGGCGCTTGACGAGTCCAGCCTTTTTTCAGTTTTGAACAGCTCTGCTTCTGGGCTTTCTTCTTTTGAAGCTAAGGAAAGGTTGGTTAAATATGGGCTTAATGAAATTCCTGTTTCAAAAAAGCCTGAAGCTTTGCGGTTGTTTGTTGCGCAGTTGAAGAATCCGCTTGTTTTGATTCTTGTCATTGCAGCCACAATGTCTTTTTTTCTCGGAGAACAAATTGAAGCATTGGTTATTTTTGGAATCGTTTTGATTAATTCAATTTTGGGTTTTTATCAGGAGTACAAGGCTGAAAAAATTTTGTATGATTTGAGAAAAATGGTTATATTGAATGCAAAGGTTTTGCGTGATGGAAAAGAAGTTGAGATTGATTCAAGGGAAATAGTTCCGGGGGACATAGTGTTTCTTAATATTGGGGATGTGGTTCCTGCTGACATAAGGCTTTTGCATTCTGAAGATCTTGCAGCCAATGAATCAAATCTTACTGGCGAATCCAGGCCTGTTGAAAAAAAGCCTTGTATTGTCAAGCCGGAAGTGAGCCTTCCGCAAGACATGGTTAACATGGTTTTTGAAGGTACTTCTATTACAAATGGAATCGGAAAAGGGATTGTGGTTGCAACAGGAATGTCAACTTTTTTTGGAAAGTCCGCTTCTTATCTTAAAGAAAAACAGCGTTCAACTTATTTTCAACAAAACATAGAAAACTTTGGAGCCATGTTGCTTAAATTAGTTCTTTTAATGACTTTTTTTATTTTTATAGCAAATTTTGTGCTAGGCAAGCCTTTATTAGAGTCTTTTATTTTTTCTATTGCTCTTGCTGTAGGAATTACTCCTGAAGTTCTGCCTGTGGTTGTGACAATTTCTCTATCTGATGGAGCCATGCGTATGGCTAAAAAAAAGGTAATAATAAAAAAATTGGTTTCGGTAGAGGATTTTGGGAATATTGATACTCTTTGTTGTGACAAAACTGGGACTTTGACGGAAGGCTCTCTAAAACTTTTTGAATATGTTAACCTTGATGGAAAAAAGGACAAAAAATTGCTTTTGTATGGAATGTTGTGCAATTCTGGTAAAAAAGTCGGTAAAAAAAAGTCTTTTGGGAATCCTGTTGACAAGGCTATTTGGGATTCAGATGAATCTTTTGGATTGATGGATGATTTTGCCAAATTTGAATTAGTTGATGAAGCGGAGTTCGATTTTGAACGCAGAAGAATGTCTGTTCTTGTAAATAATAATGGAAAAAAGGCTTTGATTGTAAAAGGCTCGCCTTTGTCTGTCATTTCTGTATGTGATTTTGTCTTGATCAAATCGCGCCTGGTAAGGCTTGGAAAAAAGCAAATGCAAGATTTTATTGATAAAGTTGAAAATTTTGAACGCAATGGTTTTATTGTAATTGCTGTTGCTGAAAAAGATGCTTCTGGTTATGAGAAGATTTCGACAAAGGATGAAAACAGGCTTGTTCTTTTAGGGTTTTTGGTTTTTCATGATCCGCCAAAGCATAGTGCAAAAGAATCTTTGAAGACTTTGCAGGAATTGGGGGTTAATATAAAAATAATAACTGGAGATAGCCATATTGTAACTAGAAAAATATGCGAGGAAGTGGGGCTTTCCATATATAAAAACAAGGTTGTTATTGGTGATGAACTTGCAAGCCTTGGAGAAAAGGAGTTTGAGAGTTATGTTCATTCATATAACGTATTCGCGCGTATTACTCCAGAACAAAAGTTCAAAATAGTTTCAGCTTTGAACAAGGAAGGGCATGTAGTTGGTTATTTGGGTGATGGTGTTAATGATGTTCCTGCGTTGAAAGCAGCAGATGTTTCAATTACAGTTGATACAGCTTCAGGAATAGCAAAAGATGCTGCAGATATAATAATTCTAAATAAAAGCTTGAAAGTTGTTGTTGATGGTCTTTTGGAAGGGAGAAAGACTTTTGGGAATATTACAAAATATATTTTGAATACTATTAGCGCAAATTTTGGAAACATGTTTACCGTTGCTTTTTCATCGCTTTTCTTGAAATTTATTCCTTTGTTGCCTTCTCAAATACTTTTAAACAATTTTATAAGTGATGTTCCCTTGCTTACAATTTCGAAGGACAATGTGGACAAGGAAATGCTTAAGAAACCGAAGAAGTGGAATCTTGACTTGATTTCAAAATTCATGATATATTTTGGAATAATAAGCACTTTTTTTGACTTGTTATTGATTTTTGCTTTGATTTTTTTCTTTAATGTGTCTCAGGAAGTTTTCAGGACTGCTTGGTTTGTTGAATCTGCTATCTCTGAAATAATTGTAACTTTTTCAATAAGGACCAAATTGCCTTTCTACAAAAGTGTCCCTTCAAAATTACTTTTGATAACATCCGCTGGCGCTATTTTGTTGATTTTTTGGATTGTTTATTCGTCATTTGGCGGTTCTTTGTTTGAGTTTGTAATTTTGCCTATGGAAATAATTTGGCTTATATTGCTTGTTTTGGCGCTGTATTTTATCATTGTGGAAATAGTGAAAAAAGTATTTTATTCTAAATATGATTTGTGACTTTGAAGCTTATTGCTTTACTTCGTCTTTGATAATTGATTCTATTCTTTTTTTTGCGTTTATTTTTTTTAGAAATTTTTCTACTGCGTTTGGCACGTATTTTGAAATATTTTCTCCGTTTAGTATTTTTTCTCTGATTTTGGTAGAGTCTATCTTTGCGTTGTTGCTTATTAGTTTTTGTACTTTTGTTCCATCTGTTTCAAATAGTTCTTTTACAAGTGGGTTGTTGGTGAATACCAAGTCAAAGCTTGGACAGTATGCTCTTATTCTTTGGGTCCAAAGCGCATATTCTGAAATGTCGTCTACGCAGATTATATAGCACTTTTCAAATATTTTGTCTTCTTTTAAAGCCAAGCCTATCATTTCCACTCTTTCGCCAGCTGTGAAAGGATTTTCTTTTTGGAATGATTCCTTTGCGCTGCCAACTACTATTACCATTTCGTCAACTTGTTTTAATGCGTTTTTTAGTGCGTTGTGGTGTCCTAAATGGTATGGCTGAAATCTTCCTACAAAAAGTCCTCTTTTCATCTTTTTCCCACCCATTCAATGTCCATACTGAAATCCAGTATTTTTGCGTTTTTTGTTAGTTCTCCCATTGAAATGTAGTCTGCTCCAATGTTCATATAATGTTTAAGGTTTTTTAGTGTAATCCCTCCTGAGAGTTCTATTTTTCCTTTATAACCTATTTTTTTGAGTTTTTTTATTGTCTTTTTTGCATTGTTTGGATTGAAATTGTCAAGCATTATCATGTCTGGTTTTTCTTTGGCTGCTTCAAGGGCTTCTTTTTGGTTTTTTGTTTCAATTTCTGTTTTTTTTCCCGTTTTTTTTGCGCTTTGCAATGCTTCTGTAACGCTTTTGAAAAATTCTAAATGGTTGTCTTTTATTAGAATCATTTCAGCCAAATTTTTTCTGTGGCTCCAAAGCCCTGCAATTTCTGCGGCTTTTTTGTCCAGAAATTGAAACCCGGGTATTGTTTTTCTTGTTACTGCCAAAATGGTGTTGGTTTTTTTCATTTTGTTTTTGGCTTTCGTGCAAAGTGTTGCAACGCCTGACATTCTTCCAATTATATTAAGGCAGACTCTTTCCAGCGCGAGTATTTTTCTGTTGTTTCCTCTTATTATGAGAATTTTTTGTTTGGGTTTTGCCATGTCGCCGTCTTTTTTCAATTTTTTTGTTTCAAGCCCGGCACTCTTGAATAGGAATTCCGCTTCTTCAATTCCTGCAAGAACGCATTTTTGGTTTGCCTTGATTGATGCTTGGCATTCTTTTAGCGGGGTTATTGCAGAAGTTATGTCTCCTTTGCCTATGTCTTCTCGCAAATATCCTTGAAGTTGTTTTTCTATTTCTTGGTTAATCATTGATTAATTTAAATAACGCAAGCCTAAAAAAACCATTTTAATATGATTTGAATTAAATTTTTGTTATGTTATTTGATTATCGGTCTTGGTCTTTATGAGAAAGAATTTTGGGGAAAAAATCGTTAAAGGTACTTGGAAATTAAAAGATGGTTTGGCGCGCATGCTTAAAGGTGGTTGTATAATGGATGTTGTGAATGCCAAGCAAGCCAAAATTGCTGAAAGGGCAGGTGCTTGTGCGGTAATGGCTTTGGAAAGGGTGCCTGCTGATATTAGGGCTGCTGGCGGTGTTGCAAGAATGGCTGATCCTGTAAAAGTCAAGGAGATAATGAATGCTGTTTCTATTCCAGTAATGGCTAAATGCAGGATAGGACATTTTGTTGAAGCCCAGATTTTGCAAGAACTTGGAGTGGATTTTATTGACGAATCAGAAGTTCTTACTCCAGCTGACCAGAATTTTCATATAGACAAAAAGACTTTTGAAGTGCCTTTTGTTTGTGGAGCCAGGAATCTTGGCGAAGCTTTGAGAAGAATCAACGAGGGCGCTGCAATGATAAGGACAAAGGGTGAAGCAGGCACTGGAAATATTATTGAAGCAGTAAGGCATGTCAGGACAATTTCAAGTGAAATCAGCAGTTTGTCTTTTGCTTCCAAAGAGAGTTTGGAAGAATTTTCAAACATGGAACAAGTTCCGTTTGATTTGGTTTATGAAACTGTGAAATTGGGCAGGTTGCCAATTGTGAATTTTGCGGCAGGTGGCATAGCAACTCCTGCCGATGCTGCTTTGATGATGCAACTTGGTTGTGATGGTGTTTTTGTAGGTTCCGGAATTTTCAAGTCTTCAAACCCTGAAAAAATGGCAAAATCAATTGTTCAGGCAACTACTAATTTTAATGACCCGAAAATTTTGGCAAAGGTTTCGTCAGGGCTTGGCAATGCAATGGCTGGTATTGAAATTTCAAAGCTTGATGCAAGGCTTCAGGAAAGAGGCGTGTAAAGTGGTTGTTGCGGGAGTTCTTGCTCTGCAAGGGGATTTTCGGGAACACGTTGCTATTTTTGAATCCATTGGTGTAAAAGCAATTGAAGTCAGAAACAGGCAAGATATTTCCAAATGTGAAATGCTTGTGATTCCCGGCGGTGAAAGCACTGCCATATCAAACTTGTTTTCGGTTTCCGGATTAGACTTGGAGATAAAGAAAAGAGCCAAACATGGCATGATAGTATTTGGCACATGCGCAGGTGCAATATTGCTGGCTAAAAAAGTTGTTGGCGAAAAAAGATATAAGCCTCTTGGCCTAATTGATATTGAAATCAAGCGGAATGCTTTTGGCAGACAAATAGATTCTTTTGAAGCTGAAATTAATGCCAAAGGAATTGGGAAGGTGAATGGTGTTTTTATTAGGGCTCCTGAAATTTTGCGATGTGGCAAAAAAGTTGAGATTCTTGGAACTTTTCATGATAAACCTGTTCTTGCAAGGCAGCACAATGTTGTTGTTTCAACTTTCCACCCTGAAATTGTAAAAGATAACAAGATTCACTTGATGTTGGTTGAATTGTCAAAAATTATTCAAAAATGAAAAATTCTGTAAAAATTTCAAAATTACATTTTTTCTTTTATTTTGGCTTTAAGTTTTTCGGTTGTTTTCTTCGCATTATCTTTATTTTTTAAAAGCTTGTTTTTTTCTTTTTTGTTTTTTTCCTTTTTGATTTTCAAATCCAAGTGCTTGCAATATTCTGCGAGATGGTTTTTCAGTTTTTCCATTATGTTTCTTAAATCCTGTGAATACGTGTGCCTTAGAGTTTTTTTTTGTTCTTCAGGCAAATTTCTATTTAAAGCTTCGTGAATTTCCAAGTGTCTTAGTCTTAGCTCGCATTGTGCCACCCTATCATAGAATTTTTCTTCGTGGTGCCTAAGTTTGTCATTATTTTCTGAACCTTGGTTTATTGGCTTTTTTGTTTGTTTCATTTAATCGTATTTTTACTTCTTTGTTATATATAATTTTCACGTTTAACGCAAAAAACCACAGTATTAAAATTTTCAAATCAAAATTTGAAGACACATTATTTTTTGTTTGTTTTTGCCAGCCGATTTTTTAAGGCGATTATTTTTGCTTTATTAAATATAATGAATCAGCAACAATAGTTGTTATAAATATGTTTTGTGCTTTTTTTAATGGTGTTTGGGTTTGGGCACGGCTATTGGGGACATTGTTCCTCGCCAAAAAATTTCGCTGGAAAGCCTTAATGCAAAAACTCTTGGAGTTGATTCTTACAATATAATTTATCAGTTTCTTTCAAGTATTAGAGGTGAAGATGGAAATCCTTTAAAGGATTCGCATGGAAATTTGACATCGCATCTTGCAGGGTTGTTTTATCGCAGCGTTAGCCTTTGTGAAAATGGAGTGCGTTTGGTTTTTGTTTTTGACGGCAAGCCTTCCGCTTTAAAATCCGAGACACTAAAAAAAAGACATGAAATAAGGACTGAAGCCTTTGAAATGCATAAAAAAGCTATAGCTGAAGGGAATTTGGAAGATGCCAAAAAATTCGGTTCAAGGGCTTTGAAGCTTGATGAAAAAATGGTTAATGATGCAAAGGAATTGATTTCTGCAATGGGGTTTCCATGCATACAAGCTCCAAGTGAAGGCGAAGCGCAAGCTTCTTTCATGGCTAAAATGGGCAAAATAGATGGAGTTGTGAGCCAGGATTATGATTCTTTGCTTTTTGGGTGTCCTACTCTTTATAGAAATGTCGCGGTAACTGGAAAAAGAAAAGTTCCAGGGCGAAATATATGGGCTGATATAAGTCCTGAAAAAATATTGTTGGAACAAGTTTTGAATGACAATAATATTTCCAGAGAAAAGTTGATTTGGATAGGCATTTTGGTTGGAACCGATTTTAATGAAAAATTTCCAAAAATTGGAATAAAAACAGCATTAAAGCTTGCCAAGTCTTCAAATTCGTTTGAAGAAATCATTTCTAAAACAGGTTTTCAACCTGACTTTGATTATCGTGTTATTGAAGAAATTTTTCTCAATCCTGAAGTTGACACAAGTTTCACAATTTCCTTTTCAAAGCCTGACAGGGAAAAAATAGTTAATTTCCTTTGCGACAAACATGATTTTTCCTTTGAACGTGTCCAAAAATCCTTGGATAGGCTTGAATCAAATTTTAGTGAAAATGCGAAACAATCCACTTTGGGCAGGTGGTTTTAGTGGGTTACAATTTGCCTGTAAAAATTATTTTTGGTGAAAAAACATTTCCAATGCTGTTTGAAGAGTTAAGAAATCACGGGATAAAAAAGCCATTGCTTGTATGCGGAAAAAGTTTTATTGCTTCTTCGCGTTTCAAAGTTTTCAGGGAAAATGTTCCGCGCTTTGAACTTTATTCTGAAATTGAACCTAATCCTTCAATATATTCTGTTGATTTGGGCGCAAAAATATTGAATTCAAAAGGGTGTGATGCTGTTGTAGGCATAGGTGGTGGAAGCGTATTGGATGCTTCAAAAGTTATTGCATGTATGAAAAACAGAAAAAAAAGTTGTTTTGGTTTTTATAAAAAAATTGATATTGTTTCCCAAGTTCCTTTTTTTGCGTTGCCTACTACTGCTGGTTCAGGGAGTGAAGCAACTAAATTTGCAGTGCTGACAAAACCCGACGGTTCAAAAAAAAGTGTTTTACCTGATGATAGGTTTTATGCAAAAGTTGCAATAGTTGACCCTGAACTGACTTATACTTGTCCTCCTAATGTGACTGCTTCCTCTGGTTTAGATGCTTTTTGCCAAGGAATTGAAAGTTATTGGGCTGTGAATTCAACAGAAGAAACCAGAAGGTTTTCCGCTGAAGCGATTTCGCTTGCCTATTACAATTTGGACAAGGCTGTGCAAGAACCTGATAGACAAGTAAGACATAATATGAGTTTAGCTTCTCTTACTTCGGCAAAGGCTTTCAGCCAAACAGGCACTACTGGTTGTCATCAGGTTTCATATGCATTTACCAAATATTACGGCATTGCGCATGGTTTTGCCGTAGCACTTGTCCTTCCATGGTTTCTTGAGTTTTATTACTCTAAGGTTCCTGAACGTTGCAACGAAATTTGCAAGCTGATTGGAGCAAAAAATATTGAAGATGCACAAAACAAAATAAGGAGTATGATGCGTTTTATTGGTGCTCCTGTTTCTTTGCGCGACATAGGTTGCAAAGTTGAAGATTTTGAAAAAATTGTCAAAATGTCAGTCGGTAAAAGAGAACAAAATCCAATACAACACAAGAAAAGCGATTTAATGCGAATGCTTAAAGAGATTTTTTGACGATTAGTTTTTTTTTGAAAAATTTTTTAGCATATCCAATAAGATATATTGAGCCAGTTATTAGAAGCAAACTTTTTTTGTCTGTTTTTTTTAACGCTGAAATTATTGCTTTTTTTGGATTTGGTTCAACCAAGCCAAAACCTATTTCTTGCCTTAATTCAAAGGGGTTTTTTGCCCTGTTGGAATCCGGTTTTGTCAGTATAAGATTGTCAGCTTTTTTGATTTTTGGAATGCTACTTTTTATGTCTTTGTCATCCAAGACGCCGAAAACCATTGTCAATTTTTTAAATTTAAACATTTTAATTGATTCAAAAAGTTTTTTCCAACCATCAGGATTATGGCTTGCATCAATAATTACTTTAGGTTTTTTCATTATTACTTGTATTCTTCCAGGCCAAAATGTTTTTTTCAATCCTGCGCGTATTGCTTTTACTGGTATTTTTGCTCCTTTTTCTCTTAAAGCAATTGCACAAGCTGTTGCAATTGCCGCGTTTTCTATTTGATAGGAACCTATTAACTTTGTTTTTAAGCCTTTGATTTTTACTGGTTTTTCAAGGCTGAATTCGTTTCCACTCAAATTTGATTTGACTTTTTTCCATTCAACCACAAAAACTTTGCAATTATTGTTTTTTGCTTTTTGCAAAATTGTTTTTAAGCCAAGATTATTTTTTCCAACCACCACAATTGAATCTTTTTTTATGATGCCTGCTTTTTCCAAAGCAATTTTTTCAATTGTATTGCCAAGGTATTGCGTATGTTCAAGCGAGATTGAGGTTATTGCACAAACAATGCCTTTGAGTACGTTTGTTGCATCCAAACGCCCCCCCATTCCAACTTCTGCCACCAAATAATCTATTTTTTGCTTTTCAAAATAAATAAATGCCATTAAAGTTATTGCTTCAAAGTAATTAGGTTTAATTTTATTGGAATCTATTATTTTCTTTACTTTTCGAGCCAACTTTGAAAATTCTTTTTTTGAAATGTCTTTTCCGTTGATTTTTATTCTTTCAGTAGGCTCCACAAGATGAGGTGAACTGTAAAATCCTGTTTTATAACCTGATTGAATCAAAATTGTTGATATGAATTGGCATGTTGAACCTTTGCCATTGCTTCCGGCAACATGAATGGTTTTGAATTTTTCAGGTTTTATTTTGGCGATTTTGCAAAGCAATTTTATTGTTTCAAGATTGAATCCTTTCATTGCCATTTTCAACGATTTTAACCATTCTTTACTTTGTTTGTAATTCATCACAGCCACTTTTCTAATAAAAATTTTCAATTTTATAGAATTTTTTTGTATTGCAAGCAATTTTAATGCGTTTAGTTATAATCTAATAATAATGTTTAAGAGAGCAATCCTTGTTTGCAATGGAAGCCTTACAACAAAAGAATTTTATTCAATAGTAACAAAAGACGATTTTATTGTTGCAGTAGACGGCGGAGCCAACAAATTGTTAAAGACTAAGTTTGTTCCGAATATTATAATTGGGGACATGGATTCCATAAATTCCACTGCGAAAAAAAAATATTCAAAAGTAACTAAAATATGTTTTCCAAGGGAAAAAGACCTTTTAGACCTTGAACTTGCGATTAATTATTGCATAGAACAAAAATTTTCTGAAATAGTAATTTTGGGTGCGTTTGGTAGCAGGCATGATATGTCTTTGACCAATGTTTTTTTGCTTTCACAAATTCCTGAAAATATTAATGCAAAAATAGTTAATGGTTCTCAAGAGATTTTTCTTATTCGTAAAAATGAATTAGTTTTGTCAGGAATTCCAGGGGAAAAGATTTCAATTTTTCCGATAAAAGGTGATGCCAAAGGTATTACTTTAGAGGGGTTCAAGTATTGTGTCCAAAATTATGATTTGCGTTTTGGCATAGGTTTTGGTTTGAGCAATGAATTTAAAAACAAAAAAGCTAGGATTTCGTTCAAAGACGGAATGTTGCTATGCGTGCATTTTCACAAATGGTTTTGATTTATATTTTTGTTCCTTGTCGCTTTTGTTATGAAAACTGGCTTTGCAAATTTGTTGTTGGCTTTCATTTTGTTGATTTTTTTGTTAGGTTGCGTTGAAGAGAAGAAACCTGATTTGGTTGTTTATACTTATGATTCTTTTGCATCTGAGTATGGTTTGGGCCCAAAGATTGTACCGCTGTTTGAAAAAGAATGCAATTGCAAGGTAAGGCTTTCTTCCAAGGGGGATGCAGGCCAAATGCTTAATGCTCTTATTCTTGAAAAGGATAATCCTAAGGCAGACGTAGTGATTGGAATAGACAATAGCATGGCTTCGGTTGCAATAAAATCAGGTGTGCTTGAAAAGTTTGTACCTCGGAATGTTTCAATTGTTCCAAAAGAACTAATTTTTGATAGTGAAAGTTATTTGATTCCGTTTGATTATGGATATTTTGCTTTTATTTATGATTCAAATAAAATTGATTTTTCTTTGAATAGTTTTGATTCTTTGTTGGATGAGAGATTGGAAGGGAAAGTAGTTATTCAAAATCCTCGCACTTCTTCACCTGGCTTGGGTTTGCTTTTATGGACTGTTGCGGTTTATGGCGATCCAGGTTACAAGGATTTCTGGAGAAAATTCAGAAAAAATGTTCTTACTGTAACCGAGAGTTGGGATCAATCAGCAGGCTTGTTTAGTGCAGGCGAGGCTCTGATTTATTTGAGTTATGCAACTTCGCCGCCTTATTATGTTCAGTTTGAAAATAAAAAAAATTATATTGCCGCGGATTTTACTGAAGGACATTATTTGCAAGTTGAAGGCATTGGCATTGTAAAAAGCTCAAAAAACAGGTTTCTTGCAGAAAAATTTGTAGAATTTTCTTTGATGGAAAGCTTTCAAAAGGAAATTCCTTTGTCGCAATTCATGTTTCCTGTCAATAAGCGTGTTGCTTTGCCTGAATCCTTTAAATATGCTTTGAAGCCTAAAAAACAGCTTTCTTTAGATCCTTTATTGGTCGCTGAAAAACAGGAAGAGTGGGTTTCAGAATGGGAAAAAATAATGAGAGCTGGATAATTCCTTTGGTTTTCCTTTGGCTTTTTTTTCTTGCTTTTTTTGTTTATCCTGTTGTCGTTGTTTTTTCAAAAGTTTTTTCTATTGATGCATTATTCAGGGCTTTCAGGGTTTTTCATGTTGATTTGCTTTTGAACTCTTTTTCGCAAGCTTTTGTTTCAACTTTGATTTCTTTTATTATCGGATTTCCAATAGCATATATATTAGCCAATAGGGATTTTCCCGGAAGACGTGTATTGATGGCTATTTCCTTGGTTCCTTTTGTTTTTCCTTCTGTATTAGTGGTTCTTTCTTTTGTTATTGTTTTTGGAAATAATGGATGGCTAAACAATGCTCTTGCTTTTTTTGGTTTGCCGCGGATTTTTTTTCTTTATGGTTTTTGGGGGATAGTGCTTGCACACGCATTTTACAATTTTCCTATAGTAATGAGGTTTGTATCTGATGCGTGGGAAAGAATTGGAAGCCGATTGCCTGACGCTGCGAAGTCCTTGGGAGCCAACAGTTTTCAGGTTTTTTTTCGGATAATTTTGCCACAGCTTTTTCCTTCAATTGTTTCTTCATGTTCTTTGGTGTTTATTTATTGTTTTACCAGTTTTGCAATAGTGCTTGCTTTTGGTGGACTCCAATTCACTAATTTTGAGGCTGAAATTTATAGGCAAATTTTCAGGAATTTGGATTTAAGCCTTGGCGCAGTTCTCGCCTTTTTTCAATTTGTCATTCTTTTAGTTGTTTCTTTTTTGTATTTGTATTATTCTGAAAAGTTTGGGGTGGCACAATACGGTTTTTTGTTGAAAAGAAAAAAATTGAATTTTTTTTCTTGGTTTGGTTTTTTTGAGTTTTGCATTGTTTTTATTGTTTTTTTGTTTGTGACTTTGCCTGTTTTGGCTGTTTTGGTTTTTGCATTTGATTTGGATTCGGGATTTTTGAATTTTAGAGCTTTTTTAAAAATTTTAAATTTCCAACAAGGCATTGTTGAAGTTTCGCCGCTTAAATCGGTTTTTTATAGTTTAGTAATTGCATTTTTTTCTTCTTTGATTTCCGTATTTTTAGGTTTTATTGGCTCTATTTATGTAAAGCGTTTTTCCTTTGTCAATCTTTTTTTTGTTTCTTCAATAGCTGTTTCTGTTGTTACTTTGGGTTTTGGTTATTATTTGGGTTTTGGAGTTGATGGCGGCAATATTTTAATGATTTTGATTGGACACTCGGTTTTGTCTTTTCCATTTGCTTTTAGGATTTTATCTAATGCATTTTTGTCTGTTCAAAAAGAAGTATTTGATGCAGCTTTTTCTTTGGGTGCGAACAAGTTTCAAAGATTTTACTTGGTTTACTTTCCAATGCTCAAATATGCTTTTTTTGCTGCTTTTGCTTTTTCTTTTGCTGTATCTTTGGGAGAACTTGGCTTGACTTTGATTTTGTATGATGGGGTTTATGCTACCATGCCTGTTTATATTTATAGGTTAATTTCAACTTATGATTTCAGGGCTGCTGCTGCCATGGGCTTTCTGCTTTTTTTGTTGAGTTTTTTGTGTTTTTATGTTATTGAACGCTTTTCAAGGTATAGGCAGGTGGTGTTGTGAAAATTTCTCTTGACAATGTTTCAATTGCTTTTTATGATTGGAGTATGAAGGATTTTTCAGTTGATTTTCCATCAGGTTCTTTTTCGTCAATTCTTGGCCCAAGTGGTTGTGGAAAAACTACTTTGTTGAGGCTAATCGCTGGATTGGAAACTCCTGTTTCGGGAAAAATTTTTTTTAATGATGTTGATTATAGTTTTGTTCCGCCTGAAAAAAGAAATATCGGCTTTGTTTTTCAGAATGACGCTCTTTTTTCGCATCTTACTGTCAGTGGCAATGTCGCATTTGGGCTTGAGGTAAGGGGTGAAAAAAATATTGGTGAAAAAGTGGCTTCTTTGCTTGCCTTGGTTGGTTTGAGTGGATTTGGCAATCGCAATATAGAACATCTTAGTGGTGGTGAAAAAAAGAGGGTTGTGATTGCACGCGCTTTGGCTTATTATCCTAAAGTGATTTTGCTTGATGAGCCTTTTAATGGGCTGGATGGAAATTTGAGGACAAAACTTAAATCTTTGTTGAAAGACTTGCAAAAAAAATTTGGTTTGACGATAATAATGGCGACGCATGATTTGAATGATGCATTGAATTTGTCTGACAAAATAGTTGTTATGAATAAAGGAAAAATTGAACAGGTTGGCACTCCGAAAGAAATAATTTTCAAGCCTAAGAATTTTTTTGTCAAAGATTTTGTTTCAGATGTGTGGTTTTTGAAATGATTTATAATCAGTGCTTATTTTGCCTTTCATTGGCACGAATTGAAAAATCAGACCTTCAAAAGTTGTTATCAACGGGTTGTTTTTGTTTTTTATTATGCATTGCATGATTTGTTGAAATTCATCTCCTATTGGGGCAACTATTTTTCCGTTTTCATTTAATTGTTCGAATAGCGGTTTTGGCACGAATGGACATGCACAACTTATTATTATTCTGTCAAATGGCGCTTTTTCTTTTAATCCTTTTGAACCGTCTTCATTAATTATTTCAATGTTTTTTATTCCTTCCTTTAAAAGATTTTTTTTGCATTGTTCTGCAAGTTCTTTTATTATTTCTATGCCGTAAACTTTTCCATCTTGTCCAACGATTTTTGACATCAAAGCCAATACGTAACCTGAGCCTGAACCAATTTCAAGTACTTTCATGCCGGGTTTTAGGTCAAGCATTTCAAGCATTATTGCAATTGTGCTTGGCTGGGAAATTGTTTGTCCATAACCTATTGAAATAGCTTCATCATAGTAAGCATATTCCTTGTTTTTTTCTGGGATAAAATTTTCTCTTTTCACTGCTAAGAATGCTTCTTTTATTTCTTTTTTCTTTATTGAAAAGCCTGAAATGTATTCAACCAATTTTTTTCTTTCAAGTTCGAAATCAATCATTTAGTTCTTCCCTTTCCCTAATTAGTTTTTTTAGTTCTTTTAGCTTGTTTATCGTGTCTAAATCTTCTTCCTCTATTATTGGAATTCCTTCCACGTTTTTGTATTTGTATTCTTTTGTTATTATTATTGAATCTGAATCAATTATCGTGCTTGTTTTTTTCAATTCAATTGCTTTTTTTGGTATATCGAATTTCCCTTTTCCTGTTCCTATGAAAATGCCTTTGTCGTTTTCATTGTCGCCGTAAGCTTTGAATGGGGAGTGTGAAAAAAGAGCCATTTTCAGCCCTAATTCATGGATTTTTTCTAGAATTTTGTCATTTGGATGTTCATCAAAAATTATTGGATCAGTTATTTTTTCAAAAACCTTTATTTCCTTTATAAGTTTTTCATTGAGTATTTTTTCTATTTTTAATGCGGTTTCAAGTGATGTGCTTGCTCCTTTTTCAAATCTGTACATTGATTCAGGTTTAACGCCTATTTGTTCGGCAAGTTCTTCTGGTTCTATTTCAAGTTGTTTCCTTTTTAATTTCAATTTTTCAAAATCAATATCAACTATGTGTTTGCCTTTAAAGTATCTTACTATTGGCTGGCGATTTTCTAAAAGTCTTTCAAAAGTATTCAAATCCATGGTTGGTATGTCATACCTGTAATAAACCGTATTGTTTTGAAGCCTGAATACTTTTGTTTTTTTTCCTATTATTATACAATTAGCGTTTAATAGTTTGGCTAGTTTTTTCAGTTCTTCGCCTTGACATTTTCTTATTGAATCAATGTTTTCATATACTTTTATTATAATTGTAACATTATTTTTTTTTGCGATAAGGTCAAAGCAATTGTTTGAACCAGAAAATATTTCGACTAAAAAATTTTTTCTTTTCAGGGTTGAAACCAATCTTGTAACTTCTTCGGAAATAGTCATATTGATCCCACTATGAAAGCAATTAAACTTATTATCATTCCGTATTTGCTCAATTTGCTTGCAAAAGCATAATCCTGGTTACTGTATTTTAGTGCTGATTCCATGAATAATATTGATGCAACGCCTATTAATGGAATATAAAACCAATTTTTCATTGTTCCCAAATAAATCAAAAAAATTGCTAAGCTTATCGCAAGAGAATATAATGTTAATATATAATTGTTTAACAAGCTTTTTTTTACAATCATTGGAAGCGTTTTTTTTGTTCCTTTGTCTCCGCTTTGGTCTTGCGTGTCTTTTATTATTTCTCTGGCTGCATTTGCAAAAATTGCTGAAAAAGCAGGCAATATTACTGGGTAATAGTTTTGTGAAACAGCTGCGCCATATACAAGTGTCGCGCTTGTGCCTATTGCAACAACCCAATTGCCAATTATTTTGATTTTTTGCATTAGGCTTGAATATAATATTAGAAAAATTGAAACCGTTGCCGCAATAAATATTGCGTGTTTGTTTATGAATGCGGCCAGGAATATTCCTGCGCCAAAAAATAGCATTGAGATTTTATAAAATTTTTTGTTTGAAGTTTTTTCTTTTCCTAGCCTTCTGTCAACTTCTTTATCATAAAAATCATTTATGAGGTTTCCTGCTCCTGTAATCAATGCAGCCGAAAGCATTGCCAAAAAAATCTTATATTCTAAAATCAAACCACCAGCTACTATAATGCTACCGGCAATTACACCTATGGCTGAGATAAAACAATTTTCTATGCGAACAGCCTTTGCCAATTCAGTTGGTTTCATGCATTAAAAATATTATAATTGTTGATTAAATGTTTTTGGTTTTGAATGCTTGACAAAATAATGTGGCTTTGTTGTTCATGCAGGTTTTGTTAAATTTTATCCTGCCTTCTTTTTGCCTTTTTTTCTTTGTCTAAGCTTGTTTGAACCGCACTTTCTGCATTTTTCAGGTTTTGTGCCTTTGCCGCTTCTGTTTCTATGGTTGCATCTCATGCAAATCCATACGCCTTTAAAAATCCTGTTTGCAGATGCAGGTACCAATGCCATTAAAAAATCACCTTGAAATTCTTTAAATTTGGATAAATATTTTTGTAATAATCTTATTATTCCCTCAAGTGAAACAATTTTAAATGGATTTGGTTGGCAGATTATTAATCATAATTTGCCCTGATCGTCTAGTCCGGTCAAGGACACCGGCCTTTCAAGCCGAAAACCCGGGTTCAAATCCCGGTCAGGGCAATTATTTGAAAAAACATTTTTTTAAAGCAAGGTTTCGTGCCAGATAAAATTAAATATAAATAAATTGCTTTTATTAAAGATAAAGATGAATAAAAGAATAAGTCAAAGACCTACTGTTGTTAAAGGATATTATCTTAAAAATCCTTGGATATCTGGCTCTCCTTCTGTCAGAAAAAAAAAGCAAACGCAGCATATTTCTTTATAGAAAATTTCGTTATAAACTTACTCAAAATGAAGTCGCTCGTATTGGCATAAATGAAGTATCTCTTAATGTAATTGATAAGATTGCTGATGGGTTACATGATTTTGTAACTAAAGAAGGAATATTGGACAAGTATGATGCTGATTTAATGAAGACTACTTTCATTAATGGGACTGTGATTGGGTATAGGATAAGCGCGACTTTGACTTCTGAATGCTTATTTGTTTTGGAAGGTATATTTGAAAAGTTAAAACCTGAAGATCTTATAAGGCTTAGAGAAAAATTTATAAGTTTTAATAAATCAAATGCAATAGATTTTATAATTTTTAGAAAAGCACTTGATATAGCAATTGAAAGAAGTAAACAAAAAAATTATCCAAAAAAATCTGAAAAAAATAATTTTAATTTTTAAAATAAAAATAGTTTGTCAAAACAAAAATATTATAATATAAAAAGACAAAAAATAAAATTGGCAAAAGATATTTGGCAAAAAATAATCAGAAAAATAACTGGCAAAAACAAAAACTAATTTTATAAAAAAATGGCTCGGAAAAAACAATTCACAAAATGGGTTAACAAAATTTTCAAATAATTTTTATCTCAATAAAACCAAAAAATATTCTCATCCCTTAAGCCATTTTACAGCCGCATAAACAAAAGGAGTGTTTATTATTGAAAGAGAAAGTTTCAAACCCAAATACGGCAGTGCCAATGAAACCACAAACCAAAAATCATATCCTTTTATCAAACCAAAGAAATTCCAAAAAGCCAAAAACATGAAACAAAAAGTGTCAATCGTCTGTCCAATAAAATTGCTGGCGTTAACCCTGAACCAAAGAAATTTGCCTCTCATTGATTCTTTCAACCTGGTGAAGACCAATGCATCATTCAAATCTGCCAAAACAAAAGAAACAAGGCTTGCAAAAATCATACGCATGCTTGTTGAAAAAACCGAATTGAATTGTTCAGCCTTGACCCAGCTTCTTTCCGCAAAAGGCAAAGCAGTTGAAACTATGACAAAAAAGAAAACAACTGCAAGACAAAGCGCAGTAATCCAAATCAATTCCCTTGATTTTGTCCTGCCATAAACTTCACTGATTGAATCCAATAAAAAAAATGTAAAGAAAAAAGGAATAATTCCAACACTAAAAACAATTGGAAAATCTGATAAGTACAGAAAAGATATTTTGCCTCCAATAAGGTTGGACATTATTACTGAAGAAATGAAAAGTCCAAAGAAAAAATTCAATCTAAATTCAGCTGTTAAAATTTTTTTATGCATGGATAAAAACATAATAGCAAAAACATACAAAAGTATTAAAATATTGGCTTGCGTTTTCCAATGTTTTTTAAGGCTGATTGGGATACCTGTCCATGCAAACTTTGAAAATATGAAGAATTTGGCTACTGCATTTTATTTAGTAAGTTTTAAATATGTTTTTGAATGAATTGAAGTAGTATTGGTGATTTTTTTTGAGCAAAAGAGCAAACGATACTTCTAGATTCAAAAAGACAAGAGCAAGGCAAAGATGGAAGTGGCATAAAAAAAAGATGCGCAGAAAGAAAAGAAAGCGAAGGTATATGAGAGAAAGAGCCAAGTAAATAAAAGTCATAAAACGCAAAAAATTAAAAATAATTTTTTTTAAAATTCATTGTTTTTATTTAACGATTCTTTTAATAGTTTGCTTTATTTTATGGTAAGACTTGTAAGTCAACCGCAATAAGTAGTATATTGGCGGTTTTAGTTCGTTTTTTCCTTTGCCGTAGCCAAAATTTTTTATTGGCCTGAATATATAAGTCATTCCTGCATTGTGGACTATTTTTATTTTTTCGCCGCTTGGAAAATAAAATTCGCCATTAACAATCTTGAATTCGTTTTCACTAGTAGTTACTACAAAATTCCAGGTTTTATCCAAAGGCACAAAACCGACTTTATATAATATATAATTTACTGCAATTTGTTCAGGTCCGAATTGGTCTTTGTTTATTAATATTCTGTCGAGTTCGTTTGCCAATTTTAGCATGAGTTTTTGGGGTCCAACTATCATTCCTGCATTTATCATTCTTTTGTTTTTTATAGTGTTTTTGATTTTCTTTTCTTCATTTTTAATAAAATAATTTTCTATGAAAAAATCTTCAAATGGCGCGCCAATGTCTTCCTGGCATGCTTTGATTTTATTTGGTTTTATCTTAAATAGTTCGCTTACATCTCCTTGAAAAATTATGTCTCCGCCATCAACAGCCATTATTTGTTTATACTTGTGTTTTTTCAAATATTTTGCCGTGTCTTTCCATCTTATGCAAGTTATGTGCCCTTTGAGTTTGCATTTTTTTACTATTGCATTATTTTTCTTCAACGCTTTAACTTGTCTTTTGTTGAGTCCGTAATCCAATATAATTATATCAATGTTTTCCAAATTTGAATTATCTTTCAAAGATTTAAGCCAATGATTTACAAGAAAATCGCCATATTTTTCATTGGAACTTGTAAAAATAGCGTTTTTCATAGATCATATTATGTTGTTTAATTCCTATTTATTAAACAATTGCTTAAATTCATTTTTGAAAGTATTATAATTGTTGTTTTTGAGTGGTGTATAATGAAGGTTTCAATTGTTATTCCTGCATTAAACGAGGAAAAATATCTTCCAAAATTGCTTGATTCTTTGTCTGCACAGAAAACAAAATTCAAGTACGAGATTATAGTGGCTGATGGTTATAGCGAGGATAATACTGTTAAAATAGCAAAAAAAGCTGGTGCCAAAGTTGTAATGGAGCATAACAGGTCTGCTGCTTGGGAAAGAAATGCTGGTGCAAAAATTGCTTCTGGCGATATAATTGCTTTTGTTGATTCTGACACTATTGTTCCTAAAGATTGGGTTGAAAGAATTGGCTCTGAATTTGAAAATAGCAAAGATGTGGTAATGGTTTATGGTTGTGCTTATTTGCTTGAAGAATCAAAATTGATGAATTCATTAGTGCTTTTTTCAACTAAATTGTTTATTTCTATTCTTTCATTTTTTGGGATTCATAATGCACCTGGCTTTAACATGGCTGTTAGAAAAGACATTTATAATAAGTGTGGCGGTTTTGATACTTCGCTTTTTACTGCAGAAGACCTTGATTTGGCAAAAAAAATGTCTGTATTTGGAAAAATCAAATTTGTTCCGGATCTCATTGTCTGGGTTTCAGCAAGAAGAATAAAAAAATGGGGGCTCTTGAAATTTGTTGGTTTTAACTTGGCAAACTTGTTTAATTTTACTTTTAAAGGGAAAGCATCTAAAAATTACGAGAGTGTGAGATAGTTGAATATAGCTTATTTTACAGATTCTTACGAGCCGCAAATTAACGGGGTTGTAACACAAATAAATAACATGGCTAAAGAATCCTTGAGGAAAGGACACAAGTTTTTGATAGTCGCGCCTTCGCCTGACATGAATTTTAAAGAGAGATATTGCCATGGTGTCAAAGTTTTTTTAATGCCTTCAATTGCTTTGCCGACTTATAAGGATTATAGAATTTCTTATTTCAGATCTGAAAAAATTTTGAGTGAAATGAAAATTTTCAAGCCTGATGTTATCCATGTTCATACTCCTTTTGGAATAGGCTGGCTTGGTGTTTGGGTTGCAAAAAAACTCGGGGTAAGGCTTGTTGGAACTTATCACACTTTGATTCCTGATTTTTTGGTATATTTGCCAATTCCTTTTTTTAATCAAACCAATTTGGCAAAAAAATTGGCTTGGAAGTATACTAATTGGTTTTACATGAATTGCGATGTTTTAACTACTATAACCAATGTTACAAAAAAAGAACTTGAGAAAAACGGGTTGAAAAAAATCAATGTAATTCCGAATTCTATTGATTTTGAAAAATTTAATAAATTCAAAAAAAAAATTTACAAATCAAAAGGGTTGAAGCTTATTTATTTTGGAAGAATTAGTTATGAAAAAAATATTGATGTTCTTATATTAGCTCTTGAAAAATTGGTTTCTTATGAAAAAAATGTTTATCTCACGATAGTTGGTTCAGGGCCTGCTCTTGAAAGCTTGAAAAAATTGGTTGAAAAAAAAGGTTTGTCTGAAAGGGTTAGCTTTTTGGGGGCTGTTGGGCATGATGAACTTCCAAAAATAATTTCGCAACACGATATTTTTGTTACTGCTTCAACAATTGAAACGCAAGGACTTACTACCATAGAATCAATGGCAATCGGCTTGCCTTGTGTTGCCGCGGATGCGCGTGCCAATTCAGAAATGATTTTGCATGGCAAAAACGGTTATTTATTCAAGCCTTTTGATGCTGTTGATTGTGCTGAAAAAATACTTTTGCTTGAGTCAGCTTCAAAAAGAAGAAAATTTGGTTTGTTTGGAATGAGATTCGTGAAAAGATTTTCTGTTGAAAAAGTTTTTGCAAGTTTTTTGGCTCTTTATTCAAAAATACAAAAAAATGCGGAAAGCAATTGATTATAAACAAATTCTAAGTAAAAAAACATTGTTCCTGCCAAAGTCATGCAATTGGCTGAATTTAAAAAAAAATTTTTATAGTTGAAAGGCTTCACCATGCTTTTGCTTTTGAAGAGAACAGAAAATAGGCCAACCAAATTTTTTTATAAAAAATATTTGCTTTTGAATTGTTTTTGGGATTGGTGATTTAATGAATTGGCCTAGTAAGGCTCAAACGCCTATAATAGGGCGGGGGTTTAGGAAAACAAAGCATAGAGGCCAGATTCAACGCTGGTTTTGCCAGCGTTGCAAGCACACCTTCATAGAAAAGGATGCTTTCTGGCATAAGCATAAATCTCCAGAAACAGCTAGAGAAATATTTATAAACCCTGCTTGCGACATATATATTCACGCATTTGAACCAAGAATAATTTTTTTATAAGTGCTTGTGATCGCCATTTTTGGCGTGATTTGAGACCCATCTTTTGCAGTGTTGCGGAAAGCGTGCTTTCTGCACTTGGTTTAATGCAAAGATGAGTACCAAAGTTGTTTTTGGTATGATGTTGGTCTGCCAAGAGGTTTTCCGAGAGCGGAAAACTAATTATTAAATCCGCAATCAATGAATTGCGGATCCAATTCCATTGAGTGGATATCCGAATATGCCAAAAGGCTTCTGGATTGATAATTCCAGCTGATCCTGCTGGCGGATACTGCTATCGAAGTTCGACTAAGCCATGCAAGTCTGAGAGGCCAAGTCATGGTGGTCTCTGGCGTACGGCTCAGTAACACGTGGTTAATCTACCCTAAGGAAGGGCTAATCCCGGGAAACTGGGGCTAATACCCTATAGGAATTAGCTACTGGAATATGCTTTTTCCAAAAAAATGCGCACCATGCAAGCGTTATTGCCTTAGGATGAGACTGCGGTGGATTAGGTAGTTGGCGGGGTAAATGCCCACCAAGCCGAAGATCCATACGGGCCTTGAGAGAGGTAGCCCGGAGAAGGGTACTGAGATAAGGACCCTAGCCCTACGGGGTGCAGCAGGCGCGAAAATTCTGCAATACACGAAAGTGTGACAGAGGAACTTCGAGTGATCCCTTTGGGATCTTTTGCCAACTTTAGAAAGGTTGGCGAATAAGAGCTGGGTAATATGCGTGCCAGCCGCCGCGGTAATACGCAAGGCTCTAGTGGTATCCCCTCATATTGGGCCTAAAGCGTTCGTAGCCGGTTCGGTAAGTCTTTTGTGAAATCGGCTCTCTTAAGGAGTCGAATTGCAAAAGAAACTGCCGGGCTTGAGAATGGGAGATGTGAAGGGAATTTTCGGAGTAACGGTGAAATGTTGTGATCCCGAAAAGACCACCAGTAGCGAAGGCGCTTCACAAGAACATATCTGACGGTGAGGAACGAAAGCTGGGGGAGCGACCCGGATTAGATACCCGGTTAGTCCCAGCCGTAAACGATGCGGACTAGGTGTCCTAGCGCTCATGTAGTGCGGGGGTGCCGAAGCGAAGGTCTTAAGTCCGCCGCCTGGGGAGTATACTCGCAAGGGTGAAACTTAATGGAATTGGCGGGGACGCACTACAAGGGGTGGATGCTGCGGTTTAATTGGACACAACGCCAGAAAACTCACCAGGGGCGACAGCAGAATGATGGACAGTCTAAAGGGCTTTCCTGACACGCTGAGAGGTGTTGTATGGTCATCGTCAGCTCGTACTATGAAGCGTCCTGTCAACTCAGGCAACGGGCGAGACCCATGCCCATAGTTGCGATCTTCTGATTCCAGGAGAGCACTCTATGGGGACTGCAGTAGCAATACTGAGGAAGGAGTGGGCAACGGTAGATCTGTATGGCCCGAATCTCCTGGGCTACACGCGGCATACAATGGACAAGACAATGAGTTGCAAACCCGAAAGGGCAAGCTAATCCCATAAACTTGTCCTCAGTTCGGATTGAGGGTTGTAACCCACCCTCATGAAGATGGAATCCCCAGTAATCGCATGTCACTATCGTGCGGTGAATAAGTCCCTGCGTCTTGCACACACCGCCCATCAAGCCAGCTGAGTGAGATTTGGATGAGGCATACCTCTTTTGAGGAATGTCGATTCCAGGTTTCGCGAGGGGGGCTAAGTTGTAACAAGGTGTCCGTAGGGGAACCTGCGGACGGATCACCTCCTTTCAACGCCTTGAATATCATTTCAAGGCAACGTGTTTTCTGCTCTTGGAACTTTGATTGGCAGACCTGCAAGCGCTTTTCATTTTTCGTTTGCAAAATTTGGAAAGTATTTGTTTTGGGCTATATATACTCTCATATGCAACCGGCTTTCGCCGCGGAGAGCTAGGGTTCAATGAGAATTTTTGGGCCCTTAGCTCAGTGGCAGAGCGCTCCGTTTGCATCGGAGAGGCCACGGGTTCAAATCCCGTAGGGTCCAAATGCTTTTCTTTTCAGGAGAAAAGAAAAGTTGTTTTTATACTTACTAAAGAAAAAATTAAATGGTTGAATTTAAGTAAGACACAACCAAAGTTGTTTTTGGTTGTGTGATGGAGCTGATGGCATTCCCAATGCCTTTGGCTGTGAAGTCGTGCATAGGCAGACCCGTCGATTTAAGAGTTCTGTAAGCCATATAGTGGATGACTAGGCTTGGAAACCGTTGAAGGGCGTGGCAAGCTGCGATAAGCCACGGCGAGCCGCATGCAGGCGTTGAACCGTGGATTCCTGAACGGTTCCGTAAGGAACGGGAACGCCGGGAACCGAAGCATCCTAGTACCGGCAGGAAAAGAAAGCAATAGCAATTCCGTTAGTAGGGTCGACCGAAGACGGAAGAGGACAAACCGAATCCCGATGCGTGAGCATTGGGAGCTGTGGGGTATGGACTGGGTTACAAGTTGTTTTGCGAGCTGAAGTGCACTGGAATGTGCCGCCATAGATCGTGAAAGCCGCGTAAGTGAAGCAAAGCAAGTTGAGTGCCCGGTATCCTGAGTATGGCGCGTCGGATATCGCGTCAAAACGTGCCAGTCATTAACTGGTAATCCTAAATATTCTCCAAGTCCGATAGCTCACTAGTACCGTGAGGGAAAGTTGAAAAGCACCCTTAACAGGG
The DNA here is from genome assembly GCA_964577555.1 of uncultured archaeon. Classification (GTDB taxonomy): domain Archaea; phylum Iainarchaeota; class Iainarchaeia; order Iainarchaeales; family Iainarchaeaceae; genus CABMIU01. The sequence continues at coordinate 33,268 of CAZNZM010000009.1, forward strand.
AGTTAAAAGCGCCTGAAACTATATGGTCATAGGCTGGCAAGGCACAGAAGAGGCAAAACCTTTGGAAGGAAAAATCAGCAATGGTTTTTTCGACAAAGGCTATTCAGTGTCTTGTCGTTCGTCCTGAAACACGAGCGAGGGAGTTGACGGTTGTGGCGAGGCTAATCCCTTTCGGGGAGCAGCCGAAGCGAAAGCGAGTGCCTGCAGTTTTTATGAGAGGCAGGGTATGATAAGTGCCCAAGTCACAAACGTCAGACCTGAAACCACGTGATCTATTCTTGGACAGGCTGAAATCCCCCTTCCGGGGGATGGAGGGCCGCCACCGCTGTTAGTCCAACTACTCGGGTGATCTGAGAATAGGAGTAAAATGCCATTCGAACGTGGTGATAGCAGGTTCCTCCCGAAGAAGCTCTTAGGCTTGCCGTTCCGGAGATTGGTTGTGGGGTAGAGATACTGATTAGAAATTACCGGTTGGAAACTTCCGGCTTTCTTGTCAAACTCCCAATCTGCAACCGTCATAGATGGAACGAGTAGGGGCACGTGGGGTAAACCCCGTGTCCTGAAGGGGAACAACCCAGACTCGGGTTAAGGCCCATAAATGCGGATTAAGTGTGAAAGGGCAAAAGGTGTCATTTTCCTAAAACAATGTGGAGGTAGGCTTAGAAGCAGCCACCCTTTAAAGAAAGCGTAACAGCTCACACATCTAGGGAAGTGGCCCTGAAGATAATCTGGGCTAAAATCCGCTGCCGACACCCGAGAAGTGCATTCTGAGAGTGCAATTGGTAGGGAGGTGCTCAAATGGAGTAGAAGCAGGGCAGTGATGTCCTGTGGATCCGTTTGAGATATGGATCCTCGTGCTAGTAATAAGATAGAGACGTGCGAATCGTCTCCGTCGAAAGGGCAAGGGTTCCTTAGCGCTTATTATAAGCTAAGGGTTAGTCGGTCCTAAGGCTGTACGTAATTTGTCGCAGCCAAAAGGGAAACGCGTTCATATTCGCGTACCATTTGGATACGTTTTCGGCAACGATAGTCTCATTTCGGACGCTTTGGGCTAGAGTTTGCACCGCCGTCGCGGTGTTTAACCTGTATAAGTCCCTGGAGAGCCGTAATGGCGAGAAAGGGAGTAAAGCAGGGAATAGGAGCAATCTAAACTTGAGGCCTGGAGCCCCTGAAAACGGAATGAGAAAGGATTCCAAATGACCGTACCAAGAACCGAGAATGGTGCCCCTGGCTGAGTAAGCCAAGACGAACAGGGCAAATCTATTCAGGGAACTCGGCAACATTAGCCCCGTACCTTTGGTATAAGGGGTGCCTGCAGTGCAGACTGCAGGTTTCAATAACAAGGGGGATCCGACTGTTTATCAAAAACACAGGTGACTGCTAGCCAGCAATGGTGTGCATAGTCGCTGACTCCTGCTCACTGCCAGTACGTGAAACCCCCGTTCAAGGGGACTAAGCGCTGGTGAAGAGCGGGCCTAACTCTGAGGCTCTCACGGTAGCATGATGCCTTGCCGATTGATTGTCGGCTTGTCCAACGGAGTAACGAGATCCCCACTGTCCCGAATAGGTGCCTGATGAACTCGCTGCGCGGTGAATATGCCGCGGAATTCCAACGGGAAGAGAAGACCCCACGGAGATTTACTACAGCCTGATGTTGTGGTTTGAGTTTCTATGTCGAGCGTAGTCGGGAGCGCCGAAGCAATTTCGCCAGGAATTGTGGAGCAACAATGTAACACCGACCTTAGGAACTTGAACCGCTCACCCGGAAGGGGACACCATTAGGTGGGTAGTTAGGCTGGGGCGGCACGCCCCTGAAAAAGTATCAGGGGCGCCCAAAGGTGTGCTCACGAGAGTCAGAAATTCTCGGTTGAATGCAAAGGTAAAAGCACGCTTGACCGTGAACTACACAGCAAGGTTCGCGGATGCGAAAGCAGGGCTTAGCGAACGTCAGAAGCGCCTTAATGGCACTCTGGTCTTACAGTGAATTTACCCTGGGGGTAATCGAGTGGTCGCGGGTGAGAGTTCACATCGACCCCGCGGTTTGCGACCTCGCCGTCGGCTCTTGGTATCCTGGCAGTGCATAAGCTGCCAAGGGTGCAGGTGTTAACTGATTAAAACCGAACGTTAGTTGGGTTAAGAACGGTGCGAGCCAGTTTGGTTACTATCTGTTGGAATTGCCGGGCGTCTGAGGGGAAGGAGCACTGAGTACGAGAGGAACGGTGCTTCGTGGCCACTGGTTAGCCAATTGTCCGACAGGGCAGTCGTTGGGTAGCTACGCCATGGCTTATAAAAGCTGAAAGCATCTAAGCTTGAAGAAGCCCCCGAAAAGAGACGCCCAATCCTGAAACTCTTGCCGTAAAAAGCAGGAGGCTAGGGACGAGGGTTCCGGCAAAAGACCGGTTTGATAGGCAGGGGATGTAAGCATCAAGCTTCGGCGAGATGTTCAGTCCACCTGTACTAAAAACTCGAGTAGAACTCTTAAATCGGGTTTCATGTCACCTTCTTTCTTTTCAAGAAAAGAAAAAAGCTGAACCAAAAAAAAAGAAAATGGTTCGGCTTGGTGGCCCAAAAAAGAAAAACGTAAATCTAATTAATTTTTCTTTTTTGGGTTTTATGCACGACATCAATCACATCATTTTTGACTTAGCCGCCAGGCTGGTTGAACCAAAAAAGAAAAAAAACTTCTCGGTTTAGTGGTGAAAATAATTTGATTGCAGAACGGTAGCAAGGTTATCGGATTTTGAGGGTGTTTATTTGTTGGCTTCTATAAAAGTCAAATTGTAGATATTATTAGGCATAATTTGTTGAAAAAGCGATTTCAAATTATTTTGGCGGCGAGGCCTCAATCACAGCATATGAATTCAGCTCATTCAGGTCGTCAATACGGACTTCTTTTATGAGCAAGTTATCTGCAAGGTATTCACCAAAAAATGTGTTCAAGGTCTCGCCTTCGCACCCAGCTGCTATTAGGATTATGTTTCCGTTTTCCGCAATGCCGATGTCCGCGCATTTTTTCTTTTCAATAATATTTTCCCCAGTGTACATGGTGTATTCATGCCCAATTTCCTTGGTAGAAAATAGCAGGATTGACATGGTTTTATTAGCATAATTCCCATTGCCTCGCACATAATACCAGCGATCCAACCCACTTTTCCGTAAAGTTGCCTTTTCTCCCGCAACTATGGTTTTTTCTTCAATCATTTTTTCTTCAATCAACTTTTGATTTGAATTTGTGATTGGCCCGTTGGCAAGGTAATTTTTCTTCGGGATGAAAACAAACCCTATTGAAACTATTAACATGAAAATAAAGAGTGAAACTATAACTCTTCTTATCCAAGCATTTTCATCACTTTTTCCCGAAAAATTTTTATTAATGTACTGTATAAAATGCCTATATCTTCCTTCCCGTAGCCATTGACCAGATGTCTGATTATAATATTCAGTTATTATATTGCCATTATTCACAATTGTCCTTGTAGGTGTTTTTGAATCAATTATCATGATATTTTTTAATGGTTTTCCATTAGAAGACTGAATAAATTGTTCCACTTTTGAAAAACCCTGCAACTTGTCAAGAGAATCCTTTAAAATTAAAAATGAATTTTCTAAAGCATAACTTGTAGTGTCTAAAGTTGATACTATTTCTAATACTATTTCTAACGTATTCGATCCTTCCAAAATTGAAATTTTTTTTATTGAACTATAAGGAATAATTTTGTTCGTTAAATTGTTTTTTTTTATAACCACGCTGTCGCTAGTAAAACTTACATATTCGGCTTTTTCTTCTTTGAAAATTCCTTTTGGGATAATAATCGCAAATATTAAAGTAGCCAGAAAAAAGAAAAGATAAAAAGGCTGTTTATTTATTGCAATCCAACCAAAAACAATTAGTACTATAAAGCCAACAAAAAACATTGTAAATCCACCAACCAAATTTACGTTTTTATAGCTTAGTTTATTTTCTTTATTTTGTAGAAGAGCAAGAAGCCCAAAACAAAAAAATGTTGAACCAAAAAATAGACTCGGCAAAAGCCGTTCCATTGGCAAGCCTAAAAATTGGAATCCCATTTCAACAAATATTGAAATGAATGTCATTGCAAATGATAAAAAGCCCAAAAATCCGATTTTTTCTATAAATTTTTCATATAGTGAACTTGTCTTAAACATTATAACATAACCACATTGCGAATATAAAAATTTATTCAAAAACAAGGTTCTCAGAATTATACTGCCGCGTTTGGGATATGATTTTTATACAACTTTGCAGTTTGATTTTAACATGAGACTAAAGCCAAAAAAGCAAACTCCAAAAAAAATGATGCAAAAAAAGTAAGAATTAAACCTTTGAGAGTTTATACTTTGGCCGGCAGGATTGAGGCTGGGCTTAGGCAGTTGAAAGAATATGTTAGGGAGATGAGCTTGGCTGATTCGTCATATCATGGACTTGGCGAGAAAGAAGATGCTCGCCTGAGAGAAATAGAGAAAGCATTGCTTGAAAACAGAAAGGTTTCTGAAGAAGTTGCAAAGCAAATGTTAAATGACATACTTGCAATAATGGCTAAACATGGATTATTGAAAAAATGACATCTTTTATAAAATTTTAGAAAAATATTATTTTAATGTTTACTTAAATTTCAATTAAAATAAATTTATAATAAAATCAATCAAAGCGATTTTTATTTGGCTGATTTTTTGTTTTTTAGTATAAGTACAATTTTAAGTTTCCCTCAGAAATTTCTGTTGAAAAATTTTTTAATAAAATTTTTTTGTTGAAAAATCCGCTGAGAAGTCCTGAAAGCAGACCGCGATAGTAGTAGTAGTTTATTTTGTCGTATTTTTCTAAGTATGGGTAATAATTTGTCTGTATTTCAAGCAAATCAGATTTTTTTAGGATTAGTGTGTCGCCAAATCCTAGTGCAGCTAATAGGTCTGGTATGAAAGTTGTGTATTCGTTGTCTATTTCTTTGCTTGCTATTTCGGCGCCTTGTTGGAATGCAGAGTCAAATATTATTTGTCCGAATTTCTTGTCTTCTTTTCCAAGGAGTTCCATTGTGTAAAGCAATTCTATGCCTGTAAAGCAGTATCTGTCGTTGTTGAGGCTGAGTTTGTTTTCGTTGAAGTCAAAGAATCCTGTGGATATTAGTTTTTGCATTGATGTATTTGAATATTCAAGTTTTTTTGGTGAATTCATTTGGGTGTATGTTTCGTCTATTTTGAATGATATTTTTGCTGTTTCGTTGAAGTGTTTTAGTCCTTGTTTGTCCAGCCATGTTGCCGGGCCCATGATTACTTTGCATGTTTGGGCTCCTTTGCCTATGCATTGTGTTTGTGTTGATTGTACTGTTTGATCTTGTGTTATGTATTGCCATCCTCCGCCTATGTTTCCGCTTGTGAATGCGTGTCCCAATCCATTTTTGTTGCATACTATGTGGTTTCCAAAGTCTATTGTTGCTGTTTTTGTTTTTAGGTTGTATGAGTAATCAACAAATTCTCCCCACGTTACTCCCATGAAGGCTGAGTAGAATACTATAAAGTCGTCTATTGTTTTTTCGTGGTCTATTCCTAGCCTTGGTATTGCAAACGAGTTGCAGTATGCGTTGCCGTAATTTATTCCTATTGAATAAGCTATTTTGTCGCCTTTTTCTCCGAGTTTTTCATGTAATTTTGTTTCAAGGTTTGCCATAAATTTTTCAGAGTAAAAAATGTTTCTTTGATTTATTTTTTCCCCTTTCCAATTGTTTTTTACTATGACAAAACCGGGTATGTCTATTGTTATGAGTCTCGGAATTACGGCGTTTTTGAGAAACCATCCAACTAAATCATTTTTTATGCGCATATCATGATTCACAGGCTGAGAATTGACAATCCTTTTTCATTTATTTCCAGATCGTATCTTCCGCCTGGTGTGTCAGTGTGACGCATTTTGCATATTTCTATTGTTCTCACTCTTTTTTTTCCCATTGCTGTTGATGAAAGCAATAGAACTCCGTCGCACAGGAATTCAGATACTGTGTCTCTGCTTAATCCGTTTGAACCTTCCACTCTTTCACTTGTAACTATTGCTGTTGCTTTTGCTTTTGATATTACTTTGAATATTTTTTTTATTTTTAG
>CAZNZM010000010.1:0-38795 GCA_964577555.1 uncultured archaeon
TTTATTTTTTTATTTTTTTTTTTTTTTTTTTTTTTTTTTTTTTTTTTTTTTTTTTGAAATTTTGTTTTTTTTGCGAGCCAATTTTGTTTTTTTTGTGAGCCAATTTTTTTTGTGTTTTTGTTGTTTGTTTTTTCGAGCCATTTTTTTTGTCATTTTTCTTTTTTTTTTTTGAATTCTTTTTTTTGTCAATTATTTTTTTAATTGGATTTTGTTTTTTTTTGTTTGAAATTTTGTTTTTTTTGCAAGCCAATTTTTTGCCATTTTTTTTGAATTCTTTTTTTGTCAAGCTGTTTTTTTGGCGTTTTTTTTGTTTTTTTTTAGTTGATTTTTTTTGGCAAACCACTTTTTTTTGTTTTTTTTTGAGCCAGTTTTGAGTATTTTTTTATAGTCTTTTTTTATGTGTTTGTTTGAATTGTTTTTTTTGTTTTATTTTTGAAATTCAATTACTTTTTTTGGCTTGGTTTTGTTAACCTTTTTGGCAATTTTTATTTTTTTTAAGTTTTTGGTATTTTTTTTGTTTTTTTACCAAGCCTTTTTGTCATTTTTTGCAGGAACATTTTTTAGCAATTTTTTAATTTTAATTGTTTATTTTTTTTATCAAGGATGTTGCTATTTTTTTCGCGTTTTCCTTTTTGTTGGTTGATTTTACTATTATTTTTCCGCTTTTAAAAATAGATACGTCTTTCCCGCCGAATTTCAACATCAAGAGATATGGCGTTTCTATTTCGATAAAAACCTCTTTTTCCCTTAATTTTTTTGCAAGTAATTCAAGGTTCAAAGAGTATTCCCTTTTTGGCACGAATTCATATGCTGTTCTGGAATTGCATGGTTGCCCTATAAAATTGTCAAATTCTATTTTCATTATTCAGCAAATACCTGAATTAATATTTAAGCATTACTCCTGCATTTTTGTGTTATGTTATCTTTGGCTGAATGTGTTTTACTCTTTGAATTCTATTTCATCTATAAACCCATCGCCATTTATGTCTAATCCTTCCACTACTTTCGCATTTGTTTTTTTGTCAAAATTGTTTGGTTTTGAACATTGATTGGTTTTTTTTGTCAAAGCTATTATGCCTGCAATTGTTCCTGAATTTCTTTTTCCAGCTATTAAAATTATGTGTTTGTTTTTGAAATATGGGTGCGGTATTTTTTCAATTACTCCTATTGAATCGTCGTTATATTCTTTACCTGAAATTTTCGATTTTATGACCCAATTTCCGCCAGACGGAATGAATTTTATTGGCAGAAAGACGTTTACCTGTTCTGCTAGCTTGTTTGTAAGTGGTCCGCCTATTATTAAGAGATTTGAGTTTTCATCTTTAAGATCCTTAACCATAGTATCCAAGAAAACAAGAGGCGTTTCATAGCCTAAAAAGTTTGCTCCGATGAATGAAGTGATTTCCGCTGAAAGATGTCCGTCCCTGGCTCTTGCTTTGAATTTTCCATGAGGATCTGGAGATCCTACAACTATTTTGCCTGAAAAAATGTTCTTTTTTGAAAATTCAGAAAGAAACTCCAATTTAACAACTTTTTTTCCACTGCCTTTTAATTGTGTTGATAAAGTTTTAGTTGAATCAAAATTTGCAACGATTGCAAAAGCATTTGAAATAGTTGAATAGTATTTTGCAAGCGCTCCGTTTCTTTCTTCAGTCCTTTCCAAATCTATCAAACCAGAAATTTTCATTTGTTTTATGTAGTAATATACTTTTTGCTCGCTTAAACCAAGTTCCTTTGAAAGTTCAGCCGGAAAACTTGGTTTTTCAGCCAATTTTTCAAATACTTGCCAACATTGCCTTGAAAGCAACGGTCTTAATTTTTCAGGATTGTTCAAAATATTTATTGGTATTTCGTTTTCCTCTTTGTCAGAAAAAATAAGTTTCCCTTCCAAAATTATCACCTTTAAAATTTTCATACTAGTATTAAAAATTTTATAATAATATATTGACATTGTTTTTTAACTTTTATCTTTTTAATTAAGTGTCATGTGTGGTATATCAGGCGTTATAGGGAAAAATGCTGTTGAAAAAGCTTTTTTAGGGCTCAAATCGCTTGAATACAGGGGTTATGATTCTTGGGGAATTGTTTTTCCTGAAAATGGTGGTTTTCAGGTTGAAAAGCACGTTGGCAAAATAGGAGTTGCTTTGCTGAACAATCATAATTCTAACGCTGAAGTTTGTTTGGGGCACACAAGATGGGCTACTCATGGCGGTGTTACCAAGGAAAATGCGCATCCACATATATCAAACAATGGGCAAGTTGCAATAGTTCATAATGGAATTGTCGAAAATTTTTCCGAATTGAAAAAAAAACTTTTAGAAAACGGATTTAAATTTTATTCTCAAACCGATTCGGAGGTAATAGCAAATTTGATAGAATATAATCTTTCTTTTAACTTGAACTTTCATAATGCTTTTAGGAAAGCCTTGCTTGAAACCCAAGGGAATTATGCTGTTGCGGCAATTCATTTAGGCGAGAACAAGATTTATTGTGCAAGAAACGGATCTCCATTGGTTGTTGGTATTTCCGATGAAAATATTTTTTTGGGTTCTGATGCGACTTCTTTTATTTCTCATACCAAAAAGGCTGTTTTTCTTGAAGATGGTTCTATGGCGGTTTTGTCTGGATCGCTTGAGGTTTTTGATTTGTTTTCAGGAAAAAAATCAAGTTATTGTATTAAGGAGTTGCAATGGAGTTTTGAGCAGGCAAAAAAAGGAAATTTTGAACATTTTATGTTGAAGGAAATATTTGAACAGTCTGATACGATAAAAAGAGCTGTTGAGCAGTCTGAAAAAAACCTTGCCAAAATTTCAGAATTCGCAAAAAAAGCAAAAAATATTTTTCTTTTGGGTTGCGGTTCTTCTTATCATGCATGTATTGCGGGGACCTATTTTTTTAATTCCGTTTCAAATGTTGATGCCAGAGCAATGTTGGCTTCCGAGTTTCCTCAATTTTCAGCTTCTGTAAGCGATGGCTCTTTGGTTTTTGCAGTGAGCCAAAGCGGGGAAACGGCTGATTTAATAGAAGCTGTTAAAGCGGCAAAGGCTCATGGTGCAAAAGTTGTTTCAATTGTGAATGTCATGGATTCTACTCTTATGCGTATTTCTGATTGTACTTTGTTGATGAATGCAGGTCCTGAAATATGCGTTTTATCAACAAAAAGCTATACTTCACAATTGGCTATCTTGCTTTTACTTGCTTATTCATTTGCAGGAAAAATCCAGGAAGGAAAAAACTTGCTGTTGTCTTCGGTTGATAACATTGCACCTTTAGTTTCTCAGTATAATTATTTGATGAAGGATTTTGTTGTGAAGAATAAGATTTATTCAGTTAATAATATTTTTGTGATAGGGCGAGGGCTTGCTTATTCGTCTGCTTTGGAAGCCGCACTTAAAATAAAAGAAGTAAGTTATATTCATGCAGAGGGTTTTGCAGGAGGAGAATTGAAGCATGGTACAATAGCTCTTATTGAAAATGGGACTATTGCAATTGTTATTTGCACCCCAGAAACAAGGTCTTTGACTTTGAGCAATGCAATTGAAATGAAAAGCAGAGGGGCTTTTATTGTAGGTGTCGATTCTGTGCCAAGTGATTATTTTGATTTTTGGATAAAAGTGCCTGATTGTGGAAATGCGAATACGATATCATTAATTATTCCAATGCAGGTAATGTCATATTGGCTTGCGATTTTGCGCGGGCTTGATCCTGACAAGCCAAGAAATCTTGCAAAGAGTGTAACGGTGAAATGAAATGAGAAGGCTTTTCGGCACAGATGGAATAAGGGGTAAAGCAAACGAATATCCAATGACTCCGGAGCTTATGCTTTCTCTTGGAAAAGCTATTGCGTTGTATTTTTCCAAAAAAAACAATCCGCCTAAAATAGTCATTGGCAAGGATACTAGGGTTTCAGGTTATATGATTGAAACTGCAATAACTTCAGGCATGGTTTCAATGGGTGCAACTGTTTTGCTTATTGGTCCAATGCCGACTCCGGCAATTTCACACCTTACAAGGTCTTTCAATGCCGATGCGGGAATAATGATTTCTGCTTCGCACAATCCTGCTGAAGACAATGGAATAAAAATATTTGATTCCAAAGGCTATAAGCTTTCAGATGACGAGGAGCACGAAATAGAAGATATTATTTTTTCGGAAAAAATTGTTGGGAAAGAAAGCAGTAATATTGGCAAGGCTTATAGGGTTGATGATGCAAAGGGCAGATACATAGAATTTGCGAAATCTTCCATAAAGGATTTTTCTCTTTCCGGCATAAAAATAGTTGTTGATTGTGCTAATGGCGCGGCTTATTCCGTGGCTCCTAAAATATTTTCAGAGCTTGGTGCTTCGGTAATTGCAATAAATAACCAGCCTAATGGTTATAACATAAATTTGAATTGTGGAGCCACGAATATTGAAAAATTGTCAAAGATTGTTGTAACAGAAAAAGCAGATATTGGTATAGCTCTTGACGGGGATGCGGACAGGGTTGTTGTAGTGGATTCCCATGGAAAGGAAATTAATGGGGATAATTTGATAGCAAGGCTTGCAATTGAACTCAAATCCAAGGGAAAGCTGTCAAAAGACACTGTTGTTACAACCGTGATGAGCAATTCGTCGTTTGAGAATTTTCTGAATAAAAATGGTATTTCTGTCGTGAGGACAAAAGTAGGGGACAGGTATGTTATTGATGAAATGAGGAAAGGCGGGTTCAATTTTGGTGGAGAACAATCTGGGCATATAATATTTGGCGATTATTCAACTACTGGCGATGGAATAATAACTTCATTGCAACTTTTAAGGTTGATGAAATCTTCAGGCAAAAGTGTTTCTTCTTTATTGCAAATTTTCAAGCATTATCCACAGGTTTTGCATAATGTTGAAGTAAAAGAAAAAAAGCCGATTGAACAATTGGAAAAGACTTCTAAAATATTATCTGTTGTGGAAAAAGCTCTTAAAGACAAGGGAAGGGTGTTAATCAGATACAGCGGGACTGAAAATATATGCAGAATAATGGTTGAGGGAAAAAACCTTAGGCAAGTAAAGCTTTTTGCAGCACGAATTGCAAAGGCTGTGAAAGAGGAGATAGGCAAATGAATGAGGAAATAGAAAGCTTGATCAAGGAAACAGAGGATTTGATTTCCAAAGGAAAGGTTTTTGAATATTGGAAAATTGTTGAAAAAGGCGAAATTATTATGCAAAAATTGGAAACTGCCAATTTTGGGACAATAGAGCAAGGTGTTTTGGTGATTGGCAAACTTTATTTGGGTAAAGGCGCCATAATAAAGTCAGGTACAAGGATTGAAGGCAATGTTTATATAGGTGAAGAATGCACTGTCGGACCTAATGCGTTTTTGCGCAATGGCACAATACTAGCGCCAAGAGTCCATGTGGGAACTTCCGAAATAAAAAATTCAATAATACTTTCTGGCACCAAAATACCGCATTATTCTTATGTTGGGGACAGCGTAATAGGCAGAAATTGCAATTTGGGCGCAGGTACAAAAATAGCCAATTTGAGGCATGATGGTAATACAATTAAAGTTGAAATTGATTGGGAAGTAATGGATTCAGGCAGAAAAAAACTTGGCGCGCTTGTTTTTGACAATGTAAAAACAGGTGTGAATTCTGCAATCAATTGTGGTGCTGTCTTGATGCCTAATTCAATTGTTTTGCCGTGTGAATTCAAAAAATGATTTTTTTTGGTTTTTTAGATTATTTTTCCAGTTACTGCATCAACTTGGACAATTCTTTTTTTGTCGTTAAGGGTTAAAGAAATGTTCCAAATTGGCCAATAAAGTACTTCTATTCTTTTTACTATGGTGTTTGGCCAAAGTTTTTTGAATGATTCAACAGCCTCGTCTTTTGAAACTTTTTCCTTTTCAACGTTTATGGCTTCCATTTTTGTGAATGGCAAGGCTGAAATTGATGAAAGTAATTCGTGCCTTTCATCTGGCGGCAAATCAATATAATTTGAAACACTATACAAAGATTTTTCATTTTCGTTTTTTTTGATTATCAATTTTTTTTCTAAAAGCCTGTTTATTGTTCTTAAAGCTTTGGCTTCATCAATATTTGCTGCAGCCATTATTTCCTGGACAACCATGTTTTTTCCTCGCAGAAGTTTTATTACTTCAATTTCTTCTTGTGACAATATGCTCATGGCTCTTAAGCCTCTTGATTCTATGAATTGTCCATTTTTGAAGTGCAAGAATTCGCCAGACTTTGAATTTATATAACATTCTTTGGCTATGAGTTCTCTCCTGCTTGTAATGGCATCGTAAATTATTTTCCATATTGGCGAATATTTCATTATAATTCCTTCTATTGATTCCGATTTTCCAAATATTCCGAAAATGGCTTTTTTTCTTATACTGTCAGCCAGCTTTAAAGCTGTTTTTTCATCAATTCTTTGTGGAAGAGTCAAAATTTCAACAGTTGGCTCCACAATAGAGCTAATCTCTTTTTTCAATTCTTCGAATTTTTTTTCTTTTTCAAAAGGTTCTTTGGATAATTTTTTGAGTTCCAATTCATCTTCCTTAAATGCTTCCAGTGTTTCATCTTTTGACTCTGCAATTGGATTTTTAGCAAACTTTTCAAGTCCTGCAATTTCTATCTTGTCAGAACTAACCATAAAGCCAGCTTCAACCAGTTTTTTCAACAATTTATCCATGTCGACTTTTGCTTTGTATTTGGAGTTCAATGTTTCTATTGCAAGTTTTGCTTTATCCATGTCAAGCGATTTTTCCTCTTTGATGTTTTTCACCAGCATTTCGAATGCAATTTTATCAACCTGGCTTACATCAATTTGCTCAGCCATTCCGGTGGTTTCAGCATCTCTGCCCTCGTGTTGAGATTTTCTTGGCCTAATAGCCATGACAAAAGCCCTGCTTGTTTCTTCTCGCCTGTCGCCTGTCAAAGCCACGCCAACAGGCAAAGTTTTAATGAAATTCGGGGCTCTGTATTTTCTTGGAATTATCGTAGGAGTTCTTTTGAAAACAGCTTTTATGTCATCGTCAAATATCAATTTATGAGTAATTATTATGTCTAATTGACTTAGAACTTTTGTATTTATTGCGGAAGGCTGTTGCGTTGCAAAGACAACCGAAAGTCCGGGCCTTCTTCCTTGTTTTACATACTCAATGAGCCCTTGAGTAGCCGCGGTTATTTCATTTCCGCTTGGTATAAGGGTATGTGCTTCATCTATGAATAGCCAAGTCGGGGGGATTTCAAGCTCCAAGAGTTCATTCATGCTTAAAGACTTGAATTTGTTGGCTGCTTCTTTTCTTGTTGATATTTTTCTTGCAGCAAGCAGTCTTCTTGAAAGTATTCCAATAACAAGAGCAGTTACGTTGTCTTCCAAGAATGAAGTATCCAATATTGTTAATTGTCCTTCTCTGGATAGTTCTCCAAGTGCCGTGCCCTTTTCGTGGAAAATACCCCAACTCTTTGCAGCTTCAAATCTGCTTACAATTGCTCTTATTGAATCAGGTTTGTATCCTTTGTCCTTGCTATTAAGTTCGGAATCTGTTTCAAGGCACTCAATAAGGTCATCCAAAGAATAATTAGCACCTTTTGGCTGGACTTTTACATTTCCTTCTATTTTTTTGTATCCTTTTTCCACTTTTTTCAAAACCTTGTCAAGCAAAAGCCCAGAAACCGAAAACCTATCAACTCCAAAAGTCAAAGCCCAATCTTCGCTTGTAAGCAATGAAGGCTTTATTGAAAATCCAGCGTCATAAGTTGATTTTGGCACTTGCCCTTTCATTCCTTCAGGTATAAAAACTTTGACATTGTTCAAACCTTTGGCATCCAAACCCCATTCTTTAAGCTTTTCAATCTCTTTTTGGTCTTTATTTGGAAACCTCATAGACCAAAAAACACCGATTGGATCAACTACTATAATACCTACATTTTTGTTTTTTTCCGCTAGCTCTTCAGCTATTACACCCAAAACGTATGATTTTCCAGAACCCCTTGCGCCGCAAACAAATACCACGTGTGGATTAAGAGAGTCAAGATAAACATCCCAATCTTCAAATTCTTTTTCTTTCACTTTCCCAACATGCAACCCGCCTTCAAATTTATAATTTGCAAAAACACTGGCTTTTCTGCCAATAAAAACCGCTTTTTTTTCGTTGTCTGAAAGAAAAGAAAGTTTTGTCTCTTCCTGCAAAACTTCTTCAGGTTGTACGTTAGTCGCGGATTTGTCAGCTTTTTCCAAAATCACTTTTTTTATTTCTTCCTTGCTGGGCGCAACGTATTTTTTTTCCTCGCGAGAATAATGGTCTACATCAAAATCAAATTCTTCATCATCCCAATCTTCAGGGCTTTTTTCATCTTCGTTTTCATCAAAATCTGGATAATCCTCTTCATCAGCAATTTCATCGTCATTGTCTTCGATTGTTTCATCTTCTCTAGGCGTTGTTTTGTTTTTTTCTTCTTGCATTTGATTTTTTTTGTGTTGATTGTTTTGTTTCGTTTCGTTTTCTTTTGTTGTTTTTTCGCTTTTCTTGTCTTTGCTAGGTTCTGCTAATTCTTTTTCAACAATTGTTTTGTAATTGTCTTTTTCCTCTTCTTCTTGTGCTTGGTTTTGTTGATTTATTGTTTGGTTGTTTTCTTCTTGTGTTTGCTTTTGTTCTTCTGTTTTGTTTTTTTCCGCAGCATGTTCAACTTTTTTTGTATTGTTTGATTCGCTCTTTTGTTTTTTTTTCTTTTTTTCTTCAACCCATTCTTCCGCACCATATTCCTCCAAATATTCTTCCTCTTCTTCGCTGTCTGAAAAATCCATCCATTCGCTTTTCATTGTTTTTTCAGCTTCTTTTTCTTCATAGTCTTCTGGCATTATCTCCTTTTCATTATTGTCAATAGCTTGGCGCAAAGATTCAACTTTTGATTGCTTTTCGTTGTCTTTTAGCATTTCCTCAAAAATATCAACGGTGTTTTTATCGTCCTTTTCAGGTTTGTTTTTATGGTTTTTTTCATATTCTTCGTTCATATTAAAACCAAATAAATAATATGCATGGATAATAAAATTATTCCTATGCAAAACATCTAAAGAACCATTGTTTTTTTGTATTCTGCTTTTTCAACACAAACATTAATTAATAAATCGCATATTTTTTTTCTTCATGGATTTTTCAAAATCCTCTGCTATTGAATTGCATTATAATTTAAAAGGCAAGCTTTCTGTCCAATCAAAAATAAAAATAAAATCCAAAGACGAGCTTTCACTTGTCTATACTCCAGGGGTTGCCGAGCCGTGCATTGAAATAGCCAAGGACAAAAAAAAGGTTTTTGATTATACTATAAAAAGCAACACTGTTGCAGTGGTTACGGATGGAACCGCGGTTCTTGGATTAGGAGACATAGGGCCTGAAGCCTCTATTCCTGTAATGGAAGGAAAAGCCATGCTTTTCAAGGAATTTGCAGGAATAGATTCTTTTCCAATTGCTTTGGCAACAAAGGATGTGAATGAAATAGTTTCAATCATAAAAGCAATTTCACCTATTTTTGGAGGCATAAACCTTGAAGATATTTCAGCGCCAAGGTGTTTTGAAATTGAAAAAAAATTGCAAGACATAGGGATTCCAGTAATGCATGATGACCAGCATGGGACTGCAGTAGTTGTCCAAGCGGCTCTTTCAAATGCGCTTAAAGTGGTGAAAAAAGACCCTTCTTCAGTAAAAGTTGTTGTAAGTGGTGCCGGAGCCGCTGGCACAGCAATATGCAAGCAATTGACATGTTCCGGATTTGATACTGCTCTTTGTTCCAGAGTAAAAGAAGTTTTGGTTGTTGACAGCAATGGTATAATAAACAAAAACAGGCAGGATTTACCAAGCCACAAAAAAATGTTGGCTGAAATAACTAATCATAATGTTAAAGTAGGAAACCTTGAAGATGCATTGGTTGATGCTGATGTATTTATAGGTGTAAGCAAAGCCGGGTTGCTTACAAAAGACATGGTCAAATCAATGGCAAAAGACCCAATAATTTTTGCAATGGCTAATCCAATACCTGAAATAATGCCAAAAGATGCTATTTCTGCAGGAGCAGCCATTGTAGGAACAGGCAGAAGCGACTTTCCAAATCAAATAAACAATGTTCTTGGATTTCCAGGAATTTTCAGAGGCGCGCTTGATGCAAAAGCCACAAAAATCACTCCGTCAATGCTGATGGCTGCATCTATTGCTCTTGCATCTTCAATTCCAAAACCCTCAAAAGAAAATATTTTGCCAAGTCCTTTGGATAAGTCCATAGTCCCAAAAATCGCGGAAGCAGTAAAAAAACAAGCTATTGAAGAAAAGGTGACAAGAATCTAATTATAAATACTCTAAAATTGATTTCTATTAATAGTTTTAAAATTTTTATGGACTGAGCGGGACTTGCACCCGCCGCCTTCCGGATGCGAACCGGACGCTCTAGCTGTCTGAGCTATCAGCCCTTAAAAAAACTTTTCAAAATCATTTGGCTTGAGAAACTTATAAATAATTAGTTGTTTTTATAAAAAAAATCGCTTTTAAAAAACTCTTATTCAAGGGGAACTTTCAATTATTCTTTTTCCCCTCAAATAAACTCCTATTGCAGTTATTATCGAACCAAAACTTGTCATGTATAATAAAGTTCCGTTTGTAGAATAACCCGCCAAATGTTGTCTAATTCCTTCAATGAATGCTGATAACCCAAAACCAGCTAGTATTACAACCAATAAATATATTGAAACGCTTTTGATTACTTGTGTTTTTATGACTTCAAATTCTTTGCTCATGTTTCAATTTAATGTTTTATTAATATTTAAATCTTTGCAAATTCGTAATGCGAGTTTCTGCGTTTTTTTTGTGGTCTTATTCCCATTCTATTGTTGCAGGAGGTTTGTGTGTTACATCTAGCATTATGGCGCCAACCCCATTTATTTTCATGATTTTTGCAGCTATTTTTTTCAAAGTTTTTTCAGGCAAAGGATAGAACTTTGCAGTCATGGCTTCTTTTGAGCTAACAGGCCTTAAAACTATTCCTTCACCTTTGCCATTTAAAACAACAGGCAGAAGCACAACCGGAAACTGCCAAATATCATTTGCAATACCAGCTTTTTCTATTTCATCCATTGCAATAAAATCTGCGTTTTGTAGCTTTTTTACTCTCTTGTTTGAAAGATACGACTTGCAAAGTTTTATTGATTTTATTTTGCTTGGTGCAACCAAAAACACAACTCTGTTAACAAAATTGAACGAATTTGTTATTATGGTTGAAACTTCTTCTATTATAGAATAATTCAATGGGCCTGATATTAAAACTGCATTTCTATAAGTCCGGTTGTCTCCTTGCACTCCAACAGCTTTAACCGGCAATAATTTTGCCCAATAACCATAAGCTTCAATTTTTTTGTTTATGTTTTCTTCAGCTTTAATGTCAATTTTTTCATTTCCGCTGCTGCAAAGAATTCTTACAGCCAAACCAGGCCCTGGAAATGGCTGTCTATTAATCAGCTTGTCAGGCAAACCCAATAATTTTCCTATTTTGCGAACTTCGTCTTTATAAAGTTGATTTAAAGGCTCAATTACTTTGCCTTCATTTATTAGTTTCATTATGATTGGAGCCCTGTTGTGGTGTGTTTTTATTTTATTGGAATTTTTTGTTCCGCCGGTTTCTATTGTGTCAGGATAAATTGTTCCTTGGCCTAACAACCAATATTTTTCGTCCAAATTTATTTTTTTCATTTCTTTAATTGTAATATCTACAAAAAGTTTTCCTATTATTTTTCTTTTTTTTTCAGGATCATAAACTTTCTTTAATGCTGAAAGAAAAATTTTTCCGGCATCAATAACATGAATTTTTTTAATGCCCAATTTTTCAACTTCTTTTTTTACTATTTTGCTTTCGTTTTTTCTCATAAAGCCGGTGTCAACGTGCATTGCAAACAAATTTTCCGGGCCTAATGATCTTGCAAGCAATGCAAGAGTGACTGTTGAATCAACCCCGCCACTCAAAAGAAGAAAAACTTTTTTGTTTTTAGCCGTTTTTCGTATTTCAATTATTTTTTCTTCCAAATAATTTTCCATTGTCCATGTTGGCTTGCAATTGCATATTTTATAAACAAAATTTGAAAGTATTTTAATTCCGTTTTCTGTATGGGTTACTTCTGGATGGAATTGCAATCCATAAATTTTTTTTGATTCGTTGGCAATAGCGGCAAATTCGCAATCCATTGTTGATGCAATCCCTGTAAAACCGTTCGGGAGAATTGTTACTTTGTCTCCATGGCTCATCCAAACAGTGAAATTGGAAGGCAAATCCTCAAAAAGCAAGTTATTTCTTGTTGACAATTTTGTCATGCCATACTCTTTTATATTTCCCTGCTCAACTTTTCCGCCAAGTTCGTGGCTTATTAATTGTTGTCCGTAACACAAACCTAAAATAGGTATCCCCAATTCAAATAATTCCTTGTTGAATTTTGGAGCTTCTTTGTCGTAAACGCTTGCAGGACCGCCGCTGAGAATTATTCCAGAGGCTTTTTTTAATTTTTCAGTTGCCGCGGTTGGAAGCAGTATTTCAGAGTAAACATTGAGTTCTCTTATTCTTCTTGCAAGCAAATGCGTGTATTGGCTTCCAAAATCAAGCACAATAATTTTTTCTTTGATTTCCATAAAATCAATTTGTGTTGTAATCAATAAATAACTTTTTATTTGCAATATGATTGGCAATTTTTAGTTGTAGCTGTCTCTATTATAAATCAAACGGCACTATGCCTTGTTTGACGTATTTCTCTACAATTTCTTGGGTACAATCAGTGTCAGTATTGTACCAAGAATTAGGATCAAGTTTATATGTGCAAACTCTTGGATCGCATTTTTTGTCATCGTTAATGCAGGTGAGTGCTACTTTGACATTTTGTTGGCATTCTTTGACGAATAACGAATGTTGAATTGATAAGCAATACTTGTCATCTTTCATTGCCACTGCATAGCGGTTATAGCATTGTTCAGTGCCACTATATTTCAATGATCTCATTTCTTTTCTTTGAACTTTGTCGCAAACTTCTGGGACTTTTGCGTCAAGCGCGATTTTTGCATAACAATCCACGTATGCTGAATCTCTTTGGATTTTTTCGCATTTTCTTGAATCTTTGGTATCAAATGCAATATCGCTAATGCATTTTTCAAACAGTGATTGGTTTGTCCTGCTTATGCCGATGCACAAATCTTCGTTCTTGATTTTTTTGGATGTTTCGAATATGCATTTATCTTTAAGATCTGTGTTTCCATCTATTTTTAAGCATCTTTCAATTGAATTGAAATCGGAAGCATATGCGTAATAACATTCGTTTCTTATTTTTAATTCATTTATTAATGGACAAGTTGATTCGCCATACAAGTTGGTTGCAATATATTTTATACACGAATTTTTTAATTCATATTTCAAGTTATAACACGCTTTTACGTCTCCTCTTTTGGAAGCATACCATGCGCTGCAATAATCAAATGCATTTTCGTCTTTTACTATGCTGCAAGAAAAATTTGTGTCTGGAACATTTGATGCGTTTTTGAAGCACTCTGCACTCAAAGCTTTGTCAACAAAGTGGTTACATTTTTCCCCATTATTTGCCATGTTTATTTGTTTTAGGCAATCGTCTCTTGCATTTACTCCGACTATTTTATAAGTATCGCTGACTTTAAGGCAAATATCTGGGTCGTTTGTACTTGCCGCAATTCCTTTATAACATTGGTCTCTGGTTTTAGGCTCAAAAATATTTTTACAAGTATCAAATGTGCCTATTCCGTTGTAGCAATCATCTTTTTTGGCTACATCTTCTATATATTTACAAATTTTGTTGTTTTTAAGTGACTTTCCCACTGAATTATAACAATCGTCTTTGAGATATGTGTCTATGATTTTTATGCAGACGTTGTAATCAGCCATTGCAACTCCTGCCTCAAAAAAGCATCTTGACTTGAATTCTTCCGACACCAAAGTGCATGGAAATTCGGATTTGTTGGAAGTTGCGGTGTTAATAAGGCAAATTTCAGCATCAAGAGGCGGGCCAGCATTGCATTTTTCTATGCTACGAACAACTTCTACAGGCACGCCAGGGTATTTATCCAAATTTATGTCGATTATTTGCTGTTTTGCATCTTTGTTTTCGTCTTCTTTGGGTTTATTAAAATCTATTTGCTTGTTAGTGTCAATATTTTTATTTTGGTCAATTTCTTTATTTTTATCCAAATTTGGCGGGTTGTCATGTTGTTTGGTTTTTAAACAGCCAAATAATACAATAGATACGCAAAGTATTGCACAAAAAATCAATATTTTTTTCTTCATAACACTTTTACAAATAAGATTTGTTTTATATTTAAATATTCTTGTATTGGCTGATTTGTAGAACTTTTTTTTAGTTTATAAATAATCTCCTTTTTAATAATTATTTTTTTTAAGCCTTGTTTTTTTTTGTTTTAGTTGTTTTTTTGCGAGCCGTTTTTTGTCATTTTTTTGAATTCTTTTTTTTAATTATTTTTTTTGCAAGTCATTTTTTTTCAGTTGTTTTTTTTGTGAGCCGATTTTTTTAAACAATTTTTGTTTGATGTTTTATTTTTTTTGCGAACCAATTTTTTTGTTGATTGGGTTTTTTTATTTTTAAAATGTATAAATTATTTTTTGTGATTTTGTTTTTTTAGACGTTGTTTTTTTATGCAAACATTCTTTGCTCCGGTTTTTCTTCCTGCTTTTTTGAAAGTTTTTTTATCGCCTCATCAAACTCTTTCATACTAACAGAATTTTTATTTTTCCGCAAAGCGAACATTCCTGCTTCCGTGCATATTGCTTTAATGTCTGCCCCAGTATGTCCTTCTGTTATTTCAGCTAGTTTTCTTAAATCAACGTTTTTTTCAATGTTCATTTTTTTTGTGTATATTTCAAATATTTTTATCCTTGCTTCAAATTGGGGTGGCGATATTTCAATAATTCTGTCAAAACGCCCCGGCCTGAGCAATGCTGGGTCAATCATGTCTATTCTGTTTGTTGCGCCTATGATTTTTACTCCTTTGATTTTTTCAAATCCGTCCATTTCAGCCAATAATTGCATTAATGTTCTCTGCACTTCCCTGTCCCCGTTTGCTGTCATGTATCTGTGCGATGCAACAGAATCAATTTCATCAATAAAGATTATTGACGGCTTTTTTTCTTTTGCAAGGCTGAATAGATCCCTGACAAGCCTTGAACCTTCTCCTATGTATTTTCTTACCAAATCTGAACCTGAAAGCGAAATGAATACTGAATTGGTTTTGTTGGCGACTGCCTTTGCAAGCATGGTTTTTCCAGTGCCAGGAATTCCATACAACAATACTCCGTTTGGTGGTTCTATGCCAAGTTTCTCAAATTTTTCCGGTTTTGTCAATGGAAGTATAACAGCTTCTTCCAATTCCTGTATCTCCTTTTCAAGTCCGCCAATTTGTTCAAATGTAGTATCAGGTTTTTCAATTATTTCCATTGCATTTACCCGCCAATCCCTGCTTTCAGGAAAAACTTGGGTTATACTCAATGTTCTTTGATTCATAGCCACTCTTTTGCCGGGTTCAAGCAAAGGCGCAAGTTCTGAGAGTGCTTTGACTAAAAAATCCATTCCATTGCTGTTTCTGACAATTACGTATCCGTTTTGCAATACTTCAACTATTGTCCCGACAATAAGTGGCGGGGATTTCAGTTCGTTCAATTCCCTTCTTGCCCTTTCAAGATCCAATTGCAATTGTGATATTCTTGCATTTGTAACTTGTCGTTCAATGTGTAAATTTCTTAATTCTTCTTCCAAACTAAAAGCGTAATCGTATTGTTTTATTTCTGGTCTTTTTGTTTCATTTGTGTTAGCCATGAGGACACTTCTTTTGTGTTTTCAATCTGAACAAGTTTAAATTATGAATTTAATATTAATAACTAACGGTTTGCATTGGTTTTTAAATGAAACTCTAACCAGTCTTTTAAGCAATAAATGTTTGGCGCGTGATGTTTTAATGACGGATTTTTTCGCTTTGCTTTTTGTTTTTCTAATAATTTCTGTGGTTGTTACTTTTGCAATAAAGAAGTTAACTTTGCAAGAAACTTACTATGTAGCTTCTCTGATTAGAACAACCAAGCCAATAAAGTTTTTTTCAAGAATGGCTAGACATACAAGGTTTTTGGATTTTATTTCAACTGCAGGCCTGATACTTGGCTTTGGAACTTTTGCGATAGATTATCTTTATGGGTCAAAGCTGAGAGGTTGGAAAAGGTATTTTCTCAATTTGGCTGGCTTTTTAGTGCTTTCAGGGTTGATGTTTTTAATAGATTTTTTTGGCGGAAATATTTTTTCAAAAAATGCCATGATGGGAAATGCATATCCTTTATTCATAGCTTCGTTTGGTTTGCTTGGTTTTGCAGGATTCACCCTTTTTGCACTTTTAATGCAAGCAATTGACATAATAATAAAATATTTTGCAGGTTCAAGAGCGTGTCCGGGTGTTGCTCCTTTGATTCCCGGAGTTGAAGTTCCAAACGTGCCAATCACGCCGCCGCTTCATGCCTGGATTTCTTTGATAATAATATTAATAGTGCATGAAGCAATGCATGGCATTGTAGGAAGCAGACATGGTTTCAGAATAAAATCCACTGGTGTAATACTTTTTGGCTTTCTTCCGATAGGTGCTTTTGTAGAACCTGATGAAAAGGAGCTTGAAAAAGCCGAGCCAAAAAAATTGTTGCCTTTCTTGGCTGCAGGACCTGCTGCCAATCTAACACTGATGGTTATTGTCGGTTTTTTGGTCTTAGGGCTTGTTTTAATTTCAAATCCGCTTACTGATTATTTGTATCCTGGCGTGGCAGAAAAGCTTTCCAACGGGGTAAAAGTCGTAAAAGTCAATGATTCCGTGAATTTTTGTGGTTCGACATATCCTGCGACAGCAAAAGGTTTTTTGTTTGAAGGGGACATCATAAAAAAAATTGATGATGTTGAAATAAAGAGCATTCATTCAATGTTGTCCGCATTGCAAAAAAACAAGTTTGAAGAAAAAAAATTTGAAGTTGACAGAAATGGTGTTGTTGAAACTTTCAAAATAACTCCAAATTCTTTAGGACAATTTGGATTCATGGCAGAGGCAATAAAACCAAAAGACGCTCAATTGCCAGCTGGTTTTTCAACCTATGTTTTTTTGTTTTCGTTTATAGTGGAATTTCTTTATTGGTTGTTCATTTTGAATTTGCTTGTAGCTGCAATAAACTTTTTGCCAATGAATCCTTTTGACGGAGGCAGAATAGCAGGCGTGATATTTTCACACTATGCCACTTTTTTAAGCAAGGATGAAAATGAAAGAAAAAAGAAAGTGCAAAAATATTTGGTTTATATAATATTCTCAATTCTTTTGATTAACGCGTTGCCATTGTTTTTCTGACGCTGTTAAATACAATTTTTTTTGGACAAGACATTTTTTTTTATGATTTATGCTTTATCATTTATTTTAAATTAAAAAAATTTATTTTCAACAGATTTGAAGTCTACATGTTTTTTTTAAATAAAAATTAGTGGCGGCTTTTGAGCCGCCAAAAAATATTTTTTACAAGTAATCCAAGTCAACGTCTCTTTTTGATGCTTTTGATTTAGCGTCTTTGCTACTCTTTATGTATGGACTGTGTACTCCTGTAAAGATGCAAATTACTTCAATTTTGTTTTCAAATGTTGAATCAACTCTTGCACCCCAAATTACTGTTGCTCTTGGATCTATTCTTTCAGTAAGCAATTCCCCTATTTGGTTTGCTTCTCCAAGCGTCAACTCGGCTCCGCCAGTAATGTGTATTAAAGCACCTGTTGCACCGCCAATGTCAACGTCAAGCAAAGTGTTATTGAGTGCATCGTCCACAACTTCATTTACCCTGTCCACGCCTTTGCTTTCACCAACAGCTATAACTGAAAGACCTTTATTGCTCATGATTGATCTTACATCAGCGTAGTCAAGGTTTATGAGTGATGGTTGTGTTATTGTTTCGGTGATTCCTCTTACTGTTCTTGCGATTACTTCGTCTGCTACTTTGAATGCGTCTTGTATTGGCAGGTTTGGTACTAATTGGACAAGTCTGTTGTTGTCAATTACAATGACCGTGTCAGTGACTTGCTTTAGCGCTTCAAGTCCTTCTTCAGCTTTGATCATTCTTGCCCTTTCGAGAGCAAATGGATAAGTGACCATTGCAATAACAATTGCTCCTTGCTCTTTTGCAATTTGAGCCACAATAGGAGCAGCGCCAGTTCCTGTTCCGCCACCCATTCCTGAAGAAATAAAAAGCATGTCAACTCCTTCAAGGACTTCTTCCAATGCAGCCCTGCTTACTTCAGCAGCCTTTGCACCTATCTCAGGATATCCGCCAGCGCCAAGGCCTCTTGTAACAGATTTTCCTATCAGTATTTTGGTTATCTCGTCGTTTATGATTGCCAAGTGTTGTTTATCAGTGTTAATGGCTACAAGTTGCGCTCCTGAAATTCCCATGCTTGCCAGCCTGTTAACTGCATTACACCCGGCTCCGCCTGCACCAATGACCATTATTTTTGGTGTGCCAAATTCCTCCAATTTATCTTCTTTTTTTTCCGACGCCGTTGAAATGGCGCTCTCTACAACTGATTTCATGTGTGGTTCACCTCTCCTCCAAAAGTTTTGTACAATTTTGATTTTTGATAAATGAATCTTTTTTGCTTTTGAATAAAAAAGCTTAGATTCTTGTATAAATGTTGCTGAACTCCTTTATATGCGTTTTGTTTTTGATATAAGGCACTATTAACGTTATTTTACTTCACTAAACAAAAAACACACAAAAATTTTATGTATATTATTAATTTTTTGATTAATTCATTAACTCTATACTGATAAAAGCATTAACTCATCTTTGTTTTTAAAAAAAAGTGTTAAAAAGGCTTATTTTTCTTAATAGGTTGCTTTTTTTTGGTTTTTTGTTAAGTATTTTTTCGTTTTTTGGCTAAGTTTTAGTTCAATTTTTATTCTAAATTTGTAAAATTTAAACGCCGAATTTAAATATTTATAAGTTTAAATTTAGTATTTGTGGGCTAGTTCGGAGAGGTAGCGGCTCTCTGTTGCCGGCAACCCGCTTCAGCCGGGAACGAAGCCACTGAAGAGGCATTAACCATATATTGATGCCTTGCCAGTACTGTGAACTTCTGCTCTTAAAGACTGGCTGTTTGGGCCAACCCCGCTAGGCCTGGAAGGGAGCAACGGTAACTCATTCAGTCGGTGCTTTAAGGTAAACGGAAGCGAGGAGAGGTTAAGGGTAAACGTCTTTATGTGGTTGCTGTCCATTTGGTGGCGCGCCCACACTCTTGCAAAAATTATAAAAAAAATACATTTCATTTATACATTTCATTTTTTTTTACTTGGTTTTTTTTGTAAGTTTTTTTTGTCTTGTTTTTTCGAGCCGTTTTTTGTCATTTTTTTGAATTCTTTTTTTTTTAATTATTTTTTTTTGCAAGTCATTTTTTTTTCAGTTGTTTTTTTTTGTGAATTTTTTTTTATTTTGTTTTAATTGTTTTGTTTTTGTTTTGGCTGGTTGTTTTTTTTTGTTTCTTTTTTTTGAGTTGTTTTTTTTAGATGTTTTTTTTTCGAGCCGTTTTTTGTCATTTTTTTGAATTCTTTTTTTTGCGAGCCAATTTTTTTTGTTTTGTTAGTCAAGTTTTGTTTTTTTTACGAGTCTTTTTTTGATAATTTTTTTTATTTTTTGATACTTGTTTTTTTTGGTGAGCCACTTTTTTGCCATTTTTCTTTTTTTTGAATTCTTTTTTTTGCGAGCCAATTTTTTTTGTGAATTTGTTTTTTTTTATTTTGTTTTAATTATTTTTTTGTTTTTTTGAGGTTTGTTTTTTTGTCGGCTATTTTTTTTATTTTTTTTGCTTATTTTCAAGTCAATTTATTTTTTTTAATTGTTTTTTTTGGCAAGCCATTTTTCGTTTTTTTGCTTGGCCAAGTTTTTTTGTCTTGTTTTTGCGAGACAATTTTTTTTGTCATTTTTTTTGAATTTTATTTATTTTTTTATGATTTGAATTTTATTTTTTTCTTCGGTATTGTTTTTTTATTTTTCCAGACAATTTGCGTGATTTATTTTGCTTTTTTATGACATTTTTTTCTTTTCTTTTTTTGCTTGTTTTTTTGCCTTTATTTTTTTCACTCTTTCCAACAACCCTGTTTTTCGGTTTTTTCCACGCTTCAAGCGCAGCATCAATTTTTTTTCTTTGTTCGTTTCTTCTTTTTTCTCTTTCATCAAGCTTTGCGATCAACGAATTATATTTTCTGTGAACTTCTTCGCTGTGTTTTAATGCATTTTTTAAAGAAAGCTCCAAATGCCTTTCTTCCCTCTCTTTATGCAAACCATGAAAAACCCTGTGTAAAAAACCCAAAGCAACAGAATTATCCGCTTTTGTCTTTCTATATTTGGCTCTTTCTGAATGATGTTTGCTTAAACTTAAATATTTCCTAAATTTAATATAATGCTTTTCGTGTTTTTCCATATGTGTATAAGCAATACATTTAGTGTTATTTAATTCTTTTCAACTTTGTTTTTAAGGCTTTTTTGCACAGCTTCAATTATAAATTTTATGATGGCGGCATAAACCCCTGCAATATTTGCGGCAATAACATTAAAGTAAATTGCAAGAGTGGTTGCCACGCCAAAAGCAACCAGAACAGAATAAAAATTAGTTATAAGCTCTATTTCTTTTGACGATTTTTTAATAGTGTCATAATTTATTTTTTGTCTGATTTCATTATTGCTTTTACTCAATTCTTCCGCAATTTTTTTCTTTGTTTCAGGATTGTCAATTGAAGAGGCAGTGGCATCAATCATTGCAACGAAAGCCTTTACATCAGGATCATTTTTTTGTCTTAGATTATTGAACTGTTCTGTATTCATTATTCCAACCATCAACATTCTCTGTATGTTTAACGCTTGATCAGCTCCCGCTAAAGCCAAGTCTTTTGAGCCAAGCATGTTCGAAGCTGTTTTTTCAACAAGCCCGTCAAATAATTCTTTTGTATATTTTTCATTGTTAGGAAAACCAATCAATGTTAATATTAGAAAAATCCCTATTGTAAATACTAAAAATCCTTTTTTTGCTGATTCGGTTCCAGTTCTAAAACCAATTAAGTTTTTTATTTCGGATTTTCTAAAATAACTATAACCACCAGTAATTGCAATTGCGGGGATGATCAGAAAGGACAAAAAAACGGATTTTAATTCAATTCCAAACAATAATAAGTAAACCAGCCAACCAATAAATGCCCCTAAACAGGCGCCTACAAGCACGTCTATTTTGTCTTGGCTGTGGCTTAATCCTGAAACAAGTCCAAACGTGATTGGCATGAAGAAAGTAAATGCAATTATCCAAGGAGATAAAACTGTTTCAGGCAGTTTTTCCAAAGACTTGAAGCTCAACCAGTCTATTTCCATTACCCCTGAAAAACTCAAAAAAATAGACCATATTATAATTGAAAATGAAATTGCTCCAGTAAAGATTAATATTTTTTTAATATCAGCCATGATTTCACTCAAAACAATGTCTGATATTTTATTTAAATTTTTTACCTTTAAATTAGGATTCTGGAACCAAGCTTTTTAGAGAGTTTTATAAATCTATGGAAAACCATATTATTAATCATATTTTGATTTGAGCCGAGGTAGCTCAGCAGGTGGAGCGTCCGGCTGTTAACCGGAAGGTCGGTGGTTCAAATCCACCCTTCGGCGCTTTTTTATTTGTTTCTGAATCCAATTTTTTTGTCTTTTGGCTTGGTTATTCTTGGAGCCTGTTTATTTTATTTTTTTTTTGATTTTTTTGTTTTTTTTGTTTTTTTTGTCAAGTTGTTTTTTTTTATTTTTTTTATTTTGGTTTTGTTTTTTTTGTGAGCCATTTTTTTTGTGGTTTTTTTTGGTTTTTTTTGTGGGATGATTTTTTTTGTCATTATTTTTTTTTGTTTTTTTTGTGAGCCAATTTTGTTTTTTTTTGTTTTTTTTGTCAAGTTGTTTTTTTTTAGACTTTTTTTTTATTTTTTTTTAATTATTTTTTTTAAATTGATTTTGTTTTTTTTTGTTTTATTTTATCATTTTTTTTGAATTATTTTTTTTCTTGGTTTTTTTGTTTTTTTTGGTATTGCTAGCCATTTTTTTGTCATTATTTTTTGTGAGCCATTTTTTGTTATTTTTTTTGTGATTTTATTTTTTTTATTTAAATTGTTTTGTCTTTTTTTGTGGCTTGTTTTTTTGATTTTTGTTTTTTTTGGCGAGCCGTTTTTTTTGTGGGGCAATTTTTTTTGTTATTTTTTTTGTGGACTTGTTTTATTTTTTTGTTTTTGTTGGCTTGTTTTTTTGGAGAATTTTTTTGGCAAGCCGTTTCGGACTTATTTTTTTTGCTTTGTTTTTTGCTTGTATTTTTTTCAGCATTTTTTTGAATTTGTTTGTTTTTCATTTTTTTGTTTGGCCTTTTTTTATGGTTATTTTTTAATTTTATAAGGTGTCAGAATGCAGTTTTTGTTCTTTGGCTGGCTGCTTATCTGCTTGATGACTTTTGTGTTCTTTTATTTTTTTAAGAGTCTCATAATATGCGCCTATAACGTCTTTGAGTTCCATTCTTCTTTTCAAGCCCAGCCTATGAACTTCTTGAAAATACACTGTTACGAGTCTTATTGCAACTTCTTCATCGCTTAGGTTCATCCAGTTTTCCTCCATCATTTTTTTACTAATCATACTTTCTAATTTGTTTTTTTCATTATTTTCTGCTTCGTTTGTTTGTTCAGTTTTTTTTGTTTCAGGTTCACTAATAATTTCTTCCGTGTCTTTTTCTTCTATTTTGATTGGGATTTTTTTTATTATTGTTCTGGTTTTTACTACTGGGACTTTTTTTACGATTGTTTTCGTTTTTATAACTGGGACTTTTTTTATTATTGTTCTCACGATTGTTTTTGGTTTAGCTTTCACTTTTTTTATGATTGGCTTGCCTTTTTTGTATGAAGTCCACAATCTTACTGCTTGTTTGAATGTTTTGCCAGCAATTAATTGCCTTTTCATGAATAAGTTGTACTCTGAAAGTTGCTTCTTTGATTTTTTCTTTGAAAGCTTTTCCAGATTTTCTTTTAATTTTTCCATTTCTTTTTTAAGAGAAGCCGTTTTTGCAGTAACAGACTTGACTTTTTTTTCAGCCTTCTTTTTGACAGCAAAAATTGATTTTTTAAGAGCTTTTGCCTTTTTGCTTTCAGATTTAAGGGTTTTTTTAAGTTTTTTTAATTCTTTTCTGACTTTTTTTCCAGGGTTTTTTGATTTAGAAACCATTGTTTTCACTTAATAACTATTGTTGGTTAAAGTATTTAAATGTGTTGTAAACCTTGTATTTTTATTTTTTCTTATTTTTTAGACCAAACCTTTGAACATTTTGAAGAATTTTTGTTTGGTGACTTTTAATTCTTTTTGTCCTTTATTGGTTAAGCTGTAAATAATCATTTTGCCTTGCATAGTCTCCTTTATAAGCCCAGCTTCATAAAGGCTTTTCAATGCAGGGTATATTGTGCCAGGGCTTGGAAGTGAGCCTTTTCTTTCAGCAAGTTCTTTTGCAATTTTTTGCCCATGCATTGGTTTTTTGGAAACAATATAAAGAATCAAAAAAGACAACAAGCCTCTCATGTCACAACAACAATTATTTTTATCTTTGCATTTCATAAAATTATATTGGTTATACGATAATATTTTAATAAATTTACATAATTTTAATATCGTATATACGATTTATTTTTTTGATTGGTGATTCTCATGGATTTTAAAGAAATAGTGCTGAAAAGATACGCAACAAAAAGTTTTGATGGAAGAATAATTCCTGAAGAAAAATTCAAGGAGTTGGAAGAAATCATAAGATATTCGGCTTCTTCATATAACCTTCAACCTTGGAAATTTGTTATTGTCAAGGATAAAGAAACAAAGGAAAAACTTTTGCCTTTTGCCTGGAATCAGCCGCAAATAACAACTTGCTCCCACTTAATCGTTATGTGTGCAGATACTGATCTTGAAAGCAAGGTAAAAAAACTTGAAGAAAAACTTGTTGAATCCGGAGTTCCAAAAGAAAAAATAGACAGCCTTATAGAAATGATCTCAGGTTTTGTAAAAAGCATGTCTAAATCACAAAGGTTGGTTTGGGCTCAAAAACAAGTTTATATAGCGTTATCAAATGCAATTAATGGTGCAAAAGAGCTTGGCTTTGATTCGTGTCCAATGGAAGGTTTTATTCCCAAGGATTTTGCCAAGATACTTAAATTGCCAAAGCACATAGTCCCAACTGTTGTTGTGCCAGTTGGTTATGCAAACGATACGCCAAGGCCGAAAACAAGATTTTCCAGAGACGAAGTTTTTCAAGATTACAAATCTTAGTTTTTTTAAATAGGTATTCAACCAGTTTGTTGATAATTTTTAAACGTTCAAAATATTAATTTTCAAAATCAAATAATATTTTGGGGGTTTTTTGGATAGAGATATAGATATAATTTACAATTTATATCGCTGCCTTATACCTGAATTTACCAAGAGTCATGCTTTAATTTATCGCTTGCTTTGGCGGATTGAACCTTTAAGCGGTGATAAAATTTCAAAGGAAACAGGCATTTGCAGGGCAAAAACTTTTGCAATTCTCAAGCAATTAGTGATTCTCGGTTTGGTGAAAAAAACAAGTTTCAAGCCGATTGGTTACTTTGCAAGAGACCCTGTAGGTGCCTATTCTTCTTTGCTAAAAAAAGTCTTGCCTAAACTTGAAGCAGGAAAAACAAAGATCAAAGAACTTGTACAGAATTCTTCCAGCCTTAGCGGAGAAGTTTATTTAATAAAACTTGATGGCGGGCAACAAACAATAATAAGTAAAGAAACCCGTGAATCTATCACTGATAGAAAAGCTTTGGAAGAAATCAGGGCTGCTATTGATAGAAAAATATTTGGCTCAAACCCGCGCGAAAAGAAATGGGTTATTTACAGGTAATCTTGATTTTTTTTGTTTAGCCGAGTTTTTTTGAATCATTTTTGTTTCTTCCGCGTGTTTTTTTTACATGTTTTTGTGATTGTTTTTTTGTAAGTTGTTTTCTTATTTTGTAATTTGCGAGCCAAGTTTTTTGGACACTTATTTTTTTATTAGTTATAATAATTTTTTTTCAGCTTGGCTTCGTATTTACTAAGTTAAGTTCTTTTTCCGAGGCTATTACATTTAATGGAATATGGTCATTCATTGCGATGAGTATTCCTTCTCCTGGTTGGGCATTGAGCAGAATGTTTTGTTCCGAAGGATTGAGCATAAATTTTTCAGCTATTTGGTCAATTGCCCCGGCTTCTTGGCGTCCGAAAAATTTCCACGCGGTGTTTGAGATTATTGTATTTCCTGCATTTGTTGATAAAAGGTCTTGCGCTTCTTGTGTTATAATAATTATTCCCATATTGAATTTTCTTGAAGTTTTTACTAGTTCAAAAATGCGATTTGCATGTTCCGCATATTTTAGCAAAGACCATGCTTCGTCAACAACAAGAATTTTTTTTCCTTTTTCAGAGCGCATTTTTCCATGGATATACTCCATAATGAGAAACATTATTGCTGGTTTAAGCGCTTCGGGCATTTCAGATATGTTAAAACAGACTATTTTTTTATCAGAGAATTGTGCAGTGTGTTTGTCCATAAAAGAAAAAGAGCCATTGACAAAAATATTAAGCCTGCTTTCAAGTATTGAAAACGTACGTTTTTCATATTTTGCGGCTTTCTTCAATTCTTTTGATATTTCAAAAAATAGATCGCTTATTAAAGGCGGTTGTCTTTTCCAACTTTCAGGGTTATTGTGAAAAATTCCTTTGTCACTATAAATTTTTTGTATGGCTTTGTCGAGAATTGATTTTTGTTCTTCGTTCAAATTTCCTAAAAGTATTCCGAAAAAATCTATTAATGAAAGAACCTTTTCGCCAAAGTCGATTCCGGCCATATCAAAAGGATTTATTGCCTTTCCGCTTTTTGCACTTATTTCAACTACTTCCCCACCATATTTTGAAGTCAGTGCAGAGTATTCGCCTTGCGGATCAATTATTATTACTTTGATTCCGATAAATTGGCTTCTTAATATTAAAAGCTTTGCCAATACGCTTTTTCCCCCTCCTGAAGTTCCAAGAATAAGTCCATTATAATTGGCTAAACTGAATGGGTTTATTATTATGGGAATTTTATTAATCGAGTTTGAGCCGAATAAAATGCCTTCCTCGTCAATATTCAAAAAAGAAGTCGTAAAAGGAAAGCAGGCAGCCAATGCTGAAGAAGTTATATTTCTGTTGATTTTTAGCAAATCTTTTTGTATTGGAAGGCACGATTTTACAGCTTCATACATTCTCATAAACGGTATTTTTGGCACTATCATTATTGAATTCATTTCAGCGCATACTTTTTTTGATGCTATTTCAAGCGATTCCTTGTCATTCGCACGACAATTTACATATAATGACATGTTGAACAGTTTTTCCTCGCCTTTTTGCAGCATTTCCAAAACATTCATTGTATCTGCACGCTGTATTCTAAGAGAAGGGTTTACAATTCCTTTTATTTCAGCAGCGGCAAGATCCGATTCTTGTTTCACAAGTTCTGCATTCAGGCTTGTAAGAACCGAATCAATTTCCATTGGCGCACAATGAATGCTTATGTCGAAATTGCCTTCACTTGAAACTATTGTATCAAGCCAGCCTTCTTTTATTTCTCTCGGATAACCTACTGCCATGACCGGTCTGTTAAATTCATTTCCTAAAACCATCCAACCAGGTTCGTTTTTTAGATATGAATGTGTAAAAAGACTTTTTATGTTCTCCATATAAATCACTGATTGCATCCAATTTTTTATGATTTTAAAGATGAGGAAAGAAAAGTAATTTTTCTCGGCTTTTCGAATTTTGAATTTAAATTGTTTCCGGCAATTGCAAGAAAAAGTTTGGCAATTTCGTTTTCGTCAAGTCTTTTGGCACTTAAACCGCCTTTTTTGAGTTTTGTGATGCAAAGAGAACTTCTTGCTTCCAGCAAACTTTCATCAAGGCTATTCTCCGTTGGATTGTCTTCTCCAACCACTATGAAAAAACGCCTATTTCTGACTGAATTTTTCCTATTGTAATTTTCGATAAAATTTCTAAATTCAAAAAAATAATCTGAGATTTTCTTATTTCCTTGCAAAGATGCGCATTTTGATGTTTTTTCAAGGTATTCAAAAAGCGATAATTCAGTTGTTCTGACAAATATTTGTATTGGAAAGTCAAGGGAGTTAAGAAAGTCTCTATAAGCAACTATCACTGATTCTTGTTGCTTTTGTGAAAGTATTTTGAAATTTATTGGAAAAACTTCTATAATTGCTTTTTTTGAACCATCATCCAAAATTAATTTGTTGTCTTCTATTTTTTTTATTCCCGTAAATTTTTCAGATTCTTTGTCAAAAAAACCTGATTCTTTTTTTGATAAAACAAATGACAGGAAATTAATGGAGTGTCTTGAAAAATCCAAAAACGCAAATCCGAATCCAGCAAAAGCAAGCAATATGAGCGCAGTTATTTTGATTTCAATGCTTAAATTTGTTTTAAGGAAAAAAATCAAGCCTATTAAAATAAAAATGCCTAACCAAAAGCATTGTCTTGCTGAAAGATTGAATATTATTTTTTCTTCATATTTTAGGTTTTTTGGTATTTCATAAGGCATGTTTTAACCTCAAAATGTCTGCTTTTTTTGGATGTTTTGTCCAGCAAATTGCTTTGCAAAGCTTCCGTTGAATATTGGAGCAATAACCAAATTGCTTGCAATTTGAATTACCGGTCTGAAAAACGCAAATGCCATTGCCGCAACATTAAATACTCCTATTGTGAAAAACGCAAATGCTGGCAAGTATTGTGATGCAGGTGTGTTTCCTAAACCTATAACCACGCCTGTTGCCGCAACGATTATTATTGAATCAAAAAATTGCAACAAAATGGCTACGCCCAATATTCCAAAAATGGCTTTTCCAAATTGTTTGAGCGGTGGTGTAAAATAACTGAAAATCCCTATTGGAAGTATTGCTGTTCCAACAAGCAAAATTATTTGCCTGAAAAAAAGTGT
Organism: uncultured archaeon; assembly: GCA_964577555.1. Taxonomy (GTDB): domain Archaea; phylum Iainarchaeota; class Iainarchaeia; order Iainarchaeales; family Iainarchaeaceae; genus CABMIU01. The sequence goes on from CAZNZM010000010.1 coordinate 28,130, forward strand.
GAATCCTGCAAAACCCGCCGCAAAAATTAGAAATATTATTAATAAAGGGTTGCTGTTTTGCATTACTGGAAAAATAAGTTTTTCAGGATGATTTCCAAGAACATGAGATGCAGCCAAGGTTCCTATTTCTATTAATATTTTGTATAAATCAAATGATGCAGAAATAATAATCATTGATATTATCACTCCTTTGATTAATTCTTTGGCTTCTGCTCTTTTGGCATGGTTTTCAAATGCAATTATAAAAAATAATCCTGCGACAGACAAATTCATCAAGTAAAACAAGGAAATTAATGCTATTACCGAACTCCAAATGTTTCGCATTGGTTCAATGTCAGGCGGGGAAGCAAGCAACAAATAAAAAAGTTGAGTAAGAGGGGAACCAAATTCATTTAAAGAATTTTCAAAATAATTTTTGAACAAATCAAAGCCTTGTTGCGGGAGTTTTCCGGTAAAATCCTTGATTTGGTTGGTTGCACCGCTTATTGCATTTATAACTCCACTTATATCAATATTTATTAAGGGATTTACGATAATTGGGGTTTCATTTTTTGCAGAAAATGCTGATTGGGAGTTGAAGAGCAGGCATAAGAAAACAATTGGAAGAAAGAACCAAAAAAATTTATCCATAGCCTGCCCTCCCGGGTTTCATGGGGATGTAAGATAATTTACAACAAGTGGAGCCACCCAAACCAGTACAAGCCCTACAATAGCGTATGACACCATTGATTTTGCATTTTCCCTTGTTTGAATGTTATTGCCAGAAAACATGTACATTGCTCCGGCGGCTGTTATCGCTATTACTCCAAGAACCGAAATTATTGCTTTCATCAAATCATAGATTTTTGTTATCGGCTCTTTGATTTTTTCCATATCACTTGTTGTTTCAGCTAAGCAAAAACCTGAAAGCAATATAGTTGCAATAAGAATTGTTGTAATAGTTTTCATACAACACCTCCGAAGTTTGTTTAATTCATCTTCCTTTTGTGTTGTATAAATACTTTTGGTTTTGCAAGTATAGATTTTTTGGAATTTGAATGAGTAATTTTAACTCGGCAAATCGGATTTTTGAAATTTATGTGTTTAGAATTATTGTATAAATCGTGCTGTTTTTTTTATCCTATCATTTTTCCATGAAATAAACCTTGTTGTTCGTCATTTTTAATTTTTGGGTTTTTTTGTTCGATTTTTTCTTTCAATTTTTGCACAATTTTTTTTCCTTTGGATTCGTTGATTATTGCAACGATTTCGTGTTTTGGTACAGGGGCGCCGCCGACTGCAACAGGCGAGTAGTCAACCGAAACATAATCGTTTTCCTTGATGTCTTTTGCTATCATTGGATTTACTTTGAATATTATCAGGTTGTCGTCCCACATTTCTACAAGCGCTTGGCTTGTTTGTTCTGCAAATTTTGAACCTTTTTCTTCCGGGTTAAGTATGTGAATAACTTTTCCTATGTGATACATTATAACACCTCTTTAACAAAATTGATGGCTTAAGGTTATAAATAGTTTCAAAGAAAATTTTGGTTTTTAATTTTATTGTGCTTTGACAATTGGTGTGGCTTTTATTATTTTATTTTAAAAGTATTGATGCTATAAAAGCAAGGCTGAAAAGTATTGGCTGATGTAACAAGTAAATCAGCATTGAATTTCTGCCGAGTTTTTGCAATAATTTTGGGATTATTCCATTTGGTTTTTCAATTTCAAACGCAAGTTTGTTGTTTTTGTAAAAAAAGTGCCAAAGAAAAGAGCCTAAAAGCATTACTCCTGTCCATGGAAAAACTGGAAAAAAATCAAATGTTGGCTTTGGCTTGGAAAAACCCAGCCAAACAAGCCAGTCAATGTTTATTTGTTTTAAATCAAAAACAAACGGCAAAGCGATTGTAATAATAGCTCCTGCAAGACTTGTTGTTTTGTTGCCGACAAATGGAATTGAAAGAATTGTTGAAACAGCTATCAAGTGTATTATTCCAAAATAAATAAAGTTTTCAGGGAATAGTGCAAACGTAACACCCGATATAAGCAAGGCTATACAAGAAAGTTTTAAGCTTTTTTTTGCAAAACTCGCGAAAATGTTTGTATTATTTTTTTGTACTTTCATTGCAAGCGTTGCGCCAGAAATAATTAGAAAAAGGCTTGCGGTTGCTATTTGGAAAGCCCCAAAAAACCCAGTGTAAAGGTTTTCGTTTATAAACCCAAAAAAGTTTAAGTCCCAAAAGGCATGGAATGTAATCATCATTATAATGGCGATTCCTCGCAAAAAATCTATTTCCCAAAGCCTTTTCATTCAAAAGATCTTCTTTGAAAAACCTTTTATGTTGTTTTTTCAAAATGTTTTGGTTTTATAAACACTTTTTTATGTTAATACATCCAAGTTATTATGAATCTTAAAGGAATAAAACTTGATTCTGATATTGTAAAAGCCATAAAAGAAATCGGTTTTTCTGAATTTACTTTGATTCAAGAAAAAAGCATTCCTTTGATATTGGAAGGAAAAGATATTATCGGGCAGTCAAGTACTGGTTCTGGCAAAACCGCTGCTTTTGGCTTGCCAATTGTTGAAAATGTAAAGCATGGACAAGGCGTTCAAGCTCTTATTCTTACGCCAACTCGCGAGCTTTGTGTGCAAGTTGCAAATGCTATTTCGGTTTTTGCCAAGTATCGTAAATTAAAAGTAATGGCTGTTTTTGGCGGAGTTTCGATTAATCCACAAAAAGAAGGTTTGAAATCTGCTGAAATTGTTGTTGGCACTCCTGGCAGAATACTTGACCATTTGAATTCCAGGTCATTAAAACTTGACAAAGTACGTTTTTTTGTTTTGGATGAAACCGACAGAATGTGCGACATGGGTTTTTTTGACGATGTTAAAAAAATAATTGATCAAGTTCCAAAGTCCAGGCAAATAATGCTTTTTAGTGCCACAATAACAAAGGATATTCAAAAAATTGTTTCTTTGTATATGCGCAATCCTGTTACAATACGTGGAGACCAGTTTGTTGATCCTGCTTTGCTTGAACAAGTTTATTATGATGTTGCCTCAAATGAAAAATTTGCTGTGTTGGTTCATCTTTTAAAAAATAATTCTGCTGGTCTTTCAATGGTTTTTTGTGGAACAAGGAGAATGGCTGATGTTGTGGCTAGAAATCTTAGAAAAAATGGTTTGAATGCCATGCCAATACATGGAGGTTTGACGCAAAACAAGAGGCTTCATGCAATTCATTCTTTGAAAAACAAGCACATTGATATATTAGTAGCCACTGATGTGGCGGCTAGGGGGCTTGATATTGGAGGAGTAAATTTTGTTTATAACTATGATGTGCCAAAAACTTATGAAGAATACATTCATCGAATAGGAAGAACAGCGCGCGCTGGAAAAAATGGGCTTGCAATAACTCTTCTTTCACCGTTTGACCACATCAATTTTAGGAATATTTTGCGCAATTCTTCGCTTAATATAAAAAATTTGCCTACTCCTGCCGTTGAGCCAATTAAACTTAAAACTAACAATAATTGGCATGGAAAGTCAAGCCATTCATATCACGGTTTTCATTCAAGTGACAGGCATCATAATAATCAACGCCGACACTTGAGGCGAGGCTCTCATTCAAAGAAATATTCAAGGCAACATTAGGCAAATAAAAAATAAATTTTGGCTTGCAAATTAACTGCATCCGCTTGTGGCGCCGCAATCTTCGCATACTGTGCAAGCACCATTTCTTTTAACGCGCATTGAACCGCAACTCGCACAAGAGTCTCCAGTATAACCCTTGTTGCGCGCCAATTTTGTCTTTATTTCTTCTTCTTTGCCCATCTTGTCCAATTCTTCCATTGTTTTTGGCGTTTCTTTTTTGGCTTCAAGTTCTGGCGGAACAATTTTCTTTTGTTCTCCTTCAATGTGTTCTTCAATGCCGTTTATTGGTTTTATATGTACAAAGTCAGTTCTGCCAAGATATTCATAACCAAGCACCCTGAATATATAATCAATGATTGAAGTTGCATTCTTTATTGCTTCATGTCCTTTTACAGGCCCTGATGGTTCAAACCTTGTAAATACAAACGAATCCACCAGTTCTTCCAAAGGCACGCCGTATTGCAATGCTTTTGAAACAGCAACTGCAAAGCAATTCATGAGTGCCCTATAACTTGCTCCTTCTTTGTACATATCAATAAATATTTCTCCAAGAGTGCCGTCAGGATACTCGCCTGTTTTAATGAATACTTTATGTCCGCCTACCGTGGCTTCTTGGACAAATCCTCGTCTTTTTGAAGGCAAAGCCCTTTTTTGCAATTTGATTGAAATTTTTTGCTGAACCATTGATGGTCCTATTGTTTCGTCAACATCTTCCTCTTCGCCAAGCCAAGCTATTTCATCTTCGCTTGCAATTGTATTTAATGGCTGGGACAATTTGCTGCCATCCCTATACAAAGCGTTTGCTTTCACCATTAATTGCCAAGATTGAAGATAAGCGTCTTTTATTTCTTCAATAGTGGTATTGTTAGGCATGTTGATCGTTTTGCTTATTGCGCCGCTGATGAATGGCTGGGCCGCTGCAAGCATTTTTATATGGCCCATCGGATGTATAAATCTCTTGCCATTTTTTCCGCACTTGCTTGCACAGTCAAATACAGGGTAATGTTCTTCTTTGAGATGCGGTGCCCCTTCAATAGTCATTGTACCGCAAATGTAATCATTGGCTTTGTCTATTTCTTCTTGGCTAAAACCAAGAGCTTTCAGCATATCAAAATCAGGGTTGTTCAACTGGCTTTCCGTGAAACCAAGGCTTTTGCAAAATTCTTCACCCAATATCCATTTATTGAATGCAAATTTTAATTCAAAGGCATTTTGAAGGTTTGCCTCTATTGCAGCAATTTTTTCTTCCGTAAAACCCTTTGCAATAAGGCTTGCTTTGTTTATTGAAGGACAACCTTCTAGAGTACCGGTTCCTTTAACGTATTTTACTATTTCATCAATTTGTCTTTCAGAATAACCGAGTTTTTTCAAAGCAAGAGGAACAGACTGGTTAACTATTTTAAAATATCCGCCGCCAGCCAACTTTTTGAATTTCACCATTGCAAAATCCGGTTCTATTCCAGTAGTATCGCAATCCATTAACAAGCCTATTGTGCCTGTTGGAGCTATAACAGTTACTTGTGCATTTCTATAACCGTATTTTTCACCCAGTATCAATGCCTTGTCCCAAGCATCTCTTGCAGAACTCAAAAGTTTTTTAGGGCACTTTTCAGGGTTGATGCCCATTGGTTTAATAGTCAAGCCTTCATACTCACTTGACTTGGCATTATATGCGGCGCGCCTGTGGTTTCTTATAACCCTAAGCATGTCCTGCTTGTTTGCTTCATATCTTGGAAATGGGCCAAGAGCTTGCGCCATTTCAGCAGAAGTAGCATAAGCTTCACCACACATTATTGCAGTAATTGCTCCTGCAATGGCTCGGCCTTCATCAGAATCATATGGCACGCCAGAAACCATTAGCAATGCTCCCAAATTGGCATATCCCAATCCAAGAGTTCTATAATCATAACTGCGTTGTGCAATCTCCTTTGATGGAAATTGAGCCATTAGAACGCTTATTTCAAGCACAATAGTCCAAAGCCTTACCGCATGCCTGAATTCATAAGCCTTAAACTCGCATTTTTCGTCAATAAAATGCATCAAATTTATGCTTGCAAGGTTGCAAGCAGTATCGTCAAGGAACATGTATTCAGAACACGGGTTGCTTGCGTTTATTCTTCCATCTTTTGGACAAGTGTGCCATTCATTGATTGTATCATCAAACTGAATTCCAGGATCTGCCGAATGCCAAGCAGCATAAGCTATTTTGTCCCAAAGCTCTCTTGCCTTGACTGTTTTTGCCACGGCCCCTGTTTTTCTAAATTTCAAATCCCAATTGCCATCATTCAAAACAGCCTCGATAAACGCATTATTTACTCTAACACTATTATTTGAATTCTGCCCTGACACCGTTCCGTATGCTTCGGAATTATAATTAGTGTCAAAAGTTGCAAAATCAATTGCTTTTTCGCCTTGCTCAGCAAGTTGCAGGACTCTGAAAATATAATTTGGAGGAATATTTTCCTTAAGAGCCGCCTTTATTTCGTTTTTAAGCTCCTTATTATTCTTGATATCAGTTGTCTTTCCGTCATGGGCTGCCTTCATTATTCTGTTTAACCTATAATTACATGTTTTGCTTCCAGCCACCATTGCTGCCACTTTTTGCTCTTCAAGAACTTTCCAAGAAATAAATTTCTCTATGTCTGGATGGTCGATGTCAAGAATAACCATTTTTGCAGCCCTTCTTGTGGTGCCGCCAGATTTGATCGCTCCTGCAGCTCTGTCAAAAATTTTCAAAAAAGACATTAAACCAGAACTATAACCCCCACCAGAAAGAGGTTCGCCTTCGCCCCTTATACTTGAAAAATTAGTGCCAGTGCCAGAACCATACTTGAAAATTCTTGCTTCACGAGTCACCAAATCAAAAATCCCACCCTCATTCACAAGGTCGTCATGCACTGATTGAATAAAACAAGCATGTGGCTGCGGGTGAGAATAGGCATCAGAAGACTTTTCAAGCGTTTTAGTATCAGGGTTGACAAAATAATGTCCCTGCGCAGGCCCTGTTATACCATAAGCATGATACAATCCTGTGTTAAACCATTGAGGGCTATTAGGTGCGGCAAATTGATTAACAAGCATGTACTTTAACTCGTCTTCAAAAGCATTTGCGTCCTCATCACTTGCAAAATAATTGTACTTTTCACCCCACCAGCGCCAAGTTTCAGCAAGCCTTGAAATAACCTGTTTAACGCTCCTTTCAGGACCCAATAATTGCTTTCCATCAGGCCCAATAATCGGCTTTCCAGACTTGTCGAATTGCGGAACCCCGGCCTTTCTAAAATATTTTTGTGCAATAATATCAGTTGCTATTTGCGACCAAGACTTGGGAACTTCAATGTCCTTCATCTCAAAAACAATGCTTCCGTCAGGATTCCTTATAATGGAAGTCCTATACTCGTATTCAATTTCATCAAGCGGATTGGAACCCTTTTTAGTAAAAACCCTTTTTATTGAAAGCCCTTTAGGATTTTGCTTTTTTTGAACAGCCTCCTGGCTAGGCTTTTTGCTAATAATCATTTATTCACCCCGCAAGAACTGATTTACTCCCTATTTGGTTTATCAGGAATGATACAAAAGCAACTTCATATATAAAAACATTACCTTCTACATATTTGCTGTTAGAAAAATGAATTTATATTACTAATTCAATTTACTTATTTTATTGAATTATGTTAATTTTTATTTTATAGTTTGTTTTTTGAACTATTTTTATTTTTGTTGTTTTTTGACATTATTTTTTTCACCTGTTATTTTTTTAAATTGATTATTCTAAAAATTAATTTCTGCAGGAGGAATATTTATGAAGGAACTAACCGACAAGGATTTTGACGATTTTATAAAGAAAAATAAAACAGTAGTAGTTGATTTTTGGGCCGCATGGTGCGGACCTTGCAGAATTGCTGCCCCAATCTTCGAAGAATTGGCAAAAGAATACAAGGGAAAAGCCGAATTTGTTAAAGTAAACGTTGATGAAAATTCAGAAACCGCATCAAAGTACGAAATCATGTCAATACCAACATTCATAATATTCAAAAATGGCGAAATTGCAGGAGAAATACACGGAGCTTATCCTAAACCACAATTCAAAGAACAGCTTGACGAATACTTATAAAAAATCTTTTGCCAAAAATTGGGCATTTTTTGTTTTTTAAAAAAGTGCAAAAATAGGCTTGGTTCAAGCAATCCGGTATTTGGAAAATCAAGCCTATTTGAATCAAAGATTTTTGCTTTGAACTTTTTATAATAACCTTTTAAATAATAGCCTGACTTTAAATAAATAAAATCAATAATCTTTTCTTTCATGAGAAATACATAAAAATTTGCGAGGGTGGCAGAGTGGTCTAATGCGGCGGCCTGCTAACAATTTTCCTTCTCAAAATCAAATTTCATTTGTTGTATTATTTTTTTTGGAAAGGAAAAAGGCTGCGAGCCGTTACTCGAAAGGGTGCACGGGTTCGAATCCCGTCCCTCGCGTGTTTTTCAAAATTCACTCAAATTAATTTTTTGAATAAAGTCCAACCAATTCCCCTTTGGCAATGATATGCCCTTTCATTGCCTTTTCCAAATCAACTTTTCTGGAAGAATTGCTTATATTAAGCATGCAATCAAGAGCAAAAACCTTGAAAAAATACCGGTGAGTGCCTGAAGGCGGACACGGGCCATGCCACTTCTTTTGTCCAGCGCTATTGACACCTTCAACACCCGGCACGGAATTTTCGGCTATTTTGGATAAAGGTTTGATATTCCACACAATCCAATGATCCCAAGTTCCCATAGGTGCATCAGGATCATCAACAATCAAGGCAAGAGACTTTGCTTCCACAGGAATACCTTCAATTATTATTTCAGGATTGACATCCTCGCCTTTGCAAGTATATTTGTCAGGTATTCTTCCATTATTTGGAAAAACACTTTTGACATGCAACAACTTCATAATCCTCACCTCAAAAAATGGCATGAAACAAATTTGTGCTTGGCAAGATACTTTTGATGATATTCTTCAGCCTTCCAAAAATCAGACGCAGGAACAATTTCAGTAACAATTTTTTGCTTGAACTTCCCTGACTTGTCAAGCTTTTCTTTTGATTTTTCCGCAATTTCTTTCTGTTTTTTGTTATAATAAAAAATAATTGACCTGTATTGGCTTCCAATATCAAACCCTTGCCTGTCTTTTGTGGTAGGGTCATGAATACTCCAAAAAATTTCAAGCAACTTTTCATAAGAAACAATTTTTGGATCGAATTTCAAATTAACTACTTCGGCATGTCCAGTCAAACCAGTACAAACATCTTCATAAGTCGGATTTTTCAATTTGCCTCCCATGAACCCAACCGTTGTTTCTTTTACACCAGCCAATTTCATAAAAGAGTCTTCAACACCCCAAAAACAACCAGCTCCAAAAGTCGCTTCTTCAAAATTTTTTCGCATAAAAAGCAAACACCCAAAACAATTAATATTTTTAATTATTAACAACTTGTTCAAAGTATAAATACTTGGCTATAAACAGAAAAACTTATGATACTAAATTTAATTCCCTTTAATACAACTTTAATAATGATAAAATATAAAACTAGGTGCTATAAAAAACAATATTTCAAAAAAAAGCAGCAATGCAAAGATTAAAATACTTAAATTAAGATTTAAATTATGTTATGTTTCGTCGACGTAGAACAAACGTGCCTCGCGATAAAAAAAGACCAGGAACTTTAGGACCAAGAATTAAAAATGTTGTTTTGGCAGCTTCTGCGGCTGTTGGTTTGGCTGTCGGTTCGTTGCACTTGGCTGAAAAAAAAAGAGATAAAATTGTTTTGACATTGCCGACTTTATATAATTTGGCAGTTGAAAATAGATCTCTCAAGCATCTTGAAAACCCAAAACAAAAGCATTATCTGAACAAACTTTTTGAAATAACACAAAAAGTTTTTAACAAAGAGCAAGTCACATTCGGCGAACTTAGAAGAGTTGTTACAGCCATACAGGAAAATAAAGGGCGTTTGGTGGATTTGCAACACAGGATGAATCAACTTTATCATGAATTGGATTTGCTTCAAGGCAAAAAAGGTATTGGCGAAAGATTAAAAACTATCGAAGCTGAACTTGAAAGGCTTGAAAGAATTGAAAAAGCAATTAAAGATTGGTATGCTTATTTGGAAAGTTTAAGGCGTGAAGGTCGCCTTGATGAGAAGGACATTGAGATTTTGAAAAGAGTAGGTTTATTTATTTCTGACTTGCCCGAACAACCTAAGTAGTCTTTTAAGCAATAATTTCTCATGACACGCAACTATAAATTTCAAAAATTTTGAAAAATAAGCATAATAAAACCCTTTTTGAAAAAATAACAAAACCCCACTTTTAAAAACAAACATGATTTCTATAATGCCATTACTACACACCCGCTTGCCACAAAGTTTTTTATTATTTCTTTGAAATATATTTCTTGCCGCCAATTTTTGGCTAAAGAATGCAGGAGTAGCGAAGCGGTCAAACGCGCCAGACTCAAGTCACATTTTTTCTTTCGTTGCACAAAAGAAAAAGACGAACCAAAAAATAAAACAACAAAAAAGCAATCATTCAGTGTGTGGGCAATCTGGTGGCTTAGTGCCTTCGGAGGTTCGAATCCTCCCTCCTGCAATTTTTAAAAAATCACTTTTTTTTAAAATAAAAAAATTGGTAATCCAACAATTTACATATCAAGAATCGCGCCTTTTTTTGATGCTGCAAATAAATGCTTTGCAAAAAAGCCAATTAAAAGACAAAAAAACATATTACTAATATGCCGCCTTATAAAGAAACAATATGCTATTAATAAATGTTAAATATTTTAGAACGACAATAAGTATGAAACTCCATCAAAAATAATTTATTGGTGCAAGGAAGTTGATATTTCAGTTAAACATTGAACCAAGCCAACTAATTTTTTTATTATTTTCAAATATTTTCCTTTTTTTTCAACCTATTTTGCAGTTGTTGTTTGTATATATTGCTATTGCTGTTCCTAATAGTGTGTTGTTGATTGTGTTGTTGGTTATGT
>CAZNZM010000011.1:0-31063 GCA_964577555.1 uncultured archaeon
GCAACAACAACCACAACCACAACAATAACAATAAACCCACCAAACCAAAACCCAAAAATATCTTTGGCTTATCCTATTTCGGATTTTAAACAAAGTGCGCCTCTTTCTTTTATTGCAAATGTCAATGCATCTGATCCTGATGGAACCATAAGCAAAGTTGAGTTTTATTTGAATGGTTCAAAAGTGGGAGAAGATACTGTTGCTTCTGATGGTTGGAAATTCAACTTTTCAAACCTTAAAAGAGGTGCTTATAAGTTTTATGCAAAAGCGATTGACAATAAAGGCGCTTCTTCGGTTTCGCCTACCATAAATATTTTAGTTTTGAGGCAGGAGATTTTAGAAGCAAAGGATTTAATCTTTAATTCAGAAGAGGAAAAATTAATAGTAAAAGACAAAGAAAGTGGAATTGAAATGGTTACTTTGAATGGTATTTCGGCTTCGGATGCAAGGTTGAGTGGTTTCAAGTTGAGAAGAAGTAATGAAGAAAGTTCAAAAGAGTTTTATTTGATTGCGCCATTGCAAGGTGAAGTGACAAAAACTATAAAGCTTCCTAAAAAAATGGCTTCTTCAAACGCAGTTTGTGTTTATGATAATGATGTTTCAGAGATGATTGATGAAAGTGAAAAATTGATTTTTGAAGAATTCATGAACAGATGTACTAAAATAATTTGCCCCAGCGTTGGCTCTATTTCATGTTCAGTTTCAAGTGATAATAATTTTATAGTAAGCGGTTTGAGGCATTCTTTTATTATAGAAGATGAAGTAGCAAGAACTTGTAATAATAATGGAGTCCAAGATGATGGCGAAACGGGAATTGATTGTGGCAATGATGTTTGTCCAGCTTGTGCTCCTTTGCCTTCATGCAATGATGGTGTTCAAAACCAAGGCGAAACAGGTGTTGATTGTGGTGGTCCTTGCCAAGCTTGTCCTTCGCCTCCTTCACCAAGTTCTGGCGGAGGAAGTAGCGGAGGCGGTGGAGGTTCTGGGTCTTCTGGTGGTTCAAGTGGTAGGTCTTCTGGTGGCGGAGCAGCTGTTGGTGAAAGTAAAGTAGTTGTAAGAGATTTTAATGTTAGTCCTTTGGAGGTTTCTGTTCCTGTGGATTTTATTTTAAGTATTTATCATAATTTGAATGGCTCAAGAGTATTTTTAGTGGATGTAAATGTATTTGATTCTTATAATACTTCGGTTAATTTGTTTAGCGGTAGTTTCTATACTCAATTGATTAGAAGCGGATTGGCTTCAAAAGTAACGTTTTCGCAGGTTTGGACTCCGTTAAAAGCGGGTGATTATAATGTTTCTGTTGATGTTTGGAACAGTTCTAAATCGGTGAAATATTCTAGTTTCAAAAATAAATTCAGTGTTGTTGAAAAAGAAAAAAGGGAAATTAGCTTGCCGCCTGTGGATGTCAATAAAGATAAAGGTGATTCAGCAGACAGGTCTTCAAAAGGTGAAGTTGAATCTAAAAAGCCGGTGCCAGAACCGGAAGTGAAAAGCAAAGATAGCGGGTTTTTCATTGATATGAATTTGTTGTTGATTGCTATAGTTGTAGTTGTTTTGTTGGGTTTGGTATTAGTGGTTTTTTATGTGTTGAAAAAATAGGTTTTTTGCCTAATGTTTTGTTTTAAGTTTGTTCTTGTGTAATCCTTTAAATTTGTTTTCTGGTGTTTTTTATTTTATGTTTTCTGACAAGGAAATAAAAGCAAAGTATAAAGAAAAGGCTAGCTTGGAACCTGAAAAAAATTATCCTGTCCGCAAACTTAAAGAGCATGGTTTTTTTAGGCTAAAGTGTCAAAATTGTGGCAAGTTTTTTTGGAGCTTGGATTTTGATAGAAAGTTTTGCGGCGATTCTGCTTGTGTTGGGGGTTATTCCTTTATTGGCAATCCGCCTTCAAAAAAGAGTTTTGACTATTTGGAAACATGGAGTGCCTTCAAAGGCTATTTTAAAAGGTTGGGTTATTTTGAGTATAAGCGTTATCCTGTTGTTGCACGTTGGCGTCCTGATGTTTATTGGGTTGCGGCTTCTATTTATCCTTTTCAACCTTATGTTGTTAAGGGCGAGATAAAGCCTAAGAGCAATGCTGTTATTATTCCACAACTTTCTTTGCGTTTTAATGATATTGACAATGTTGGCATTACTGGTTCACATTATGTTTGTTTTGACATGCTTGGGCAATTGCGTTTTGAAAAAGCGGTTGATTATGATATTGAAGAGTATTGGGAACAGTACTTTGGTTGGATTGTTGATGGAATGTGTATTCCGGAGAATGAATTGGTTATTCATGAGGACGCTTGGGCTGGCGGTGGAACTTTTGGGCCTTGCATGGAGTTTTTTTCAAGAGGCATGGAAATAGGTAATCAAGTTTATATGCAATATGAACAAACAGAAAGCGGTTCTAAGGAATTGAATATCAAGGTTTTGGATATGGGGCAAGGGCATGAGCGCGTGCCTTGGCTTACTAGTGGCAAATCTAATTCTTATGAAACCACTTTTCCAAGTGTTGCAAAAAAATTGTATAATATTACAGGCTATAAGCCTGATGATTATTTGATGCAAAGGTTTTTGCCTTATTCAGCGCTTTTGAATGTTGATGAAGCTGAGAATATTGAAAAGGTTTGGATTAGGATTGCAAGTGATTTGAAAATTGATGTTAAGGAGTTGAAGGAAAAAATTCTTGCTTTGGCTGCTTTGTATAGTGTTGGCGAACATTCGCGTGCAGCTTTGGTTGCTTTGAATGATAATGCTTTGCCTTCTAATGTTGGCGGCGGTTATAATCTTCGTATAATTTTGCGTAGGGCGTTAGGTTTTATTGATGATTATGGCTGGAAAATCGAGTTATGCGATTTGGCTGAAGAGCATGCCAAATTTTTGAAGCCTATGTACCCTGAATTGTCTGAAAAGCTTGAGAATGTTTCGTTGATTTTGGAGAATGAGAAAAAAAAATTTTTTGAAGCAAGGAAAAGAGCTAGGCAAATAATTGAAACTGAGTTGAAGGCCAAACCAGATGTTGATTTGCTTGTCTATTTGTATGATAGTCATGGCATTAGGCCTGAAGAAGTAAGAAAGGTAGCTGCTGAAAAGGGGATAAGTGTTGTAGTTCCTGAAAACTTTTATGCTAAAGTTTCAGAGATTCATGAAAAAAAAGTTCAGGCTACTGAAACTAAAAAGCCTTTTTTCTTGGACGTTTCAAATGTGCCTGAAACAAAAATTTTGTATTATGGCGATTGGAAGTTTTTGGAGTTTGATGCAAAGGTCGTGTTTAGCCACGAAAATTTGATTGCTTTGGACCAAACTGCTTTTTATCCTACTTCTGGAGGTCAATTGCATGATGTTGGAGAAATAAGCGGTGTTAAGGTTTTGGATGTTTTCAAACATGGTTCAGTTATTTTGCACAAGGTTGATTTAAATAAATTTAAGGTAGGTGATGCAGTGCATGGGGTAGTTGATTTTGAACGAAGAAAACAGTTAATGCAGCATCATACTTCTGCTCATTTGGTTAATCTTTGTGCTGCTGAAGTTCTGGGGTCGCATGTTTGGCAGGCTGGAGCCGCAAAGACTTTGGAAAAAGGCAGACTTGATATAACTCATTATGAACAAATTTCTTCTGAACAATTGAAGGCAATTGAAAAATGTTGTAATGACAAGATTATAGCTGGCTTGGTTGTTAAAAAGGAGATTTTGCCAAGGGAAGAGGCTGAGGAAAAGTATGGCATGCATATTTATCAAGGCGGTTTTGTGCCTGGCAGAAATTTAAGGATTGTTACAATTGGTTCTGATGTTGAAGCTTGTGGCGGTACTCATGCAAATAATCTTTCTGAATTGGAATGTTTAAAGATTTTGAATTCTGTTAAGGTTCAAGATGGAGTGATAAGAATTAATTATGTTTCTGGCGATGCTGCGAAAAAGGAAAAAACGAATTCTGCGGAGCTTCTCAAGCAAATTTCTGGTTTGTTTGGTGTAAAGCCTTCTCAGGTTCCTGCAAGGGCTGAAGAGCTTTTTATGAAGTGGAAAGCCGCCAAGAAAGCTCGGGCTAAAGGTGAAAAACCTGATGTAATTTTAAGAAGCTTGGAGGAGTTTAATGGTTCTGATGAGGAAATTCTTGCAAAAGCCGCAAAAACTTTTTCTACTTTGCCTGAACACTTGCCGCGTACTTTGAAAAGGTTTTTGGAAGAACTTGAAAATGGTTGAATTTTTTGTTTGTGCTTTTTTTTGATTAAATAGATTTTAAAATTCTTTTAATAAACTATTTTTCCATGGCAATTGATTTTTCATTAATAGAGCGTAAATGGATAGATCGGTGGGACAAGGAAAAAGTTTTTGAAGCAAATCCAGATTCAAGGCCTAAATTTTTCGTGAATTTTCCTTATCCTTATATGAATTCTTTGATGCATATTGGGCATTTCTATACTCTTATGAGAGTTGAAGCCATGGCGAGATATAAGCGTATGCGTGGCTATAATGTTTTGTTTCCTCAGGCATGGCATTGTACTGGCAGCCCTATTGAAAATGCGGCACAGCGAATAAGAGAAAACGAGCCAAAGCAAATTGAAATTATGAGGCAACTCGGTTTTGATGATGCCCTTATCAAAGAATTTGCCGATCCAAAAAAATGGGTAGAGTATTTTCCAAAGGAAGCTGAAAAGGACCTTAAGGCTTTGGGTATGAGTATTGACTGGCGAAGAAGTTTTATCACCACTTCTTTGAATCCTTATTATGACAAGTTCATAAAATGGCAGTTCAACAAGTTGAAAGAGAAAGGTTATGTGGTTACTGGCAAGCATCCTGTTGTTTGGTGCATCAAGGACAATTCGCCTGTGCCTGATCATTCCAGAATTGAAGGGGAAGGCGAGACTCCGCAGGATTTCATGTGGATTAAATTCAGGGTAAAAAATAGCGATTGGATAATAATGGCTGGTACTACTAGGCCTGATGCGCTTTATGGACAATCCAATTTGTGGGTTGATCCTGTTGGAGAATATTGTTTGGTTGAAGTTGGCGGAGAAAAGTGGGTGGTTGGTAAAAAGGTTTTGAGCAAAATTGAGCATCAATACATGGAATTCAAATTCATTCGTGATGTTAAACCAGAAGAATTGATTGGAAAATGGGTTAAGGGTCCTTTGGTGGATTGTGAATTGGTGGTTTTGCCTGCTGGTTTTATTGATTCTTCTGTTGGTTCCGGGATTGTTTATTCTGCACTTGAAGACCCTGTTGATCTTTTTGAATTGAAAGCAATTCAAAGTTCAGATGAGTTGTTGTCAAAATACAAGCTTGACAAAGATTATGTGAAAAAGTTGAAGCCTATTGATATAATCAGTGTTCCTGGAATGGGTTCTAATTTGGGGGAACAAATTAGTAAGGAGTTTGGGGTAAAGTCTTCGGCTGACAGAGGTTTATTAGAAGAGGCTAAGCGAGAATTGAATAGAAGGGTTTTCAGGAAGGGTGTCATGCTTGGAAACTGCGGCTTTTGTGCAGGGCTTTCCGTTCCAGAAGCCCAAGCCGTGCTTAAAAAATTTCTTGTCAAAAATAATGATGCTGTAATGTTTTACGAGCTTTCAGGCAAAGTTGTTTGCCGTTGCCTTAGTGAAGCAATTGTAAAAGTTGTGAGCGACCAGTGGTTCATAAAATATAGTGATGCTGATTGGAAGGCTGAAGCAAGGGAAGCCCTTCGAAACATAAAATTGTATCCTGAATCGGCAAGACAGCAATTTGAGTATGTCATAAATTGGTTGAATGATTGGCCTTGTACGAGAGAATTTGGACTTGGGACAAACTTGCCTTGGGATGAAAAGTGGGTTATTGAGAGTTTGAGCGATTCAACAATTTACATGGCATTTTATACCATTTCGCATAAATTGAAATCTATTCCGATTGACAAGTTGAATTATGCCTTTTTTGATTATGTTTTTTTAGGCAAGGAATCTGACAAATTGTTGGTTTCAAAAAATATTTGTGATGATATAAGGAGTGAATTTGAATATTGGTATCCAGTGGATTTCAGAAATTCTGGCAAAGACCTTATTCAAAATCACTTGACTTTTTTTATTTTCAATCATGTGGCTATTTGGCGTGACAAGTCCAAGCATCCTAAAGGGATTGGAGTTAATGGTTGGATAACAGTCAATGGGGAAAAAATGTCAAAATCAAAAGGCAATTTTATTTTGTTGCGCGATTTGCCTGTAAAGTATGGTTGTGACGCTTCGCGTTTTACTGTACTTTCAGGTGGTGAAGGAATTGACGATGCCAATTTTGAATTGTCTTTGGCTGAATCGATGAAATCCAAGCTTTCTGATTGGCTTGTTCAAATAATTGAATTGAGAAAAAAATGTGTTGAAGAAGAAGGAAGGCAAATTGATGTTTGGTTTGAATCTGAAGTGAATGAAATTATTTCTGAAGTCACGGCTTGCATGGACGAAGCCATGTTCAAAACAGCTTTGAAGCTTTCGTTTTTTGAAATGCAAAGGGTGTTAAAGTGGTATTTGTACAGGTCTGCCGGCAAGCCAAACAAAAGGCTTTTGAATTGGGCTTTGCGTTCTCAAGCATTGATGCTTGCTCCTGTTTGTCCTTTTATTGCTGAAGAAGCCTGGGAATTTTTGGGTGAAAAAGGTTTTATTTGCAAGGCTGGTTGGCCAAAACCTGATTTTTCAAAAATTTCCGCCAAAGCCAAGCAAAGTGAAGAACTTGTAAAAAATACTATAAATGATATAAAGCAGATAAAGGAATTGACAGGAATTTCAAATCCTAAAAAGATAACTATTTATGTTGCGCCGCAATGGAAATGGAGAGCAATGAGAATAGTTGTAGAAGTTTGTGCAAAAAAGCCAGACTATGGTTCTTTAATTAAAGCATTAATGTCTGATTCTGAAATAAGGATAAAAGGCAAGCTTGTTGAAGCTTTTGCAAAACAGGCTTTTAAAGTTGCAAAGGATTTTAATTTGGAACACTCAATTGACGAGTTTGAACTATTTTCTAGCAATAAGGATTTTTTTTCCACTGAATTTGGTTGCACTGTTGAAATTGTAACACCTAAAAAAGACGATTTAAGTTCAACCAAATCCGCAAAAGCATTTCCAGGCAAGCCAGCTATTTTTATTGAATGAATTTTTCGGCAGCATGCAATACAATTCAAGTCAAATAATGGACATTTACTTCTATTGTTTCTTTCATTGATTTTATTTGCTTTATTGCTCTTTCGAGATTTGTGCCTTTTTTTGTCTTAACTATGAATTCAGTATAGCCCGTCTTTCCATCTTCGTTGACTTTGGTTATTCCTGTTTCTATGTTAAAGCCGTTTTTATACATTATCTTTGCTTGCTTCATTATCAACCCGGGCTTGTCGGTGCTGTCTATCCTTATTTTAGCAAGCCCTTCAGATTGTTTCGGAGATATGATTTTTTTAAGTGTTTTTTCTATGTCTCGCCTGACTTTTTCAGATGATGCCAAAGACAACCAGCTTATTTGGACTTCTGGTTTTGGCGAATAAATTATTTTTATTCTGTCTCCTGGATTTAGTTTTGTCCAAAGGGGAAGCATTTTGCCGTTAATATTGGCTTTTGATGCGTGCTCGGCTTTTTTTCCATAAGCAAAATATGCGAAATCTATTGCAGTTGATTGCTGCGGAATTTCAACTGTCTCGCCTTTTTCCGTAAATACAATCATTGACTTGTTGTCAAAATCTAAACTCAGGGTGTTTGCAACTTCCTTGATGTCATTGAATTTTTCTTTTTTTACTTTTGAAAACATTTTTTTGAATTTTTTCATAAATTTTACTTCATCCTTGTTTTTTAGCAGGGCTATTACGCCGTCAACTCCCAACAAGTGCATTTTTTCTGATTGAATGTATATTTTTATAGGTTTTTTTGAAGGCCCGATTATTTGAGTATGTAAAGCTTGGTATATTGAGTATTGTGGTATTGCAATCAAATCCTTGAATTTTCCTGGAATTGGTTTAAAGGTTTCATGTATTTTTCCTAAAGCATTGTAACAACTTTCCTTATCATCAACGATAACCTGCATTATTGCTATATCGTTTATTTCTTCAAGCTCTTTGCCTTTGGCAACCATTTTGGAGTGAATGGAGTACAACGATTTGCGTGTAATGTCAAATTCCCAATTCATTTTTGGAAACTCGTGTTTCAAAATTTTAATTGCGTTTTTTATTTCTTCACATTTTTCATTCAATAAAGGCTTGATTTTTGTTTTGATTTTTTTATAATTTTTTGGCTCGAGTGTTTTGAAGCAAAGGTCTTCCATTTCATATTTTATTGAATGTATTCCCATTCTGTGGGCTATTGGGACATAAACTATCAAAGCATCGGCCGCTATTCTTATTTGCTTTTCAGGTTTAAGGTATTCAATTGTTTTAAGGTTGTGCAACTTGTCAAAAAGCTTTATTACCAAAACTCTTATGTCTTTTGCAGATGCTATTATTGTTTTTATTATATTTGCTGTTGTGTGTTCTTTTCTTGAATTGAACGAGATTATGTCAAGTTTTGTCAATGATTTGACTAAAGAAAAAATCTCGTTTCCAAAAATGGTTTTGAGCTTTTTTTCATCAGTTTTGGTGTCTTCAAGGACATCATGAAGCAATGCAACCGAAACCATTACTTCATCCAACCCTTTTTCAGCAACCATTTTTGCTACTTGAAAAAGGTGGGTAAAATAAGGGTCTCCAGAGGCCCTGTATTGTCCTTGGTGGGCTTTTTTTGAAAAATAGTAAGCTTCTTCCACAAGGCTCAATTTTGCGTTTGGATTGTGCTTGGCAACTATTGATTTAAGTTTATTCAAATCACGTTCTTCAATTTTTTTCATAGAAATAAAATTATTCAGTAATCAATTTATTAACTTCTTTTATTTTTTATCATTGTGATCAAAATTTGTTTTCTCGTATAATTACATTTCTTCCAAAAGATCAAGGTTTAATATATTGGCTCCTGATTCCATTATAATTATGAAAGCAGATATTATTGCCAGCCTTGATTTTTGTAATTCTTCTTCGGCTTGAATAACAGGGCTTTCATGATAAAAAGTATTGAATGCCTTACTTAACTCTAAAAGGTAGTTAGCTAATTTGTTTGGAGCAAGGTATTTTATTGATTCTTCCAGAACGCTAAAATATTTTGAAATAATATAGACTAAATCTTTTTCTGCTTGATTTTGTAAAATAATTTTTTTGGAAAAATTTTGGTTGCTTGCTTTTTTTATTATGCTCTTTGCCCTTGCATAACTATATTGTATGAATGGCCCTGTTTCTCCTTCCATTTTAATCGCGTTTTCCCAATTGAATATTATTGCCTTGTTTCTGTCGTGGTTAAGCATTCCGAATTTTATTGCTGCCAAGGTTATTTTCTTTGCGGTTTCTCTCAGCTTGTTTTCATTCCAATCTTGGTGTCTTTCTTTGGTTTCAAATAATGCTTTTTCAAAAACGATATTAAACAATTCCGAATAAGTAATTACATTGCCTTCCCTTGAAGACATTTTTTTTCCTTCAAGTCCGACTATTTCATAAGAGATATGCTCTGTAGGACAGTATTCATTCTTTATTTTGTTAAGCAATTCTATTGTTTTTATAAGTTGCTTGAAATAAAATGATTGTTCGGAACCAACTACATTGTATGATTTTTCCGCTTTTAGTTCTTTTTTCTTTAGTTTTGCCAAAGCCAGATCCTTGCTTGAATAGAGAGCCGCTCCGTCGCTTTTTAAAATCAAAAATTTGCCAAGATTGTATTTTTCAAGATCTATTAGTATTGCTCCTTGGTCTTTTTTTGCAATTCCTTTTTTTTCAAGTTCTTTTGCAATCATGATTCCTTCTTTTTCCACGTCGCTTTCCATTATTATTTTGTCAAACTTTATTCCCAATTCCTGAAATATTCTTTGAAAACAGTCCATGCTTGCTTTTCTTAATTTTTCCCAGTCTTTTTTTAGTTGCTGGTTTTTTCCTTGTTCAAGTTCAACAACCATTTGTCTCATTTTTTCTTCCAATTCAGGTTTTTCATGAACCTCTTTGGATCCAGCCGAATATAATTGCCCGAGCCACTTCTCCTTTTCAACCAAATCTTTTGGCTCTGGCGGGTGTTGCAGGTTTTGATAGGCATAAATTGTTTTGCTTACGTGAGGTCCTACGTCACCGCCATAATCAACTCTTAAAACGTTTTTTCCTTGGCTTTCAAAAAACCTGCTAATGGCTTCACCTATGCAAATATTTCTAACGTGCCCTATGTGAAATGCTTTCATGGGGTTTGCCTGGCAGTATTCTACAATTATTTTTTTTCCTTTGACTTGTTTCGGTTTTTCAGGTTTTAAAAAAAGTTTTTGGATTATTTTTTCTGCAAGTTTTTCTTCGTCAAGATAAAAATTCAGGTAAGGTCCTTTGGCTTCGCTCTTTTTGAATATTTTTGGCAATTTTATTTTGTCTTTCAGCTCAAGAGCTATTTGTTGTGGCGGTTTTTTTATTTTGCCAGCCAGTTTAAAGCATGGCAGTGAAAAATCACCAAGTTCTCTGTTTGGCGGGATTTCTATAAGGTTTTCCAAATCGGTTTTTGGAATAATTTTTGAAATGGTTTTTTCTAACTCGAGTTTTGCTTCATAAATCATGAAACCACTTTGTCAAATTCTACGGACCCGGAGGGATTTGAACCCTCGACCCCCTGCTCGCTTCCAAGACAAAAAAATTTAAAGTTAGAAGGCAGATGCTCTATCCAAGCTGAGCTACGGGCCCTCACAATAAAAGTTTCAGCCACGTATTTAAATTGCTTTTCTTGGCAGGACAATTCCAGAACGGGATACATTATTTTTATACAATTTAAAATTCTAATTTAATTACTTTATTTATAATCCGCCATATAAATATTTTTTTAAATTGATGTTTAAAGTAATTTTTCAATGACTTCAATTTGGTGGTTTTTGGCTTTTGCTTTTTTGGGAATTTTAACGATTGTTTCTGTTTTTATTCCTATGTTGTTTCCTTTTGTGCTGTTTTTGGATTTTTTCTTTATTTTGAATTCTATAAAAGTAATTTATACTTACCAGCGTGGCGCGGTTTTCACTTTCGGAAAATTTACAAAAATTTTAAACCCCGGTTTAAATTTTATTATTCCACTAATCCAGCGTTGTGTCATAATTGATTTGAGGCTTTACGTGTCTGATGTTCCTCAACAGTCGCCAATTACTAAGGATAATGTTTCTATTACTGTAGATGCTGTTATTTATTATCGCGTTATGAAAGAGAACCCTGAAAATTCCATTAACAAGGTTGAGAACTTTCATTATGCAATCAACCAACTCGCGCAAACAACCATGCGAAATGTTATAGGAGAATTAACTTTGGATGAAATACTTTCCAATAGAGATGATGTTTCTAAAAAAATTCAAAAAATTGTTGACAAGTCTTCCGATCCATGGTCTATAAAAGTAGAGGCTGTTGAACTAAAAAAAATAGAGTTGCCTGATTCAATGAAAACAGTCATGGCAAAAGCTGCTGCAGCCGAAAGAATAAAGAGGGCTGCAATAATAAAATCTGAAGGGGAAGCTCAAGCAGCTAAAATAATTGGCGAAGCCGCAAATTTGATAAGTTCTGTTGATGGAGGATTGAATTTAAGAACTTTGCAAAGTTTGGGCAATATTGCTTCAGACCCTTCTAATGAAGTTGTTTTCTTTGTGCCTTTGGATGTAATAAAGCCTCTTGAAGGATATAAAAAGTGATAAGAATGCTTGATTTGATAATGGTATTTATAGCAGTAATTTTTCTTCCTTTGCTTTTAGTAATAGGGTTTTTAATTTTGGCTTCAATCAAAATAGTGAATGAATACGAGCGAGGCGTAAAATTTACTCTCGGCAAATTTACAGGCATAATGATGCCTGGATTAAATATTGTTATCCCTTTGTTGCAATCCTGGGAAAGAATTGATATTAGAACTTCAGTAATCGATGTGCCAAAACAGGATATAATGACAAAAGATAATGTTTCGGCAATAATAAACGCGGTTGTTTATTATAGAGTAAGCGATCCTGCTTTGGCAGTAATGGATGTTTTTGATTATCGTTATGCAGTAAGCCAAATAGCCCAAACAACAATGAGAGAAGTAATAGGTGAAATAAATCTTGATGAATTGCTTACTCAAAGGGAAAAAACAGCCAAGCGCATTCAAGAAATTGTTGACAAAGCCACTGATCCTTGGGGTATTAAAATTGAATCTGTTGAATTGAAAGAAATAATACTTCCGGAAAATTTAGTAAGAGTGATTTCACAAGAAGCGGAAGCTAATCGTGAAAAGCAGGCAATTTTGCTTAGGGCCCAAGGAGAACTTGAATCAGCCAAAAATTTAAGCAAGGCTGCTCTTGATTTAACAAAAAGCAAAGGCGGAATCCATCTTAGGACATTGCAAGTGATACATTCTTTAAGCACTGAAAAAAGCAAAACGATTGTTTATGCGGTTCCAAGCGAATTGTTGAAACAAATAGACGTAAAGCTGAATTTGAGAAAGTTGTTTAAGTAAAATTTTTTTGTTTTTTTAATGACATTTGTTATTTGAAAGACAAAATTAGATTGATTTTTTTATTTTAACAAGTTTTAATTATTTACGGCGTCATTTGTAAAGCATTCCGTAGTATAATTGCTCTATTATTGCCTTGTATTTTATTGTTTGTTCTTCCGAGACAAATGATTCTATTGGAGCCGCATAGTACGCTACTCTTTCACCTATGCCATTGGTTACTATGAATGGCAGTTTCCTGCCGAAATTGTATTGTTTGTCTTTTTCCAGCCAAGGCTTTTTGTCGGACTTTACAAGAAAGTTTGTAGTATTATCTATTGATGCAACTATTTTTGCATTGCTGTTTTTTATTATTTCTACAATTGCAAAGTCTCCTTTGAATTTCAAAGAAGGACTTAGTCCGTAAACTAATTTGTTGTCTCTTTCATTGACTTCAACATATCCTGAAAAGTCGCTTTTGGCACAATTTGTGAATTCGCAATAATTTCCTTTGTATTCGACGCCAAGATATTCATTGAATAATAGCATTCTTTCTCCATCAAGCCTTGCCAAAGGCCCTATTATTTTGTCTTCGCCTCCTTCTTCTCTTTGGCTTACTTTCAAATAATTGTCTTCCTCGCATAGTTCTGTTCCGGCATCGCCTGTCCAAACCAGTCTTCCTCCAGAATTTATATAAGATTGAAAAATTCTCAATTTGTCAGTACATATTTTTTTTGCGCGTTCTACAATCACTAAATCATATTCGTTGATATTGCCGTAAGATATATTGTTTATGTGCATTGACTTTACATGAGCGTTCAAGATGTCCCTGTCAGTAAAAACCGCTTCCAATTTTTCATGATCGCCTAATCCTGAATCGCCATAAGCAATCAGTATTTTCGGATTGCCTCCTTTTATAATTTGATAATAAATTTCGCACATGCCAGGAAGCACATTACAACCTATAATTCCAGTATACATCAAAACTGAAAGAAGCACTATTAAAAGTATTGCAAGTATGACCAAATGTACAAGGCCTGATTTAATATTGCTATCCATGATGATGTATTATTTTTGGCGTATAAATTATTATTGCTTTGGCAAAAAAAATGACAAAAACAAGGCAAATATGATGTTTGATGTTATATGAACTATTGAAAATGGCCAGATAATCAATGCACCATCAGGTATGTTGATAAGTATTTCAAATATTAATGTGCCAATAAAAGTGTAATAAATCAAACTATTTGCATTTATTTCACTTGCAAGGCTTGTTATTCCGCCTGATATTGCCCCGCTTATTGCTTGTATTATTGTCCAAAAACCAAATATTCCGCCTTCCATGAAAATATTTGACAATGGATAAGACAACAAGCCTAAAATAATGCCTAATTCAGGACCATAAACCAAACCAACAAATACAGCTAATGGAATTATTGGTTCAACTGACGGGAAAGGTTCAAGTGCTATTCTCCAAACAATTGCTATTGCAACGATGATTATAAAGTTAAGTTCGTTCAGTTTTTTTCTTTTAAGAGCGGGTTTTTCTTTTTTTGGCTTCTTGTTTTGTGAAGTTTCATGTTTTGCCTCGTGGTTTTCATGTTCGTGCTCTTCAGAACCATGTTCATCATGAGAGTCTCCGTTATGCCCGTGTTCTTCGTGATTATCATGGCCATGCTCTTCATGAGACTCTTCATCATCGTGGCCATTATGCCCGTGCTCGTCATGGTTTCCTGACATAAATTGTATTTTGTAGTAGTGCAGGAAATATAAACCTTAATCTTAGAAAAAGATTTTTTGGAAGTCTTACTTTTTGCTATATTTTATAAGACTTTTTACCGACTTTAAATACTGCTGATTATACAAAAGCGGGAGTCCCATAGCCCGGTCAATTGGACTAGGTTGAGGTCCTAGTGGCTTAGTGCCTTCGGAGGTTCAAATCCTCCCTCCCGCATTTCAATTTTTTTTGAATGTATTTTGCAGATGTGTTTTTAATTATGCAAAGTCTTTTATAGGGTGCATCTTTTATAATGGTTTTGATTATTAATTAAAGAATGGGTTTTGCTAAATTGTTGGTTGCCACTGCAATTTTTTTGCTTTTGGCTGGTTGTTCAGGTCAACAGCCTTCAAACAAGCCGCCCGTTGAAAATGCTAAAGGAGAGGATTTTATGGCTGCAAGTTTTCCAGTAGTAAAAAAAGGGGATATTATAAAAGTTGAATATGTAGGAAAATTCACTGATGGAAATGTCTTTGACAAAAGCGAAGGTCGAGGACCTTTAGAATTCCAAGTTGGTTCTGGCCAAATGATAAAAGGATTTGATTCTGCAGTTGTGGGAATGAAATTAGGGGAAGAAAAAACAGTGACTATAGAACCAAAAGACGCTTATGGAAACATTGATGATGCCAAAGTTATCAGCATCCCTCTTTCTCAAATACAAGTAGATGGAAATATTTACCCAGGCCAAACTCTTTATGCTTCAAACGGTTTTCCAGTAGAAGTGGTTGATGTAAAAGACGGAAACGCATTTTTGAAAATAATTCACCCACTAGCAGGCAAAACCCTTGTTTTTTGGATAAAGATTGTAAGCATTAATTGAAACAATTCAAATTTTTTTGGCTTTGCATTAGGCTGGACAAGATTTTTTTAAGCTTTGTTTTTGACGAAATGTTTTTTGCAATTTATTTGGCCAGCCAAAATTTATTTTTTTGAATGATTTTTTGCAAAAAAAATGAGTTGTTTTTAATTTTTTGATTTAGCTTAGTTTTTTTGGAAAATTTTTCCATTTGTTTTTTCTCAATTTTCTTATGTTTAGTGTCAAAGATGTTTTTTGTATTCTTTCTCCCATTTTTGCAATTCGTTAAAATCAGCCAATTTTGAACCGAAACTTAATTTTAACCCATCATTTTTGAACCTTGGAACAACATGAAAATGCAAATGATGCACAACTTGCCCTGCAGCTTCTTTATTATTTTGGATTATATTAAAGCCATCCGCTTTAGTGGCCTTCATGGCTGCGGCACCTATTCTTTGGACTGTTTTAATAATTTCTGCAAGTTCCATTTCAGGAATATCTAACATAGTGGGATAGTGTTTTTTAGGTATTACCAAAGAATGTCCTTTGGAAGCTGGGTTTATATCAAGAAAACTTAATGCAATTTCATCTTCATAAAGCTTAGTAGCAGGTATTTCGCCTTTAACTATTTTACAAAAAACGCAATTTTCCATTTTATTATATTTGCTGGATTTAATATAAATAGTTTTTCTATTCCGCTATTTTCAAAAAATTACTTTTATTTGAAAATTAGTGTTTTTGACAATTTTAACTTAATTATATCAATTAACTAAAATTTTTTTACGAGCCACTTTTAAACTTGACAAAAAATTAATTTTTATTTTTTTACAAACCAATACAATTTTTTTGACAAAGAATATTAGACGTTTTAATTGTTTTTCCTTGCTTTTTCATTTATTAAACTCACTTTATTAAGAAATTGTTTGAATGATTCTGCAAATTCTTCTTCAAGTTTTTTAGAAATTTTTCCAGAACGCAAAAACGATGCTAACTCAAGCATAGTGTTCCTGTAATTTTCAAATCCTGGGCTTGCAAGCAGCTTGTGAAATGTTTCAAGTAAATAAACAGCATCTTCATGACAACTTTCACTTGCCCAACTATTTTTGGAACATTCGACAAACATTTTCTCTATTTCTTCAACGTTTTTTGAAAGTTGAACAAAGTTTTCCTTTCCAATTTTTGTTATTTTGTATATTTTTCTTTTTCTGCCTTTATATTCTTCATGCTTTATTTCAATCAATCCATCTTTCTTAAGGGAACTGAGAGCCGGATATAATGAACCTGCTTTTGGTTTCCATAATCCCATGCTGTTTTTTTCAATTTTTTTCATTAATGAATAACCATGCAACGGTTCTTCTATAAGCGACTTGAGAATCAAATACTTTAATTCGCCTTTGAAAAAAAAATGAGGCTTTATCATCATTCAGGTCCCCGCAATGCTTCCACAGGATCAAGAGATGCAGCTCTATTGGCCGGCAATGCTCCTGCAACCATTCCAATAATCATTGAAAAAAGCAATGAACCGACAATTAAAAACGGGTCTAATTCTACTATTAGTGCAAACCCTGAAATATTTGCTACATATCCTATAAAAAATGCCAATACATAACCTATTATTACGCCTATGATTCCGCCTGCCAATCCTATAAAACCTGCTTCAAGAACAAATATTGAAAGCACAAGGTTGTTTGTTGCTCCGACAGCCTTCATTACTCCTATTTCTTTTGTCCTTTCCATGACTGCCATGAACATAGTGTTCATTATTCCTATGCTGCCAACCAAAAGTGATATGCTTGCTATTCCAACCAAAAACAATTGAATTACTCCTAAAACTTGGCCTATTCTTTCAATTACTTGTTCGCTTGTAATTGTTTGGAATTCTTTTTGGTTTTTTCCGTAATCTTTTTCAAATATTTTGTCTATTTTTTCTTTTGCAACAGAAATGTCTTCCTTTTTTTTGATTTTTATTAATGCAAATACTGGTTCAATGTTTGGAAATATTTCCTTGAATGTTTTTTTTGAGATAAATATGCTGTTGTTTGTGTTTGGGCCCCCTCCAAAACTTGTACTGGTTTTCTTTGTAACACCAATTACTCTGAATGATTTGCCTTGTATTTCTATTCTATCCCTAAGCCTTATTTCTTTTGAAAATATGTCTTTTTGCACTGTTGGCCCTATTATCGCCACAAATCCATCGCTTGTTTGTATGTTTCTGCCTTCTTCTATTTCCAAAAAACCTATGTCTTCAAAACTTTCTGCTTCTTTTGAATCAGCTGCAAACACAGGTATTTTGGCAACATCTTTTCCGAATTTGACGGTTCCGTTGCCCGAAATTGGAGTGATTACACTTTCCACTTCAGGTATTGCTTTTATTTTTTGAATTTGGCTGTCTTTCAACCCTGTTATGTTTGTTGCTACTCTTTGATTGTTGCCGCCACCTATAGATGCTGTGCCAGGCGCAAGAAATATTGTATTTGAACCAAGTTGTTCAAATTGTTTATTTACTGCATTATTTAAGCCGCTTCCAAGGGAAACAAGGGTTACAATGGCAGCTACTCCTATTATTACACCTATTAGAGTAAGTGCACTGCGCAACCCTTGTCTTGAAAGATTTTTTAGTGACACTTGAGCTATTTCAATTATATTCATGTTTTTGTAACCTCGTTACTATTTATTGGTTGTTTTTCTTTTTTCTTATTACAAACCAATAGATTAATGCCAAAACAACTAATACTATTGCTATAAGTATTAGTGAAAATCCTTCGTTAGAATTTTTTGCTGCTTCTTCAGGAGTATATACTCTTACTTTAATCGTTTTTTCCACGCTTGAAACGTCTCCAAATTGATTTTTGTAAGTTATTTGCAGGTTAATGTTGTGTTCTCCGGGAGAAATATTTTTGTTTGCCAGAACTTCCATTTTTATCGTATCCGAATCGTCTGATTCCAATGAACCTATATAGAATTCTCTGGTAATCATTGAATCAAAATCTGGCTTTACTTTTATATCCAAATATTTTGCAGCACCTAAACCTGAATTGAATACATTAATTGTTATTGCTGATTTTTGGCCAGGCGATAACAAAGGTTTGATGTCTGTAATGCTGGCACCTATTTCAGCATTGCTTATGACTTTTAATCCCAAATATTGCGTATCAGACAATTTTGTTTTGTTAAAGTCAAAATAATCAATTTTGATTGGTATAAAATAGGCTTTTGACGGCGCATCGGGATTTATTAGAACTGGAATTTTGATTATTTTTGATTCATTCGGTTCAAGCAATTGGATACTTGACGTTGCTGAACCCATTGGAACAATGTTTCTTTCTATTACGATTCCTGAAGAAGTCACAGTTCTGTCCTCAGTAATTCCAATATTTATATTATATGCAGTGCTGCTTCCTGTATTTTTCAAAGAAATAACTAAATCAGTTATTTTTCCAACTTCTGCAGAAATTGGTTCTGCTTTTTCTATAATTAGCAAAGGCTTTCTATTTTGAATACTGATTGAATAAGGCATTGACCTTTCTATAATTCCGTTTTCTCCTGTTTGGAGTTTTATTTTGTATGTTCCGTCAGGTGCCTGTGGATCAATTTTTAACCTTGATTTGACAATTGATGATTGGTTTGGTTTTATTGTTCCTATTTTTTTGATTTCAAGGTTTTCAGGAATAACATTGAATGGAAATTCCGAATTAGAATCATCTTGCTTTAAGTCAATTGAGAAAACCGTGTCTTTTGAATCAGTATTTGAATTGTTGTTTATGTGAACAAAAATATCTATATATCCGCCAGGCATTGCAGGGGCTGGAGAATAACTTACTGTCCCGATAATTGGGTTTCCTGCAAAGGCTGTTGATGCCAACGCCATTGCAAAAATTATTGTTATTAATTGATTTTTCATTTATAGTCCCTCCTAATGAATTTTTTTGGTTTTTGTTTTGTTTCTTCTTTTTCTATTTGTCCATCTTTGATACGTATAATTCGTTCAGCCCTTTCGGCAACATAATTCTCGTGCGTGACAACCAATATTGTCTTGCCTTGTTCAGAGTGCAATTTGTCAAGAATTTCAAGTATTGTTGCTCCTGACTTTGAATCCAAGTTGCCTGTTGGTTCGTCTGCAACTATTATGTCAGGATTAACTGCCAAGGCTCTTGCAATCGCAACTCTTTGCCTTTGCCCTCCGGAAAGTTCATATGGTTTGTGGTTCAATCTGTTGCCCAAACCTATGTCCGCAAGTATTTTTGAGGCAGTTTCAATTCTTTTTCTTTCAGGTATTCCTTGAAACCACATTGGAAGCATTACATTTTCAATTGCCGACAGCTTGTTTATTAATTCAAAGTTTTGGAATACAAAGCCTATTGTTTTGCCTCTTACAATCGCCAATTTTGAATCATTCATTTTTGATATGGGTTTACCACGTATAAATACTTCCCCTTTGGTTGGCCTTAGCAATGCGCTTAACACATCAAGCAAAGTTGTTTTTCCAGAACCGCTTGGCCCTGTTATTGAAACATATTCGCCATTATAAATTTTCAGGTTTATATCTCTAAGTGCTGTTATGTCGGTATCCCCCATTTTGTATATTTTATAAACACCTCTTGCTTCTATTATCGGAACTTTGTCAGTTTGCATATAAAACACAAAAAACAATATACAAGATTAGATATATAGGATAAGATATATTTAAAAACAAGTGTTTTTGTTGATCTTGGATTAGTACGCGGGGGACGAGATTCGAACTCGCGCTCCCTTTCGGGAACCTGGTGGCTTTTCCGCTTTAAAATAACAGAGCTCAAGCCAGGCGCATTTGACCTCTCTGCCACCCCCGCTTTTAAAGATTATAAAATCTTCCAAAATTAAGGTTTTAAAGGTTAGCAATTGTTTTTTGTGTAAAATATTAAAAAAACTGTTTTTGTCCTTTGCTCAAAATTTTGAAAAAACCACATTATTATCAAAGTATTTTTTTGAGTTCTTTTATTGCGCCACAAACCCCTTTTTTGTATTTGAATATAAATGAGCCAGCCACAAGTATTTCAGCCCCGGCTTGAACACACTTTTTTCCTGTTTCAAGATTAATGCCGCCATCCACTTCTATTTCGCAATTAGCCTCTATTTCGTCTATTTTTCTGCGCAATTTGGAAATTTTTTCCAATGAATTTCCTTGAAACTTTTGCCCGCCAAAACCGGCGTCAACACTCATAACCAAAGCCAAGTCAACATTATCCAATAAATCGTATATTTTTTCTGGCTGTGTTTTGCTGTTTATTGCAACACCCGGACTTAAACCTTCCATTCTTATTTTTTTTATTGTTTCTAAAGGGTTTTTTGCGGCTTCAACATGAAAAATCAATCTTTGCACTCCTTTTTCTGCAAATTCTTTTATGCGATTTTCTGGCTTTTCAACCATCAAATGGGCTTCAAAATAAATTTTTGTTCTCTTCCTCAACATGGAAATCAAATCAGCAGGAACTCCATTATTTGGAACAAATTTGTTGTCCATTATGTCCCATTGTATTATGTCAGCCCTTGCTTTTTCTATTTCAGGAAGCCATTCGACATGTTTTGAAAAATCCGCGTTAAGAACAGACACAGCTATTTTTGGCATTAAATTAAATTTATTGGATGGATTATTAATGTTTTCCGGTTTTGCCGTTTGCAGAAAAATTATTTTTACTTATAAACCTGTTTGCTGATACAATACAATTAAATATTAAAATAAATTAAAATTAATAAAAAAAAACAGACAAAAAAATGGTTGAAATGAAACCCCCAAAAAAATTCAGGTTTTGAGTGCTTGGTTATATAAAGAGTAATAACAAGTCTCCCCCTAAAACATTTATAATAACTCATACAAATCCACAAACAACTGAAGAAGCCAACGAAATGATAAAGGAATTCGCCGAGAAGAGTAGAAAACCTGGAATAAACACTAGGATAATTGTAATACATTTTAAAGATGGTGATTTTGCTTTAGATTTGCGAGACTTAAACCATTTAGTTGAAATTTTGAATAAACACGGAGTTGAAATTAAACCTGGCAAAGAAAGGTTCCCAACAAAAAAGAAAAAATAATTTGTAAATTAATGGATTCAAAAACAATTCAAACTTAACAATAAAAACATATATGTTTTTTGTTTTTATCATGGATGAAAAAATTGTTTTTTCGGAAAAATTGAATGGAGCCATACAAGTAGAGTTTATTTGGGAAGGTGAAAATAAGCCTGTTCAAAATCTTCCTGAAAATTTCATGGGAAAAAAGCTTGAAACTATTTATTTGCCTGACAAAAAAATATTTGTGGCCGGGCTTGGTAAGAGAGATGAGTTTAATGAGGACTATTATAGAAGGATTGCTGGCAAGGCTGTTAAAACCGCTTCTTATTACAAGGTTGAAAGCGTGTATTTTAACCTTAAAGAATTGAACGAGAGAAATTGTGTTCTTGTGGCTGAAGGCGCGTTGCTTGCGAATTATTCGTTTGACAAGTACAAGTCAGATGACTCGAAGTTTTTCAAAATAAAGCAAATTGTATTTCCTAAAAATGCTGAAAAATTCAAATCAGCAATTGATGCCAAGGCAATTGTATGTGAAAATACTTTGTTTGTAAGAGACCTTGTAAGCGATAATAGCGATGTGGTTACTCCTGATTTTCTTGAAGAAAAGGCTGTTGAGGTTTCCAAAAAACTCGGCTTGAAGTTTCGTGCCTTGCACAAGAAAGAATTGGAAAGCATTGGAATGAATTGTTTGCTTGCCGTGGGAAAAGCTTCAACCCAATCTCCAAGGTTGATTATTTTGGAGTATAATGGGGACAAGAATTCTAAAGACAGGTTTTTGTTTGTTGGAAAGGGAATTTGCTTTGATACTGGCGGATTGGATATAAAGCCGCGTGATTCAATGCTTGAAATGCGCATGGATATGGCTGGTGCCGCAACAGTGCTTGCGATTGTTAAAAGTGCAGCAGAGCTTGGTTTGAAAAAAAATATTGTTGGTTTGATGGCGGTTACGGAAAATTTGGTGGATGCCAATTCTTACAGGCCAAAAGATATAATCAAGTCATTTTCAGGAAAAACAATTGAAAATTTTGATACCGACGCTGAAGGCAGGCTCATATTGGCCGATGCCTTGAATTATGGCGTCAAGGAGTTTGATCCAAAAATTGTTGTTGAATTGTCAACCCTAACTGGTTCAATCATAGGAACGCTTGGCCAACATTGCGCCGGCATGTTTGCAAATTCGCAAGCAACAAGTTTTAAAGAAAAAATGTTCAAAGCAGGCATGGAAACTTATGAGAGGGTTTGGGAGCTTCCTTTGTTTGAGGAATACCTTGATGAGACGATTGGTGAAAGATCAGATATAAGGTCTCTTGGCAAAACAAGATATAACGGAGCTATTTTTGGCGGGGCTTTTCTTTCAAAATTTGTTGAAAACAAGCCGTTCATACATCTTGATATTGCAGGCACCGCCCACATTGACGAACCAAAGGATTATGTTCCAAAAGATGGAACCGGTTTTGGAGTAAGGCTTTGCATAGAGTTTTTGAATAAGGTATAAGATTCCAAAAAATATTCAAAATCTTTTTTGCATTTTTATAATCCTTGAACCATATTCTCTATTTTGTTGAACCATTCGCGTCCGTCTTTTTCAATCAATTCGTTAGCTTCTTTCGGACCAAACGAACCTTTTTCATATACATGAATTGGTTTTTTCAATGATATTGCTTGGTCTATTAACCTCCATGATTCCTCAATTTCATCGGCTCGCATAAAGGCGCTTTGATCACCTTTAAGCACGTCAAGCAAAAGTGTTTCATATGCCTTTGGAGTATTTGGGCCAAAAGTGCATTCATGGCAAAAAGTCATTTTTACCGGCAAAATTTTATTTTTTTGTCCTGGCATTTTGCTGTTCAATTGCAATAAAATCCCGTCTTCAGGTTGTATTTGGATAAGAAGATAATTTGGTTTTATGTTTTGTCCTTCAAAAACGTTATAATCGGGCTCCTTGAATTGGATATAAATTGAAGAAAATTTTTTGGCAAGATTTTTTCCAGAACGAAGATAGAATGGCACTCCTTTCCATCGATTGTTGTTGATAAAAAGCTTTAATGCAAAAAAAGTATCTGTCTTGGAAAAAGGGTTAACTCCTTTTTCATCCAAATATCCTTGATATTGTCCTAACACTAAATCTTCTTTTTTTATTTTTGATATTGAACGCAACACCTTGACTTTTGAATCCCTGATGCATTTCTCGTCAAATCTTTTTGGTGGCTCCATAGCAATAAGTGCAAGCAATTGTAAAAGGTGGCTTTGGCCAACATCTTTCAATGAGCCTTCTTTATCATAAAATTCTCCTCTGGTTTCAACTCCAAAATCTTCTATAAGATTTATCTGTACATGGTCTATGTTGTCTTTATTCCACAATGGAGCAAATATTCGATTGCATGCCCGCAAAACACTTATGCTTTGCACTAATTCCTTGCCAAGATAATGATCTATCCTGTAAATCTGGTTTTCATCAAACGCTTTTGATATTTTGGAATTAAGGAGTCTCGCTGTTTTCAAGTCTTCGCCAAAAGGCTTTTCAAATACTACTCTGCACCAACCGTTTGTTTCAGCAAGCCTTTTTTCCTTCAAATTTTTGGCTATGTTTTCAAAGTGTTGCGGCAAAGTTGCAAGATAAAAAAGCCTATTTGAGGATAGTTTGGATTTCTTTTCAACGTCTTCAATGAAATCTTTCAAATCAATATAACCATGGCTGTCTTCAAAATCAAGCGAAAAGTAATGTATTTTACTGCTAAACGACCGCCAATTCTCCTCGCTAATTTTAATTTTTTCGCGAATACCTTCAACAAATTCTTCCCGACCTATTTTTCTTCTACCAACTCCTATAATGCAAAAATTTTCTCCAAATTCTTTTCTATGATAAAGCCCATACATTGCCGGAAAAAGCTTTTTTTGAGCAAGGTCCCCAGTGGAACCCATGATTATAAAAGAAAAATCATTTTGCATTAACACCACCAAAAACCGTTAAGGCAATGGTTTCTTTTGCAGACAAGGCAATTTTTGCGGGACAAGTTTCTTTGGTTTCATTTGAAGAAAGAAACTTTTTATAAGCAGACAATTTCGAGCTTGAAGCAAAAAGAAGCAATATTGAATCAGCATTTGAAATTGTTTGGGTTGAAAGAGTTATTCTTTGCTTAGGCGGCTTTGGAGAATTGCCAACATATACATAGCCGTCTTTTTTGTATTTTAGGGTTTTTGAACCTGGAAAAAGAGAAGCTATGTGGCAATCTTCCCCAACACCCAAAATCACCAAATCAAGTTTTCCTTTTGTAATTTCAAGAAACTTTTTGTTGTAATCATCAAGTCCTTTTGAAGGCTCAAACCTGTAAGCATTGGCGTTTTTTATTTTTGAAAAGAGGAGGCTATCAGCCTGAAAATAATTTGATTCGGTGCTTTTCATGTCCACTATTCTTTCATCAGCCATAAAAATATTTACTCCCAACCAATTTATTTTTGAATGTGAAATTTTTTCAAGCAAGCCTTTTACAGAAGTGCCTCCGGAAATAGCCATTGAAAAAGGCCTTTTTCCAGAGTTTATTTTGTATGCAATAATTTCAGCTGCTTTTAGGCTAATTTCATCATAATTTTTGCAATCAATTATTTCAAGCATAACAAAATTGAGCCATATTTTTTTATAAAACAAAGAGAAAAGCAAAAATTCATTTTATTGAAGTTTTTAATTTGACAAAATAACAAAATTAATTTTCAAATAGTTTTTTGCCTTCGCTTTCAAATATTTTTTTGGCGGAAGTAAAAGCAAGCGCAAATGCATCATTCTGGTCTTTTGCTCCTTTAAACCCATGTCCGCCAAAATTTTTCATCCCTTTGGACTTGTAAAATGAAAATGCTGTTTGAGCTATAATTTCAAAAGACTCTATTTCCTCTTTTGTAAGTGGCCTCTTTTCATTTTTTCCGGGATCCAAAACCCTCATTTTTGCCAATCTGTTTATGAACTCTTTTGCAATAGAGTAAGCTTCTTTTGTTTGTCCCTTTCCGTTACTTTCAAACAATTTCAAAAGAAAATCAACCATGCCATTAAAAACTTTCAAATGAGATTCATTAATAGCAGGATTGTTTTTTTTCAA
Organism: uncultured archaeon; assembly: GCA_964577555.1. Classification (GTDB taxonomy): domain Archaea; phylum Iainarchaeota; class Iainarchaeia; order Iainarchaeales; family Iainarchaeaceae; genus CABMIU01. The sequence continues at coordinate 25,178 of CAZNZM010000011.1, forward strand.
ACTGGCAATTGCACTTTGCCTCAAAACGCTTTTTTTATTATCTTTGTTTCGCGTGTTGTTTGCATTTTTTTTCATGAAAATTAGCACGACAAAAACAAATTTATTTATTTGGTTTTCAAAAAAAAAATCATTTTTTAATATTTGGCTCTTGATGACCCCCAAACTCATGCCTTAATGCGGACACTACTTTAGATGAAAAATCAGGTTTTTTCATGGATTTTTTTCTTGCTTTCAAAGCCACTTCCAAAGAAGGCAATTTCAAACCATGTTTTTTTGCGGTTAAAATAGTCCATTTGCCAGTTTCTCCGCCACCTATACGCCCCTCAAATTTTAAGAGTTCAGGATCTTCTTTCAGCGAACGCGCAAGCAAATCAACAAGCCAGCTCCTTATTACCGAACCATTTTTATATACTTTAGTTACTTCCCTTAAATCAAATTTGAAGTCGCTTTTTTCAAGGAGCATATAACCTTCTCCAAGAGCTTGAAGAAAACAATATTCAATTCCATTATGAACCATTTTGGCAAAGTGGCCGGCTCCAACAGGACCCAAAAGAGCATAACCATCTTTTACTGCCAAAGCCTTGAATACAGGTTCAACTTCATCAAATACATCTTTATCGCCTCCAACCATTATTGAAGAACCATTAATTGCACCTTCAAGTCCTCCAGATATGCCTACATCTAAAAATCTTATGCCGTTCTCTTGAAGTTTTTTTGCCCTTGCAATTGAATCTTCATAAAACGAGTTTCCGGAATCAATTAGTATATCACCTTTTCCAATATAAGGAGTCAAATTAGAAATTACTTCATCCACTGGCTTGCCATGGGTAACCATAATAAAAATAATTTTTTTTTCAGGCAACTTAGAACAAAAATCTTGGTAAGAAAACGTTTCAATGGCGCCCTTTTCAGCAAGCGGTTTCATTGACAATGGATTTCTAGCATAAACAACAACTTCAAAGCCATGCAAAAGCAGGCGCTCAACCATGCGAGAACCCATTTTTCCCAAACCAATAAAACCTATTTTCATAAAAACCACTTGAATAATTATTGAAAACTAAACAAGCCTTTTGAATTCTTCAGGCGTATCTTTTGTAAATTTTTCCATTCCTTGGCTTGTAAGCTTGTGTCTCATAATTTCTCTGAACGTATTAAAACCAATTGTAGAAATTGAAGCTCCTGCAAGCGCCGCTTCCCTCACTTGCCGTGCATTCCTCATTGAAGCGGCAAGAACTTCCGTTTTTATCCCGTAATTCCTAAAAATTATTACTGTTTGCCTTACAAGGTCTATTCCTGAAACAATGCCATTATCATCAACTTGTTTCCAGTTTTTTTGAATTCCTTCTTGGGGAAAATAATCACTTTTATCAAAACTCCAGCCTGCTTCTTTTCTAAGCATATCATCTATCCTTCCGCAAAAAGGACTGACAAATTTTGCCCCAGCCTTTGCGGCCACCAATGCTTGTTCTGGAGTAAAAACCAAAGTACAATTAACAGGGATTCCTGCTTTGCTCAATTCCTTTATCGCTTTTATTCCCTCAAATTCTTTTCCAGTTTCTTCAGTAAAACTTGGGTTTACAGGCACCTTAATATAAACGTTTTTGGCTATTGGATTGAATTTTTTGTAAAGAGCCTTGCCTTGTTCAATCATTCCTTTTGCATCCAATTCTGTGACTTCAAGACTTACTGGAGTTCCTTCAGCAATTTTCAAAACCTTTGAAATATAACTTTCCAAACTTATCCTTTTGTCACTTTCTTTAAGCTTGTCAACTGCGTCTTTTACAAGCGAAGGATTCATTGTTATGCCATCACAAACCCCTGCATTATAAACTTGTTCAATTTCAGACAATATTGCAGAATCCAAAAAAAGTTTCATAAATTAAAAAAGACCTACAAAAAGATTAAATAATAATTTACAAAATTAAAATTATATGGTAAAAGCAATAGTTAAATGGCTAAAAGATTACGATTTAAGACCAGACTACCCTAAAGTGGAAACAATAAAAGAACTTACTGAACTTGTCACAAAAATTAAAGCAAATGAATTAAGAGATTATTTAAAAATTGAAATGCCTGAAGGAGAAAAAAATAAACCATTATATACAATACTATTAGAAAATGAAAAAGGATATAAAATAGGAAAATTGTCAAAAGAAATGAGAGACTTGTTCAAAGCTGTTTTTAGAGCGCTTATTACTTTTTCCATAGATGTTGCTATTAAAAACAATTTTCATAGCAATAGAGAAAAATTAAACGCCTTTTATGCGCTTTTTTCCAAGTTTATTGACCAATCAAACATTACCTCATTATATTATCAAAGAGGATTAGAAAAACATTCTATTAGAATATATTTTCTTTCAGGAGAAAATAACCCAAGACGAACAGGTAGAAGACCAGCAAATAAATTTGGAAAACCATCAGGAAAGTGGACGTTATGGCACCTCACACACCGACGCCCACAATAAATCAAGGCTTATTAAATAAAAAAAATTATTTCAATGCTGACTTGTAAAGCTCTTCAACTTTTGCCCAGTTAATTACGGAGAAAAATTGTTCCAAATAATCTGCACGCCTGTTTTGATACTTCAAATAATAAGCGTGTTCCCAAACATCTACTCCTAATATTGGGGTTTTGCCTTGCGAAACAGGATTATCTTGGTTTGGCGTGGAAACAACTTCAAGTTTTCCGTTTGAGACAACCAACCAAGCCCAGCCAGAACCGAACTGGTTCAAGCCTGCGCTTTTGAACTTTTCCCTGAACAAATCAAAAGAACCAAAATTTTTCGTTATAGCATCTGCTATTTTGCCTTTTGGAGTTCCACCGGCTTTTGGCGCCATCATTTCCCAAAACAACGAATGATTATAATGCCCCCCTCCATTGTTGCGAACAGTTGTTCTAATATCTTCTGGAATCTTGTTCAAATCTTTTAAAATATCTTCAATTTTCATTTTTTCAAATGGTTTTCCTGCAACTGCGGCATTGAGTTTGTCAACATATGCTTGGTGATGCTTGTCATGATGTATTCTCATTGTTTGTTCATCAATATAAGGTTCTAATGCATTATAATCGTATTTAAGTTTTGGAACTTCAAATGGCATTAAAATTACCCCCCTATAAATTTCTAATCAATAAAAGCATTTTAAAATATAAGCAAACGTTAAAACACAAAAAAAATATTTTTTGGAATATTTTTGACGACCAAGTCATAAAAAAATAATTAAAATTTTGTTTTATAAGACTTGATTTTACAATGTTGTTTGCCAGCTTCTTAGGTTCAAATACCTTTTTAATTCAGCTTTGACGTTTTGCGAACAAACGTGGTCATGATGACGAAATCCGCCTCCAAAAGTTTTTGGAATATGCATCAATTCGTGTATTATTGTTTCTATCTTGTCATTTTCTGACTGCTTGTCAAATTTTTCAGAAATCAGTTCTATTACATAAAAACTCTTTTTCTGTCCCATTCCAAGCATCATGACTTTGCCTATACAATGTATTCTTGCTATCGTTCTTTTGGTTTTAGAACCGAAAGATCTGACAACTGAAAGCCTGTCAGGTATTACCCAATTGTAACCAAGCTTTAATGCGATTTCTTTGGCTTTTTCCGTCCAAGCATGGTCATAACAATATTTCATGGAATTAAGTTGCTCTATACTTAATAAATTACTTTTTGTTGGTGATTTCATTTATGGAAAAAAAATTTGAAAAAATTCTTTTTGAATTAAAAAAACTTTATCCTAATAATGGCACTGCCCTCAAATTTAGTTCGAATTTTCAACTTGCTGTGGCTGTTATTCTTTCAGCCCAATGTACGGATAATAGGGTTAATAGCGTTACAAAAGTGCTTTTCAAAAAACTTAAAACTCCAAAAGACTTTGCAAATGCAAGCCAAAAGGATTTGGAAAAACTTATTTACAGCACAGGATTTTACAGGGCCAAAGCAAAAAACATAAAGGCAATGGCAAAAAAAATAATTGAAAATTATGAAGGAAAATTGCCTAACTCAATGGAAGAACTTGTAAAGCTCCCAGGCATCGGGAGAAAAACAGCCAACATAATTTTAAGTGAAGGATTCGGCTTGGTTGAAGGAATTGCTGTTGATACACACGTAAAAAGGCTTTCCCAGAGAATTGGTTTGAGCAAGAACAAAACCCCTGAAAAAATAGAAGTTGATCTTATGAGAATATTTCCAAAAAAAGAGTGGAGATTCATTTCAAATGCATTAATCATGCATGGCAGAAGAATTTGCTCAGCCAGGAAACCGAAATGCGGAAAATGCAGTCTTAATAATATTTGCGAAAGCGCGTTCAAAATATAGGTTGCTTCACTTTTTTTGAACCAAAAGAATTTAAATAGTCTTAACACGAGTTAATAATTATGAACAAGAAAATGGAAAAACCTGCAGTTACCAAGGATATGACAATTGGCGAAGTTGTTGCAAAATATCCTGAAAGTGCCGAGGTAATGTTGGCTTATGGCTTACATTGCATTGGTTGTCATGTGAATCCTTATGAGAGCATTGAAGCCGGGGCATATGGGCATGGAATGAGTCCTGAAACCATTGAAAAAATGGTTAATGAAATCAACGAGGCAATCAATCCACAAAACAGCGAAAAAGAAATAATAATATCAACTCCTGCAGCCGACAAATTCAAAGAGTTAATGGAAAAAGAAAATAAAAAAGGTTGGGGGCTAAAACTTATTGTTGAATCGCAAGGCTGTAATGGAATGTCTTATTCAATGGACTTTGCAGAAAAACCAGAAGATAGCGAAACAACTTTAAGCGATAATGGTTTGAATGTTTTTGTTCAAAAATCCCAATTGAACCTCGTAAAAGGAATCAGAATTGACTATTCAAAAAGCCCTACAAGCGAAGGATTTAAAATAAAAAACCCAAACAAAGGAATTTGCGGATGCGGCGGCCATTAAAACAACTATTGTATTATTATGCCGATACAAATTATTTCTGAACCGGAAAAAGAACCTGAAAAGAATAACATTCAAAAAAATGAAAAATCTGAAGCAAGACAAAATCATACTGGCAATCCTTTTATTGCGCAAAGAAAAGCTGTCGAAGACAATTTAAAATATGTCAAAAAAATAATTGCAATACACTCTGGAAAAGGCGGGGTTGGAAAAAGCACTTTTGCAGTAAACTTGGCTGCAACTCTGACAAAACTTGGTTTTAAAGTAGGTTTATTAGATGCTGATGTTGATTGTCCTTCATGCTATAAATTGCTCAACATAAACAAAAGAGTGAAAATAGAAAATAAATTGTTTCAACCTATTGACGCATACGGAATAAAAGTTTTGTCAATAGGAAACATGGTTGAAAACGAGACAAAAGCAAATGTAATGCGTGGTCCAATTATGTTCAAGCTTGTGTTTGAAATGCTGGCAAATACAAATTGGAATAACTTGGATTATCTTTTGATTGATTTGCCTCCAGGCACTGGCGATAATCCTTTGACAATAATGCAAATTTGTCCATTATATGGTTTAATAATTGTTACACAACCACAATCCCTTGCAATTGTCGATGCACAAAAATCTGCAAACATGGCGTCAACAATGAACATTCCTGTTATTGGATTAGTTGAAAACATGGCCGGCGACATTTTTGGAACAGCCGATTTGGATAAAATATCAGAATCACTCCACACTATTTCTTTGGGTTCTATTCCACTGAAAAAAAACATAAGAGAAAGCTCTGAAAAAGGAGTGCCAGCGGTTTTTGAAGACAAAGAACTATTGGAAATATTCAAAACAATAATTCAAAACGCGGCAATATGAAAATTCAAAAATATTCCATTAAAACAACTTTATCAAAAAAAAAAATCGGCTCACAAAAATAATGGATTTTAAAAAACTCAACCAGCCAAAAA
>CAZNZM010000012.1:0-16714 GCA_964577555.1 uncultured archaeon
TTGTTTTTTTTGTGAGCCGAATTTTTTTTGTTTTTGTTGAGCCATATTTTGTCATTTTTTTTGAATCGTTTTTTTTAAGCCATTTTTTTGTTGTGTTTTAGCCAATTTTTTTTGTCATTGTTTTTTTTTTAATTTTGAATTTTTGTTTTTTTTGTGAGCCGAATTTTTTTTGTTTTTGTTGAGCCATATTTTGTCATTTTTTTTGAATCGTTTTTTTTAAGCCATTTTTTTGTTGTGTTTTAGCCAATTTTTTTTGTCATTGTTTTTTTTTTAATTTTGAATTTTTGTTTTTTTTGTGAGCCGAATTTTTTTTTGTGTTTTTTTTGATTTATTTTATTTTTTTTTGTCTTTATTATTTTTGTTACAATTTGTTTTTTTTGTCAGATTTGAATATTTTTTTTTAAGCGCTTTTTTTTGTTTTTTAAGGCTTTTTTTTAGTTTTTGGTTAGTTTTTGACTTGTTTTTTTGCTTTTATTTTCTTTAAAGTGCAGGTTATTTAAATATTTGTGAAGGGATTTGAGTATATATTCCGATTTCATTTGGTTAGTGGTTATTATGGCTAATAAAAAGGCAAAGGGTTCAAGGGCTAAAACAAGAGCATTAAGGAAAGGCCCAAAAGTCACGCCGAATAAATTGTTAATGGATTATCCAATAGGTTCGAAAGTTGATATTAAAATAGATTGGTCTGTCAAGGCTGGGCGCCCTCACAGGAGATATCATGGGCTTACTGGGACAGTTATTGGCAAGCAAGGAAATTGTTTTGTTGTTGAAGTATATAAGTTGAATAAAAAAATGAATATAATTGTGGGTCCGGCGCATGTTAGTGCGTCGAAAGGCGTAAAGCCAAAAAAGGAGTCAAAAGTGGTGAAAGCATGATAGGCAAGAAAGTCATTTCAACTAAAAATATTCCTTTGTGCGAGGTAAAGGAAATTCTTTCGGAAAGGCAGAAGCAGGGCGATTTAACTTACGAACAACAACAAGCACTTGATTATTCAAAAAAATTTTCTAAGCTTACTCCTTCTAAAGCCGAAAAACTTGCTGAAGAATTGAGGCAAATTGAAGGGCTTGACGAGGATTTCATAATAAAGGCATTGGATATCCTGCCAACCGACCTCGATACCGCTAGACTTATAGCGTACAAGTCTGGTGCAATAAATGAAGACAAACTTAAACAAGTAGTAGAACTTGCTTCAAAATACGCGAAGTAAGATTTTACATACATAAGCAGAGTGGATTATCATGAAGGCGGAAGACAATGCTTTAGTTTTGGATTACTTGCCAAGAGGAAGGAGTTCTGATTATAAAACCGAGCCTTTGGCACAACTTCTTGGCACTGAATTTTTTACTTTATTGGAAGTCGTTCCAAAAGTAGGCGTGGAACTTAAGCCTCTTGAGGAAGTTTATGTTGGCAAGGATGAGAGGCCTAAAATAGATTATATAAAGAAGAGAATAACCTATAAGGAATTGACTAATAATGCTTTGAACGAGCTTGAATCAGCCATAAAAAAAATTGTTTTGATGCATGAACCAAGGTTTGTTCAGTTTTTCAATACTTCAAAGCCCATAACTTTGAAAAGGCATCAACTTGAACTTTTGCCCGGCATGGGAAAAAAACACATGTTTGATGTTCTGTCAGAGAGAGAAAAAAAGCCGTTTGAATCGTTTCAAGACATTAAGGAAAGGGTGCATGGGTTGCAAGACCCTGCATTGTGCATAGTAAAGCGTGTCATGGAAGAACTTGAAGGGATTGATGTAAAATTTTACTTATTTGCCAGGCCGCCATTTCAAGAAAAACCTTTCTTTCCTAGAAAAAGATTTTGATTTACGCTTATGTCACTTTTTTCAAAGCTTCAAAGCCTTATGATTAATTACAGATTCAGGCCAAATGAAAAGCTCAGCCAAAATTTTTGCATTGACGAAAGGCTGTTAGTAAAAATGGTTGATTCAGCTTTTCTTAAGAAAAACGATGTAGTGCTTGAAATAGGTGCAGGAACAGGATTTTTAACCGAAAAATTGCTTGAAAAGTGCAAAGTAATAGCTGTTGAAAAAGACGATACTTTAGCTGATTTGCTTTCAAAAAATTTTTCAAACAACAAAAATTTTGTTTTAGCTCATAACGATTTTTTGGATTTAAAAACTTTGAAATTCAACAAAATAGTGGCTTTGCCGCCTTATGCGTTATCTGATGACATAATGTTGAAAATTTTTTCATACCGCCCTGAAATTGTTGTGATTGTTTTTCAACGCGAATTTGTAAGAAAGCTTGCGGCATTTCCAGGTTTAAAGGAATATTCTTATCTTTCAGTGCTGACGAATCTTATTTTTGATTCAAATGTTTTAATAGAAAACATATCGCCAATGTCTTTTTTTCCAAAACCAAGTTCATATTCTTCTCTTCTTTGCCTTGTTTTAAGAAAAAAACAACCTGAAGTAAAAAATTTTTTTGATTTCATATTTTTCTTGAAGCAAATATTCAGATTCAAAAACAAGTCTCTCAGGAATGCAATTAATAATGCGTATCCAGAATTGCATAAAAAATTCAAAATAGATCCTAATAAAATTGATGAATTGCTTGGTTCCTGTTATTACGCTTCGAAAAAAGTCAATTTGCTTGAACCCGAGGAATTTCTGGATTTGTTCAGGAAAATTTTTCAAGAATGATTTTTTGGAACTCTATTATGTCTGCAGAAGTTGCAAATTTATAAGCCGCTTCTAGTTTTGTTTCGTTTTCCGCAAAAATTTCCATTAAAGTGTCTCCTTTTTGGACTTTTGAGCCAACTTCAACGTTCAAAAGTATGCCTGCTTTTTTGTTTGCAGGTGCACCAGAAAGTCGCGCAACTTTATTAAGCAACTCGACGTTTATTACGCTTATTTCGCCTGTGCATTCCGAAAGAACCTTTTTTGAAAACTTTGCAGGAGTTATTTGTGTTGAAGATAAAATGCTTCCTCCTTGTGCCAAAATAATTTCCTTCATTTTTTCAAGTGCTTTGCCGGATTTCAATATTTCCAAAGCTTTTTCGTATCCCTTGCCTTTTGGAACATCACCAACCAGTTCAAGCAATGCTCCTGAAAGTTCAACGGATTTTTGCGCCAAGTTGTCGAATATTTTGCCTTCAAGTATTTCAAGTGCGTGTTTTGCTTCCAATGCAGGGCCGAATGCTTTTCCACAAGGCTCAGAACCGTTTGTCAAAAGCACTTCTACGTTGATTCCTAATTGTCTTCCAACTTCCACGAATTTCAGAGCCATTGCTTCGGCCTTTTCCCGTGTTTTTACTTTTGCAAATTGTCCTATTGGTATGTCTACTACAACATACTTGGCTCCAACACTTGCTTTTTTTGCCATTACACTTGCAATTACTTGTCCTTCAGGGTCAAGTGAAAGCGGGTATTCTATTTTGATTATCTTGTCGTCTGCAGGTGCAAGTTCCACTGCGCCTCCCCAAGCAATGCAACCACCTGTTTTTTCAACAATTGATTTGATTTCTTCCAAAGAAAGAGATACTTTTGCGATTACTTCCATTGCGTCGGCAGTGCCTGCTGATGAAGTTATAGACCTTGAAGAGGTTTTTGGTATTGCATAGCCGGCAGCAGCAATTATTGGGACTATTATCATTGTGGCTCTTCCGTTCAAGCCCCCTATTGAATGCTTGTCAACAATTTTGGAATTTGAGAGTTTGAGAGTTTTGCCATTGTCTATGAGTGATTTTGTCATATGCACTATTTCATCAATGTCAAAGCCATGCACATAAACCCCACTTACAAATGCTGTTGCTTCTATTTCGCTTAAACTGTTGTCAGCTATGTCATTTACTATTTGCTTGATTTCTTCAAAAGACAATTTTTTTCCGTCCAGTTTCTTTTTAATGAATTCCGTGCTTTTGGGTTTTTGAGCTGCTTTGACTTCAACATATTGTTCGTCTTTTATTTCAAGTATTTTTTGAAGGTCCTTAAAAATTCCTATTTCGTTTTCTTTTATTATTGAATCCGTTACATCAACAACCGCTTTGACGATTTTATTAGTATCAGGCGAAAAAATTTCAATCCTGTCGTTTGGAAAAACTCCTAATTCCTTTGCATCAATTATATTAAGTATTGCTATCAATTTGCCTGTTTTGAGGTCAACTGTTCTGGCTTTCAGTTTTTGCTTATAACCGTTTTTTGCTTCATTCATTGTAAAAATTAAAACCCCTAATTATATAAATCTTCGCGCTTTGCAATCAAAACATATTTTTTTTCAAGTTTTTTTTAGGTGTTTTGTCCAAGTTTTGCGCACATTTCCATCGCAGCTTTTTTAATGTCTTGTGCTTCGTAGAGCCCTCTGCCTACAATTGCGTGCCAATTATTGCCCGCGGCTTTTCCTGAATCTGTTATGCTTCCGCCTTGTGCAACTAAGCCAGGCGAGTAAAGAATCGGTTTTATTCCAAAAGATTCCAAGAATTTTTTATAATGCAATATTTTGTCAGGTTTATTTCCAGGCACTACAAATTCTAAAACCCTGTTTTCTATTGCTAATTTATAAATTTCTTCTGGGGCAGTGTCTTTCAAAAACCCGCCTTCGCTGGAAAGGTATGCTTTGTGTGTCATTTCCCCCCCTACAATGACTTTCAATCCTTGGTTGAATGCTGATTTTATCCATTCTTTTTCTGTTTCAGGTCCGGCTTGAGGAAAAAGTATTACCGAATCGACTTTTGCTTTTGCACAAACTTTTGCAAATTTTTCACCAGTGAAAGGAATGTCAGTGCCTGCTTTTTGATGGTCATAAATTATTGGTTTGTCTGTGTGTTTTCTGCATGCTTTTACAACTTTGTCCAAGCCATATGACAATGCCAATTCAAAACCTATTTTGTATGCGCCTATTCCGAAAACATCTTTTGTTTCCTTGACAAGTATTTCAAATTCTTTTAAATTGTCAAAGTCGCACGATGGCACTATGCTTTTCGGGATTTTTATTGTTGGTTCTGGTTTGTTTGTCATTATTTTCCTTCCTGCCATTTTATCGGATCCTTGAAATAATCTTTTGTCATTTTGTAAATTTCAGGTTCTATTTTTTTATGCTTTCGCAATATGTCCAATAGTTCCGAAATAGTGAATACTGAATGCAAATGCAAACCGCTTTTAAGCAATTCTTCGGAGCCGCCTTGTTGTCTGTCAATAAGAACCAAAATATCCTTTACTTTTAGTCCGACTTTTTCCAACGGAGAAATGGCTTCAAATTTGCTTGCTCCGTTTGTTATTATATCGTCAATCACTAACACGGTTTCGCCTTCAGAAAATTTTCCTTCAACCAAAGCTTTTGTTCCGTATTCCTTTACTTCTTTGCGCGGAAAAACCATGCGCCAATTCCTTTCAAGGCTTACTGCGGTTGCTATTGCAATTGCAGCAAATGGTATTCCGGCTATTGCATCAAATTTTAAATTGTCAGCCTTCAACGCCAATTGGTTTCCAACTTTTTTCAATACTGCAGGGTATGAAACTAAAATCCTCAAATCTATATAAATTGGGCTTTTCAACCCTGATTTTAAAGTAAATAAACCGAATTTTACAGCGCCTATTTCCTGCAAGTCCAATGCTAGTTGTTCCCTTTCATCCATACACATTTCCTCTTGCAATTACATGTTCAATGCAACCTTTTAATTCCATTCCGTCAAAAGGGCTGTATTTTGCTTTTGTAAACAATCTTGCATTTTGGATTAATGTATTTTTATTCAAATCTATTATTATTAAATCCGCATCAAATCCTTTTCTAATAAAACCTTTGTTTTGCAAATTGAATATTTTTGCAGGGTTTTCCGACACCACTTTGATCATGTTTTGCAATGAAATTTTTTTTTCCACAACTTCGTTTAACAGCAATGGAACCATTGTTTCTATTCCTGGTATTCCTGAAGGGCATTGCCAGTAATCCAATTGTTTTTCTTCAAATGTGTGTGGTGCATGGTCTGTTGCAACAACATCGATCAAGCCGTTTTTCAAGGCAGAGTAAAGCGCGATTCTGTGTTCAGGACCTTTGATTGAAGGGTTGCATTTTATTAAATTTCCAAGTGTTTTGTAATCATTTGAATCCAAAAACAGATGATTTGGCGAAACTTCAAAGGTTATGTGGTTGCCAAATCTTAATTTTTTTCCTTGAAGAATCAGTTTCAACCCGCCTTTGCTGGAAACGTGTGCAAAATGCAAATGCCCGCCTGTTTCATTTTGAATATTCAATAGTGTCCTTATTGCCGAAACTTCGGCTTTTTCGTTTCTGATTAAGACATGTGTTTCCGGCCAATTTTCATTTTTAAAAATTTTTTCATTTTCGGTGACAACTTTGTCGTCTTCTGCATGCGCTACAACCACAAACCCTTTTTTCCTAGAAAGCAAAAACAATTCCCTGATTGCATCAGGGTTGTTCATTAAAAGGTTTCCAGTAGTATGCCCAAAATACAATTTGACCGCGTGCAGACCTTTTGCCTTTTCCATTTCATGCAAATTGTTTTCAGTTGCACCCATGTAAAGTTCAAATGAAACCAAAGATTCTTCTTCTACAATCCTTCTTTTTTTTTCAAAAATTGTGGCGCTTATAATTGGCGGGTCGTTGTTAGGCATGTCCATTACAGTTGTAACGCCTCCATGTAGTGCCGCTAATGAGCCAGAACACCAGTCCTCTTTATATTCAAAGCCAGGAGTTCTGAAATGTACGTGGCAATCAATTGCGCCCGGCAAAATTATTTTACCTTTACAATCAATTTCATGTTCTGCATCGAATTCTTTTGCTCCAATTTCCGCAATTTTTCCGTTTGCGCATAAAATATTCGTTTTAACAAGTTTACCTTCAATGTACGCTTTTCCGTTTTTGAGTGCAAGTTTCATTCTTCACGCCACCTAAAGTATTCTTTTAATTCAACCCTTCTGCCGCTTTTAAGGTAAGCAATTTTTCCAAACTCTTTCATACTGCTTAATTCTTTTCCGTTGAATACTGGGCCGTCTCTGCATACTAATTTGTCATCAATTGCGCATTCACCACAAACACCTATTCCGCATTTCATGTACCGTTCAATCGAAGCTTCAAACACAATTTTGTGTTTTGCTGCTATTTCCATTGCACGCAGTATCATTGCTTCTGGCCCGCAAGCATAAACAATGTCGTGTTTTTCCTTTTCCAGCAATTTGTCAAGTACAATGACGTTAAAACCTTTTTCCCCATAAGAACCATCATCAGTAGTAACATATACTTTTCCGAATTTTTTCAATTCTTTTTCAAAAATTATTCTTTCTTTTGACCTTCCGCCAAGTATTATTTTTGTCTTGCATTTGTTTTCATAAAGCTTTTTTGCAAGCATTATTATTGAATCTATGCCGACCCCGCCGGCAATAATCACGGCTTTTTTAATGCCTTTTGTAGTGAATGGTTTTCCATATGGGCCTCTTATCCAAAATTTTTTGCCTTCTTTCATTTCGAGCATTTTTTTTGTTGCAATCCCCTTTGCTTCTATATTAATAGCAATTTTTTTTCCATTAGGTATTAATGCTAATGGTTTTTCATCCACGCCAGGCAACCAAACCATTACAAATTGGCCTGGTTCGAAATCCATTTCAAGTCCTAGAAAAAAAGTTTTATTGCCTGGAAATTCTTCCCTGACTTTTTCAATTATTGCAGGCCTAGTTTTTGTATCATATTTCCAGCATTTGCAATAGTCTACTTCTTTTTTTTCAATAGTTTTCATGCGCAATACCCTTCAATTGTTCAATTTTTGTAAAACCATTTTCTTTCATCCATTCCATAATTTCTTTGCAAACTTTTTTGAAAACTCTTGGTCCATAAAGCCAAACTGCACTGCCTATTCCGCATGCAGTTGCACCAGCCATTATGTATTCAAGAGCGTCTTTCCCTGAAGTTATGCCGCCTTCCCCTATTATTGGTATTTCTACTTTTTCATAAAGGTCATAAGTAATCTTCAAATTTATAGGTTTCAAGGCTGGTCCACTTATCCCGCCTTTTTTGAATGCAAGAATAGGTTTTTGTGCATCAACATCTATCAACATTCCAGGCATTGTGTTGCATGCACAAAGCGCATCCGCGCCAGCTTCCTCGCATGCAATTCCTATTTCTGTCGGCGACGTGACTGCAGGAGTCAACTTGGCTATAATCGGTATTTTTCCAACCACGTCCTTGACGCTTGAAACTATTTTTGCAGAAATATTTGGGTCTTGGGCGAATTGCATGTCGTGCCATTCGGTATTAGGACAGGAAATATCAAGTTCAATAAACTCTGGTTTTTTTTCAGCCACGTATTGTGCAACTTCTGCGAATTCTTCCCATTTTGTCCCATAAATACTTGCAATCAATGGAGTATTGGTTCTTTTTAATTCCTTTAACTCTTCAAATTCCTCGTCATAATTTTTATAGCCAGGAGTAGGCAAGCCAACAGCATTCAAAAGCCCGTGCTCCCATTCAATTACAGTCGGATTTTTATGTCCAAACCTTTCACGTGGCCCAATGCTTTTCATGGTGACCGCGCCAGCTCCTTCCAAAGCCACTCTTATGAGCTGTGCCGCATTTACTCCGAGGATGCCGGAAGCAAGCCGTGTAGGGTTTTGCATTTCAATGCCGCACAAAGTAGTCTTCAGCATTTAATCACTTTTTATAGATGTGATTATATCATGTTCTGACATTCTTGCTTCGCAATACCAACATTTAGCTTCAAGCGGACTTGTTTTTATGTCGAATTTTGAATTTATTTTTTCCAAGTTTGTTATGCATTTTGGATTGATACATTTTATTATGCCTTCCGCCTTTTTAGGATATTCAAGCTGGAACTTTTTTATTATCTCGGAATTTTTAATTATATTAATAGTTGCTCCTTTTCCAATCAAGGCTATCATATTCAATTCTTTTTCGTTGAGTTCTTTTCCTTCAATAAATATTATGTCTTTTCTCCCCATTTTTCTGCTTTCAACCCCCATGCCTGCGGTAACAGTATAATCTTTGAGTTTTAGAACTTCAAGTATTTTATAGGCCGAGCCAACATTGAGGTGGTCTATTGCAGTCCCGTTTTTTATCGGCGTAATCCTTATTTCCTTTTTCATTTTGAAACACTCCTTAACAATGAAAACAATGCTTCTCTTACAGGAATGCCGTTTGCGGCTTGTTGGAAATACAAAGCATAAGGAGTATTGTCAATTTCAACGCTTATCTCATTAACCCTTGGCAACGGATGCATCACTTTTATTCCAGCCTTGGCTTTTTTCAATATTGCTAAATCAATTACATAAGCGTTTTTCACTTTTTCATATTCTATTTCGTCAGGAAACCTTTCTTTTTGTATTCTTGTGACATAAAGAATATCAGCATCATGCAAGTACTTTTCCATGTTCTGAGTTTCAAATATTTTCAAGCTTGATTTTGTATCATCTATTATATATCTTGGCATTTTCAGGCTTTCAGGAGAAATCAAATAAACAATTATGTTGTTGAACATTGCCAAAGCATACATCAAACTGTGGACAGTTCTACCATACTTAAGGTCTCCGGCTATTGCAATTTTCATTCCATCAATTTTGCCAAACTCCTTTTTTATCGTATAAAGGTCAAGCAAAGTTTGGGTAGGGTGTTGGTTTGCCCCGTCCCCAGCGTTTATTACTGGCTTCTTTGAAATCTCAGCAGCTCTTTTTGCCGCGCCTTCAATATAATGCCGCATTACAATAATATCAGCATAATTTTCAACCATGTGAATAGTATCAGACAAGCTTTCGCCTTTTTTTGTGCTCGTAACATTAGGATCCGCAAAGCCTATTACCCGTGCACCAAGATTTTGCGCCGCAGTTTCAAAACTTAACCTTGTTCTTGTTGAAGGCTCAAAAAAAAGGCTTGCAACAACAGTATTTTTCAACAACCCTGACTTTTTATTTCGTGGCATTTCATCCATTCTTTTTGCTTCCAAAAGAACCTTTTCAATGTCTTCCCGCGAAAAATCAGAGATTGAAATAACATCAGTCAAAAAATTTCCAAAACCAGTCTTGGCTTTGGCTTGTGTTTTCATCTTTTTTGTCAATGAACCCTTCAGAATATATATGTTGAATTAATAAAAACCTATTGTCTGCCAAAACAAAATCATTGTGCTTTAAAACAACCTATAAAATAAGTGCAAAAAACAATTGCTGAAAAAACAAAAATTTACATAAAAAATTTCTACAAAACATGCAAATCAATAAATTTAATAACAATTATTAAAATAATAATAAAAGTTATGATAGATTATTCAGAGATTTTAAATTCTTGTTTTTCCTGGTTTAAAGACAATAAATCACGAAAATATTTTTTGATTACTTTTGCCGGCTTGTTTTTGATAAATATTGTCTTTCAAGCAATCGGTTTAGGGGCAAGTTATAATTTCGGAACTTCCAACTTAGGTTTAAGTAATTATTCTTCTTATCAAACCTTTGAAAATTTTTTTACCAGCATTTTCACCGCCTTTGCATTTTTTATTGCATTGGCATTGATTTTTGTCATAATCCAATTTTTTGTTGTAAAGTATTTTGAGGGACGCATTATAAAGAACGCACTGGAATTTAAAGGCATAAAAGTTCCCGACTTCAATTTTAATAAATTCTTAAAATTTTGTATGCTGCAAATATGGGTTTTTTTCGTTGCTGTTGCAAGTTGGCATAATAAAATATTTTTTGTAATTTTCCTGTTGGCTGTTCTTCTTTCAGTAATTGGCGTGGCTTTGACAATTTTTATGAAAGGTTTTTTATTTATAGGAACTATAGTTTTGTTTTTGGCAAGTGTAATTTTTTTTGTTTATTTTATTGTTGTACTTTATAATTTTTTGAGGCTTGCACTTTCAAATGTACATTTTATTAGCAACGATGTTTCAATAACCAATACCACTAAAGAAATTTGGAATTTAACAAGCGGCAAGGTTTGTCACTTTTGATTTTGATGGTGATTTTTTTTGCAATAGCGGTTGTTTTAGGAATTGTTTATTTTTTTATTAATTTTATTTTTTCAATTTTATTATTGGTTTTTTATATTATTCCCGGGTTAAGTTTAATAGTTTCAACAATATTTTCAACTGCTCTGGATAGCGCTTACACAGCTTTATTAATGTTCGTGGTAAATTTTGGATTGGTGGAGTTTTATTTGAAATTTGCAAAAGAAGTCAACACGGTTGTAAATTCTGGGAATCTGGCTTATACTTCACAGCAAACCGCCAAAAAATTCAAATACGCTGAAAAAAACCAATTGAAAAAAAACTAATCTTTGTTTTTGCAAAGGCTAAATGATTTATTTTAGCTAAAAACCCTATCTGCAAAAAAACCTGAAAAAATAAAAAATCAATTCAAAAAAACTTTTCACAAAATCAAGACAAAAAACAAAAAATAATAAATCAAAAAATTCTCAAAACGAACAAAAAAATTCAAAAATGGCTCGCCAAAAAAAACAAAAAAACAAAAAAATAAAAACAACTAAAAAAATGGCTACATAAAAAAAGCTTGAAAAAAAATAGACAAAAAAACAAAATGGCAAATTTGCTTTTGAAAAACCAATTCAAATTAAAATCGCCTAAAAAACGCAGCAACAAGAAAAGCAAGCTTTTTTATTCAACAAATGCATCAAATTTATGATGATTATTTTTAGCTTTGGAAACTCTCAAAACCTTGCAAAAAAAATAGCAAAAACAACAATGGCAAAACTTGGAAAAATAGAATACAATACATTTCCAGACGAAGAACTTTATATAAGGTTCATGAATAAGGTTGATGGCGAAAAAGTTGTTATTGTAGAAAGCATGTTTCCAAACCCAAACTTGTCTTTGTTAAAACTTTATTTTGCTGGGAGAACTGCAAAAAGCCTTGGCGCGAAAAAAGTTATTGCTGTAATACCTTATCTTGGATTCATGCGACAGGACAAAAGATTCAAGGATGGAGAATGCATATCAAGCAGGGAAATGGCTCATTTGATTAATTCTTCCTTTGATTCAATAATAACAATAGACCCACATTTGCATAGGATAAAAAACATGACTGACATATTTCACATTGAAAGAAAAAAACTTTCGGCAAATTCATTGATTGCAGAATATATAAAAAAGCATTTTAATCAAAAAACTGCAATAATAGCCGGTCCTGACATTGAAAGTAGCCAATGGGCAAAAGCTATTGCTGATTCAATTCATTACGATTCCGTGATATTTCTCAAAGAAAGAAAAGGTCCAAGGAATGTTAAAATAAACGTTACAATGGAAATGAATTGGAATAAAAAGGACATAATAATAATTGACGATATTGTAAGTTCTGGACACACTATGATTGAAGCAATAAAAGAAATAAAAAAAAGGAATCCGAATTCAGTGAATTGCATTTGTGTACATGGGCTTTTTGTAGAAGGCGCCTATGAAAAAATCTTGAAAACCGGAATAAACAAAATTGTCAGTACAAATACAATTGAACACAAAAGCAATAAAATAGATGTTTCAGGAATAATAGCTGAAGAGATTTTGAAATACGATTAAAAAATAAAATCAGTTAAAAAAAATTTCGTTTAAACAAAAAACAGCGCAATTTATAATCAAATCATATTTTCTAATCTGTGGTTTTGCAAAAATTTTTTTATTAGGAAAGGTTATAAATTCTCTTTTGTTAAAAATCTTGGATGCGTGAAGAAATCATAAAAAAATATGTTGGGAAGTATTCTCTTGACGTAGTAGATAATCATAACTCTTTAGAACTTTATGAAGGATTTTTCAAAAACATGGGTTTAAAAAAAACAATAAAAGATATGATAACCGAAAAAATAGAGGGCAAGGGAAAAGTAAAGGTAATGGATATTGGTTCTGGCGACTGTGGTTTTTTGCACGATTTGAAAAAAATTTTTGGCGAAAAAATTGAAACAATTGGCATTGATTTGCTTGTACCTGAAAAAAAACCAGATAAAATTATTCCTGGCGATGCGTTAGAAATTGATTTTCCGCAAAATATTGACTTTGTTTTTTCTTTCAGGGCGCTTCATGAAATAGGCGAACCTGAAAAAATTGTCAAGAAAGTTTATAACTGCTTGGCAAAAAACGGAAAAGCGTTTCTTTCGTTCAGAACGGCTGACCTTTATTTTGGCGGGAATGGCATAGGGGAAATAGGTGAAAAAGAAATCAAGCAATTGCAAAAAATGGTTAAAAACGGCAGGCTTGGCGGATTCAATGTTAAAGGTTTTGAAGTAATTGTCGCAAACGATAAAGAAAGCATTGTTGCAGGCGTAAATATTTTTCTTGAAAAGGATAATTGAATTGATGTTGAAAATAGTTCAATGATAAAAGTTTTTTTTTAGATGAAGATTTTTCAACCGCTGAAAATACGCTTTCTTGCCAATCATTTTTTAGGCGCGTTTATTTTTTGAATTCAAATTTGTTGTTAGCTTTTTTGACAGCCATTTTTTTGTCATTTTTTTTGTGAATTTTTTTGTGAGCCGGTTTTTTTTGTGTTTTTTTGTTTTTGGTTTGTTTTTGTTGAGCCATCTTTTGTCATTTTTTTTGAATCGTTTTTTTTAAGCCATTTTTTTGTTGTGTTTTAGCCAATTTTTTTTGTCATTGTTTTTTTTAATTTTGAATTTTGTTTTTTTTGTGAGTCGGTTTTTTTAGGCGATTTTTTTTCATGATTTTTTTTGAACGTTTTTTTAATTTTTTTTGTGAGCCGTTTTTTTTTAGACAATTTTTGTTTTGTTTTTTTTATAAAATATTTTGCCAAGTATGTTGTTTCAAATTTAAGGATTATTTTTTTAAATTATTGGTAATAAAAAAGGTTTTTTTTGCAATGATATTGGTTTAAATTCTTTTTATGGGGCGTTCTATTATTAATAATTGTTTAATTAATTTATTTTTGGAAGGGGTTACGATGAAAAATGTAGTGCAAAAAGCTATAAAACTTGCAAAAGATGAATCAGAAAAGGCAAAGCCTAAGTCAAAAAAAGTTGTTGAGGATGACGAATCGCTTGTTGAAATGCTGGAGAGCAGTAAAGCCAGAATAGCTGTTGTAGGTGTAGGCGGAAGCGGTTGTAATACCATGCAAAGAATGTCTGAAGTAGGAATTATAGGTGCAACCACATTCGCGATAAATACGGATGCTCAGGATTTGCTTAAGGTAAAGGCTGAGAAAAAAATTCTTATTGGAAAGAAACTTACAAGAGGACTCGGAGCTGGTTCTAATCCTTCAATAGGCGAGGCTTCGGCTCAGGAATCTCTTGAAGACCTTTCCGAGTCATTGCGCAATTTTGATTTAGTTTTCATAACTTGCGGTTTAGGCGGTGGCACTGGCACTGGCGCAGCTCCGGTAATAGCTGAACTTGTAAAAAAGAGCAAGGCATTGACAATAGGCGTTGTTACTTTGCCTTTTACTGTTGAAGGAAAAAAGAGAGCTGAAAATGCAATGTATGGCCTTTCTAATCTAAGGCAACATGCTGATACAATAATTGTTATTCCAAATGATAAAATACTTGAAATTGCTCCTGATTTGCCGTTAAATGCTGCTTTCAAGGTTGCTGACGAAGTCCTTACAAATGCTGTGAAAGGAATAACTGAATTAATTACCAAACCAGGTTTGATAAATCTTGATTTTGCAGATTTGAGAACAATTTTAGAGAAAGGCGGAGCCGCAATGATAGGGTTAGGAGAAAGCGGAACCCAAAGCGGTCCAAGCGAAGCAAGAGCACTTGAAGCAGTTGAGAATGCTTTGACTTCGCCATTGCTTGACGTGGATATTTCAAATGCAAATAGAGCTCTTATCAATGTCATTGGAGGTTCTGACATGACATTGAGAGAAGCTGAGTTGATTGTTGAAGCAGTTGCTGCAAAAATAAATTCTCATGCCCACATAATTTGGGGGGCCATGATTGACGATACAATTCCGAAAAACCAGATTCAAGCAATGGTAGTTATTGCCGGCGGAAAATTCCCTTTTTTGGATGAGAATGGTGATATTCCAAAAGGCGGCAATATAGACCTTGGAATACAATTCACTGATTGAATTCAAAGGGTTTTGGCAGACAAACCAATAAAATAAATTTTTTTTGGAGACTTTTTAGGAGTTACTTTGTCCAGCAGAACCTTTTTATTGTTTTCTTAGGACACTATGATTTGTTTATGATTGGCAAAGAGAAAATTAACGAGTTTATAAACTCCAGCATTAGAATATTCAATGTTTCGCGAAAGCCAACAGGAAACGAATACAAAATAATGTTGAAAGTAATTGGCATTGGAATTATTTTTATTGGTTTGATTGGTTTTATTGTAAGGCTTGTTTTGGAAGGCTTTTTTAAAATATGATTTTTAAAGATAATTTTTCTTTTAAAATCGGCTTTCAGTTGTGTTTTTAAACATTTTCAAACGCTTGAATTTAAGTTAACGGCTATTTTTTTAGCTGATTATTTTTTTATTTGGAAAATGAAGGAGCATTAAAATGATTTTTACCGTAAGAACAACAGTTGGACAGGAAAGTCTTGTGGTGGATATACTTTCAAGCAAAATAAAAATGGATAATTTGAATATTTATTCAATTTCTGTCATTCCAGGGCTTAAAGGTTATGTACTTATAGAAGCAGAAGATGAGGTCACCTTGCGAAGGGGAATTTCAAATACATCCCACATAAAGGGAAAAGGCATTGTTGGAGGTCAAGTAAAGATTGAAGAACTCAGCGGCTTGCTTGAAGCAAAGCCACTGATGAAAAGCATAAAAGAAGGCATGAAAGTGGAACTTATTGCAGGTCCATTTAAAGGTTCTAAAGCAAAGGTTTTAAGGGTAAATGATGCGAAAGAGGAAGTTACGGTGGAGCTTTTGGATGAAGCAGTAAAAATTCCAGTGACAATTCATGCTGAACATATTAGAATAATCAAAGAGTAAAGGAGTTGATTTTTTTTTATGGCTGAAGTTAAATTGATGGTTGAAGGCGGAAAAGCAACTGCAGGACCCCCGTTAGGTCCGTCATTAGCGCCGCTTGGAGTTAACATAGGACAAATAGTTTCACAAATAAACGAAAAAACAAAAGGCTATGCTGGAATGAAAGTGCCAGTAGTTGTAGAAGTTGACAAATCAAAAAATGTTACTATAAATGTTGGTTCTCCTCCGACTAGCGCATTGATATTGAAAGAAGCTAAAGCGTCAAAAGGCGGGGCTAATCAAAAAACAGATGCAGTTGGAAATCTCACGATGCAGCAAGTCAAAAAGTTGGCTGAAATGAAAATGAATTCTTTGTCTTCTTCAAAAATTTATTCAGCAGTAAGGGAAATAGTAGGCACTTGCAATTCAATGGGGATAACAATTGAAGGCAAACGCGCAAAAGAAATACAAAAAGAAATCAAGTCAGGCAATTGGGATCATTTGTTAAAAAATTGATTTTTTTTAAATTTTTCTTGTATTTTTAGATTTGTTTTTCTGGAATTTATATTTTTTTACTTGTTTTTTTTGAAAATGAATTATTTTTTTTAGTTATTTTTTTGTTTTTCTTTTATGTTTCTTTGGCTAGCCTTTTTTTGTCGTATTTTTTTAGAAATTTGTTTGTTTTTTTGTGTGTTGTTTTTTTGTTGTTTGTTTTGGTGAGCCGTTTTTTTTTTGGACAATTTTTGTTTTGTTTTTTTTTGGTGGGTTTTGTTTTTTTTTGCTAATTTGTTTTTTTTTGTGAGCCGTTTTTTTGAATTCTTTTTTTGTCAAGCTGTTTTTTTGGCGTATTTTTTTGTTTTTTTAGTTG
>CAZNZM010000013.1:0-6606 GCA_964577555.1 uncultured archaeon
TTTATATTTTTTTTATTTTTAGCCGGGAAAGCGTTGAATGGTCTAACAATGCAGGTATTGTCAATTGTGGTACTCTGTTGTGGAATTCTTGTTGAATTTCGTCAATTGATGCTGGGTTTGTGGTTATTGAGTCCAGCGAGTCAAGGGCGATTAAATCGTATGTTCCTGATTCTATTTCCTTGATTACCAACTCCACTATTCTTGGGTTAGAGCTTTCTATTGAAACTATTTTGAGGTTTGGCGTTTTTTTGACGTCCCAACCGAATTGTGCCATTTGTGTTGAGAGTTTTCCTTCGGTTTGCTCCAAATCCAAATAGAGGCATTTTTTTCCTTTTAGTGCATTGTGGTATAATATTTGACTGCATAAATTGCTTTTGCCTGAACCAGGTGTTCCACTGACAAGTATGAGTGATCCATTTGGAAAGCCACCTGCAATAAGGTTGTCAAAGCCAGGTATGTGGGTTGGCACTCTTTCAATGCTGATCATGTCAAGTAATTAGTTTATTAAAGTAGTATATTAAAGTTATTGGTTTTTATTTAAAAAAGCATTTTTAAAGTAAATGCAAACATTTAGTCTCTTTGAGAAAGTTATTTAAACTAAAATTTAATTAGTAAAAAAAGTCTGTAAAGTAAAAAAACATTAATTTAAAAACTTTTCTTAACTATATTGAGTTTACAAGTTAATTTTAGGGGGGGTTTTTTGAACAAAACTAAATTCATAGGATTAATCGCTTTTGCATTGGCCATTATTTTGCCATCTGCACTTAGCGTAACAACAGAAATTATAAACATCGATAATAAGCTAAATTGGCTTGGAATGGGCAATCTTCAAAGGGTTGATTCCAATGGAGTTATAGGAAATTTGTTTTTCCAAAATGGCTCTACCACTTTGTTTTTGCCTTCCAAAACTGCGGAAATAAATTTTATAGGCACTAATTTTGTAAGATATAGTGCTGAGTACGACGATGCTATTTTGTCAATAAATAATGTTGATTGCGATGCTGAGGTCAAATTCCATGGCACTGCAAGTTATGTGAGTTCGCCTAATCCAAATAATAAATTGGCGGTTTTCATAGGAGTGGTAAGCGTCAGTCCTTTGAATTGTAATGCTGCTCCATTTTTCTTTGTAGTGACTGGAAATGGCACAAGCACCACAAGCACCTAGGCTTAAATTTTTGACTCTAAATTTTTTGCCTTTATGGGAATCGCCCCATAAAGGACTAATTTTATTTTTGCAAATTTGAAAGTTAAATTAAAAAATAAATTTATTTGAAGTTTGTTTTTTGTTTTTCTTTTTTGCCAAAATTTTTTTTGTTTCATATTTTTTTTGTCTTATACTTTAATTCTTTTTACAATGTTTTTTGGAAGCCATTTTTTTTGATTTTGCTTGACAAATTTTTGCCAAGTATTTTTTGTTTGGCGATTAACGGGTTTTAATTTTTAATAGTATACTCAGTATTCTGTTCCATCGTC
Source organism: uncultured archaeon (assembly GCA_964577555.1). Lineage (GTDB taxonomy): Archaea > Iainarchaeota > Iainarchaeia > Iainarchaeales > Iainarchaeaceae > CABMIU01. Next base: position 1,474 of record CAZNZM010000013.1, read on the forward strand.
ATTTGTTGCCCATATGTAAAGCGAGGCTATTGTTTTGTATGGCTCCCATTTTTTTGCTATTTCGTTTATTTGTTTTTTGTCTGGCTTTTCTTTCAAACCATAGTTTTTTTGCAGCGCCTTGATAAAGCCTAAATCCGTGCTTGGCAGTACGTTTTGCCTGCCAAGTGAAAATATTAGAAACATTTGTGCTGTCCAAAGCCCTATTCCTTTCAAAGAAGTCAAATATTCGATTATTTCTTCATCGCTCATTTTTTCCATGCGTTCTTTGGTTATGGCTTCTGTCAGAAATTTTTTTGCCATTTCCTCTATGTACTCTGTTTTTTTTGTTGAAACGCCTGTTTCAAAAATTTTTGTTTTTCCTAACAGCAATGTTTTTTCAGGGACAACTTGATTTTCGTGTATTTCTTTGAATCGCTGGAATATTTTTGAAGCCGCTTTCATTGAAAGTTGCTGGAATATTATTGCTTGACAAAGGCTTTCATAGTAATTTTCCTTTTTGTTTAACTTTATTGGCCCTAATTTTTCAATTATTTTTGCTATTACTTTGTCCTTTTTTTTCAAATACTCTATTACTTTTCGCATTTTCAAAATCAAGAATAATCCGGTAAGTTTAAATTTTTTTTAGATACACAATTATAGTGAGGAGCAGGGCGACAGGCTGCCGGTGCTTTGTGCGCTGAGGAAAGTCCGTCCACACTGAAAACTCCTGCATAAGCAGGGCATCGAGAGATGGCCAAGGGAAACAGAAACGACACCCGTTTTTGGGATGAAACGAGCCCTTGAGTGTGCAACTCCATTTTGGAGGCTTAGTCGAATGCCTGTGCGGCCAAAGGCTTAATTGCCAAAAAACCATTTTTTTAATGGGTTTTGCTTTTTTAAAGGCTTTTTGCCAAAAAAAGCGGCGCAAAACAGAAGACGGCTTATGCCCTGCACCTCTTTTTTAAGTTAATTAAAATTTTTTGGCGAAGTAAGTAAAGTTTTATATATTGTTAAAATTAATCTAATTTATGCATTGGCTTTTTTTGTTGGTGATTTTTTTTTATTCGTTGTTAGCCGGTTGTGGCGAGCCTGTTCAAGAAATTTCTGTTTGTGGCGATGGAATTTGTTTTCCTAACGAAATTTCTTCTTGCAGTGCAGATTGCGTAAACTTGGCTGGGAGCGTTTCGCCTGCAAGTGTTTTGCCAAGCGAGACAGGAAGCGGCTCAAATCCTGTGACAAACAATTCAGATCTTTCAAATGTCTATTTAGAATTTTTTCCTCCTAATCCTGCTCCGCAAGAAAATATGATTATAAAAGCTGAAGCGACTCTTAAAGAAGATGTTCCTCCAGGCACTTTTATTGATAAAATATCAATTGATTTTGGAAATGGAGAAGTTTTGGAATCGCTTTGTTCAAACAAAAAAAGATGTGTAGTGTCTTTTTCCAAGTCTTTTTCTTCTCAAGGGCGTTTTCCTGTAACAGCAAAAGTTTTTTCTTCAAATTCAGTTATTGGTAGCAATAATTATGTTGCGGAAGTATCTTATCCTGATTATTCTTTTACTTGTGACGATTCTCAACTTCAAACTGCAGGCAGTGGCGCAACTGAAAATGCTTCTAGGTTGGAAATTTTGAAAGTTTCTGATTTTAGTACTCCTGACGCGGGCAAGGACAAAAATTTTTCTTTTTATTCTTTTGATGAAGGACCATTGCTTGACAGGGATTTTAGTGAGAGTATTAAAGGCGACAAGGTTTCTTTGATAGTTCAATTCAATTCCAAGTCACTAATTGAAAAAGCCAAAGAATTAAAGCTTAATCTTCCTGAATTGAGCAAAAATCCAGAACTTAATTATTATTTGAATTATTTGAAAAAAGAACAAGAAACCTCTTTTGCGACTCTTTCAAAGTATTTTAAAGGACTTAAAAAGAAGCATTCTTTGCTTAACGTATTTAATGGGGTAGTAATAGAGGTTGATGTTGAAGATTTTAAAGAAGCTATTGTTCAGGTTGAAAAGCTCGGAATTGTAAAGAAAATTTATCCAGACGCTAACGTTTATCCTTCATTATCAAACAGCGTGCCCAATATTAAAGCAAATCAAGTTTGGAGTTTGAAGGATTCTCGCGGTTTGCCTTTGGAAGGAGAAGGAACTGTTATTTCAATAATAGATTCTGGCATTGATTATAAACACAGTGATTTGGGAGGTTGTTTTGGGCCTGCATGCAAAGTAATTGGAGGATATGATATAGTCAATAACGATTCCGATCCAATGGATGATCATGGACATGGCACTCATGTTGCAGGCATAGCCGCAGGAGATGGAACATTAAAAGGTGTTGCGCCAAAGTCAAAACTCTTGGCTTATAAAATATTTGACAAATACGGGTCAGGAAAATGGTCAGATATTTTAAAAGCCATGGATTTGTCTGTTGATCCTAACCAGGATTTGGATTATTCTGACAGCGCAGACGTAATAAATTTAAGCTTGGGTGGATATGGAAATTCTGATGACCCTATAAGCGTGGCTGTTGATAATATAGTTGATAAAGGCGTTGTAGTAGTAGCCGCGGCTGGAAATTATGGGCTATTAGGATATATGGGTGCTCCTTCTGCTTCAAGAAAAGCTATTTCAGTAGGTGCTTCGTCTGGCAATGAAATTACTGATTTTAGCATGAATGGGCCTGTATTTTCCAATAATCTTTCCGAAATGTTTGTAAAACCTGATATTGTTGCACCAGGCTTGGAAATTTGTTCTGCTTTGAGTTCACAACTTTTTAAAAGCGGAAATTGCGTTGATTCAACTCATACAAAAATGAGTGGGACAAGCATGTCGACACCTCATATTTCTGGTTTGGTTGCTTTAATAAAACAAGCACACCCTGACTGGACTCCATCAGAAATCAAAGGGGCAATAGTCAGTTCGGGAATTGATCTTGGTTATAGCCACTTTGTTCAAGGCACCGGTTTGGTTGATTCCGTTGAAGCAATAAATGCTAAAGTTATTACAGAACCTGTTTCTTTGGGTTTTATTTCCGTTAATCCTTTTACTGAACAAACAAAGAATTTTGTTGTAAAAAATTTGAGTGCCAATTCATTAGGCGTAAAAGTATTGTTGCCTTCCGTTGTTTATGAGTCTAAAATCGAAGAAACAGGATTTGATACAGGTTACTCTTCGGAACATAGCCCTGTAAATCTTGGAAAGAGATTGCTTGAAAAAAGCTTTTCAGCTTCGTTCTCTATTTCGCAAAACTCTTTATGTCTTTCTCCAAAGTCTTTCCAAAATTTGGCTCTTACATTTAATTCAACCAATGCTCCTTTAGGCGGTTATTATACTAATGCAATAACCTTTGAAGTTTATTCGGATTGCAGTTTTAGCAACAAATTAAAAGAAACTAAAATGCCTATAGCGATTGGAAGGTTGAATAAAGCTTTAATTAATTTTACACAAAGAAATGACAAAAAAGGAGAAACTATTTTTAGAGCTTTAGATTTTTTTAAAAAGGACGAGTTACCAATATACTTTAATTTTTTATTGAGTAAAAACGAAAATTCAAAATCATTTTACTTTTTGAAAGAGCCTCTTGAAGTTGTTTATACGCATGTTTGGGCTGAAAAATCCAATGAAAAAATAACTAACATAAATTTTTTATATGCTGTGAGGCAAATAAATTTTTCAGATTCTTCAAATGGATTATTAACAATAAATATTAATGAAAATGAAATTCCTTTGCTGGCTGACGACTCTGAAAGAATCCTAAGGGAAACAAACTTGGAGTTATTCGGCAAATACTTTGAGTTAGATAGAACTTTAAATAATATTCGTTATGATATACCCATTGCTACAGGAAGAATTCTTGAAACAAATGCATGTCCTTCAATCAAAAAATTTAATCAATACTTTTCCATTGACGACCCTTCTTCAACCAAGTGGGAATTTTACACGGGTTTTTATGCAAAAGATAAGGGCAAGAGCTTTTACAATGCAAAAAACATCCTTATGGCAACCAATTATATAGACAATTTGAAAGGCAAAAACAGCATTAGTTTTGGATCAGTTGCAAGAAAAGAAATGATTTTTTTCCAACCAATAAAAAGCGAAAATAAAAATTTTTTATTTGACATGGGGATTGCACCGAAGATGGCTGAACATAATCATCTGTTAGGTACTGGTTGGTTTATTGAAAGGGTCAATCCAAATGTAAAAAAAACATTATTGCATAATTCATACTCATTTCCAATAGTTTTAGATTATTCAATAGCTTATCTTTCTTTAACCCCTGAATTTGAATACATTTCCGAATTAGAACAACGGTTTGTGGGAAATCTTTCAAATTCAGATTCTATTAAATTTGAATTCATGAAACCGCCTATTTCCGCATATTTCCTTATTAGAGAGAAAGACGATGGCCCAATAACAAACCTAGTAAATTCATTGAATATTATGTTAAAAGATGAAGGAAAAAAGCCGTTGCAAATAAATAAACCTCTTTGGTATAAATTTTCAGAAAATGATTTGCTTTTTGGACATTACTCAAAAAACATCAAAATTTCCATAAAAAGACCTGATGGCAAAACCATAATACTAACGCCAAAGGAATCGAAAATATCATGCCTGTTAATAATGGAAAATACAAATCAGTATTGCCTTGACGGCAAGTATGAATTTACTGCAGAATATTCTGGCTTGAAAGACATTGAACACTATGTTTTGAAGGGATTTGCAAATTATAATCGTGCTTCTGGCGGTTGGACTTTAGAACCTAATAACAAACCATCAGTTTCTTTGTCTGTTTCAAAAAATGAAAACATAGTTGAAGGAGATAATTTAACTTTTGAAGCTGTTGCTTCAGACTCAGACGGTATTGCATTTGTGCAATTTTATGATAATGGTGTTAAAATAGGAACTGACGAAAGTCCGCCTTATTCACTTCAAACTTCTTTAAACAAAGGCTCGCACGAAATAACTGCTTATGCTTTTGACACTTTTGGACTATTAGGTTCAAGCCCCAGTATTTTGCTTAATGTTAATGAAAATGTCGTGGTTACTAACATGCCGCCTGTTGTTTCTTTAACTTCGCCACTTGACAGAACAACCTACACAGCCCCAGCAAACATAACCATAACAGCAAACGCCAACGACCCAGACGGAACCATAACAA
>CAZNZM010000014.1:0-6038 GCA_964577555.1 uncultured archaeon
TTTTTTTTGTGAGCCGTTTTTTTGTCATTTTTCTTTTTTTTTTGAATTCTTTTTTTTGTTAATTATTTTTTTTTGATTGGATTTTGTTTTTTTTTGTTGGGCGTTTTTTTTGTTTTGTAATTTGTGAGCGTTTTTTTTCAAATATTTTTTTAATTATGTTTTTGATTGTTTATTTTTTTATTTGTTTTTTTTCTTTTTGTTCAACCCATTTTATTTTAAGGAAGTGGCTTGCACAACTCATGCACGGGTCGTATGCCCTTACAAGCTTTTCAATTTTGTATTGTATTTTATCTTTGTCTTCTTCAATCATTTCTTGCACAATATTTTTTATGTCTTTTTCAATGCTTATTTGGTTTTGTTGCGTTGGAACTATCACGGTTGCCCTGTCTATTATGCCATTTGCATTTAAAGAAACTTTATAATAAAGAGTGCCCCTTGGAGCCTCTATAACGCCTATTCCAGTTCCTTCTTTTGGTTTTATTTGAGGCAAGTTTTCTGGTTCGAATTTGTGGTTTGTGAGAATTTCAATTGAATGGTCAATGCTGTGCAAAATTTCTATTGCTTGTGCAAGATTGTTGTCAAAAACATTGTTTGAAGGAAAACGCTTCAAATACTTTTTTGCATCTCTTTTAGTGTTTTTATGCAAAGAGTTTTTTCCTAAGTTCAATCTTGCAAGCGCACCAACAAAAAAATCTCCTCCTTCGAAATCGTAACCTGTTGCGGTTGAATAAGGTATAACCACTTTGTGCAAATGTTTGTTGTAATCCTTTTCTTCAACGGAAAGCCCTGAAGAACTCTTTATTTTTCCTATGAGAAAACTGAAATCTTCGGTAGTGAGGGCGACAAAATTGGAGTTCCTTTCAAGCCGTTCCTTCCAATTGTAATAAACATCTATCAATTTGATGACTTTTGGCCTTATGGCTTTTAGGCTTTCAACAACTTTTTTTGCTTCTTCGTTGGATGGTACTTTGGCAAACCCTCCTATTGTGGGATATGGAGCGTGAACAGCTTTGCCGGCAACCAATACGCACAAATCGTTTCCGGCTTTTTTTACAGCAAAAGCATCATGCAACAATTCGTGTTCCACCTCGTTTTCTTCGTTGAATTCAAGTATTGAGTCTTTGTTGAAGACATCAGGCAATGAAAACAAGTAAAGATGTAATGCATGGTCCCTAATCATAAGCCCGTAAGTCGCAAGTTTTTTCAATAAAATTGTTTGATGCGAAGGTTCAACTCCTAAAGCCTTTTCAACAGCTTCAATGCAACACATTAAGTGTGCAATGCTACATGTTCCGCAAATACGTGACATTAATTGTGGCGCAGCCTTGAAATTTTTTCCCCTTGCCGCTTCTTCAAAAAACCTTTTGTTTTCTGTTATGCTGAATTTCACATTTTCGACTTTTTTGTTTTTTACTTTGACATAAAGTTTTGCATGCCCCTCTATTTTGCTTATGTTGTCCATGGTTATGTCAAAACTATGCATTTGTGACACCGAATTCTTTCATGTATTTTTCCAGAACCTTGATAAAAGTCTCTTCAATCATCGGGCAGCCGCCCACATAGTCATCAACTTTAACCACTTCATCAACTCTTTTGACAACTTTGTTTAATAAGTATTTTTCAACCATTGGAGCAATTTCATTCTTTAATTCATCGTTGAAATTGTTCCTTTGCCCTGCAGGACTGCCGGTGACGGCACAAGAACCTATTGCAACAAGTTTTTTGCAATTCGCCCTTATTTTTTTTAATTCTTCAGCATCGTGCTTGTTCGCTATTGCACCCTCCACGAAAGCAACATCCATATCCTTGATCTCGCTTTTTGATTTTAGCACCCTGATGCTTTTGAAATCAATTAATTTGAACCATTTCTCGTAATTGTCATTAAGCAGTTCAGTGAAAACTATTGTACTGTCTTCGCAACACGAAAAAGAAAACCACCCTATTTTAAGTTTTTTTTGCATATAATTCAAAAAAATAACGAACCGAGTCTTTTTATTCTTTTTCTAAAATTCTTGCAAAACATCCATTTTTTTTGCTTTTCATTAAAAAATTTTTCCAGTTTTTTCCGCAAATTCCATTGCTTTTGGTTTGCTTATTTTTTCAACAATCATGCCTCTGTGTATGACTACGAATTCTCCTTTTTTTACGCTTTGCTCAAAATCCGTTGAAACTTTTTGCAATCCAATTGCAGTTTTAACTGTCGCTTTGTCTTTGATTTTTTCAATTACTATTCCTGGAAAAGTTTTGCAATACTCCGGATCAAAATCCCGCATTAATTCGTATCTTTCTTTTATAACATTGTCGTGTCCCAACCAGAAATAATTTCTTATGATATTTTTTGTTATTCTATTTCCGTTTTCAATTGCCAATGCCGCACATTTGGCGTAAGCCACTTTGAAAATTTTTTCAGGTTCGCCTTCCGGTAATTTTCCAGACTTTATCATTGAATAGAGTTTTTCATACTGGCTTTTTGAAATAGAATTTCTTTTTACAAGAGTTGTGGCGCAAGGCACGGCATATTTCAAAAACAACAATTTGTCTTTTTTATCCATAATAAAAACTGGTTCTTTTTGTTTTGTTTTTTTCATTTTGAAACCCCGTATTATTTTTAATATTCAACCATTGTTTTGTTTGTTTTTGGCGAGCCGTTTTTTTGTGGTTGATGTTTTTTACAAGCTTTTTTTTAGCCAATTTTTTTAGTGTTTTTTTGCAGCTTTTGCAGTTTGTTTCTGCTTTTATTTATTTTTTTATTCCAAAGGCTTTTTTTCTTGAATTTATTATGGATAGAGCTTCTTTATTTTCAAGCTTCTCCACAACAAGCCCTGCAGCGCAAGAAACATAATCGCCTTCTTTCAGTTTAACAATTCCTGGATTCAACTCTTGTTTTTTTCCATTAATTTCTACAACGCAAGACTTTTGTTTTACTTTTATGACCTTGCCAACTATCGTAATGCACATAAACTCAACTATGCTTTTTTCAGCTTCAAAAACTTGGAATTTGCCAAATCAACCAAACTTGCAAAATAACCTGTGCCAAGAATAATGCCGCATCCTAAAATTATCAAAACAAACCCTAAAGCATCATTTGCTGAAATTAAAGTGCCTGAAAAAACCAGTGAAAGAACAGCAGTTATTGGCTGGCCCAAAGCAAGAAGCGCGGCAGCAACGCTGGCTCTTACATATTTCAAGCCAGTATAATAAAAAAACACGTAAAAGAAAAGCAATATGCCGGTAACAAAAATCCAAATAATTTGGTCAGTATTAAGCGCGGCAATGTCATTCAATTGCCCTGTAAAAGCCAAAAAAGCCAGCATTATTATAGAACCAAAAAACATTCTTCCAAATGCAACAATTCTGCCATAGCTTTGTTCCAAAAACTTTTTTGAAAGAACATTTTCCAAACCCCACAAGATCACTGCAATTAAAATAATTGCATCAGCCAAACCAAAACCAGAAAATTTTGAAAACAAAATAAAATTTCCTATAAGAAGCAATACAGCTCCTATAATCAGTTCTTTGTTTATTTTTTCTTTAAGAAAGAGAAAACCAAATATCAGAACCCAAACAAAAAGTGTTTTATGAATGAAACCAGCGTTTATTGCGGAAGTCAATTTCAAGCCATAAAAGTAAAGCAAAAAAGGAACGCTGCCGCCGACCAAGCCTATTAATGCCAATTGCCCCCATTGGCGAAAATCAAGTTTTTTCAAATTTTTTAGTTCGCCCAAAATAAGTATGAGGGAAACCAAGAGCAATGCCACAATAGTATTTTTCATTGTTGTAAAAACAAATGCGTTCATTCCTCCAACAGCATACTTGTTAAGAAAAATACTGATGCCGCTGACCAATGCGGTCATTAGTATAAATGCTATTCCGCGATTTTCGTTCATGAAACCCTTTAAAAGTAAAAATAAAAATTAATATAATTATTTTGGCTTGGGACGATATTGTCTTGTATTTTTTTAGGTTGATTTTTTTTGCGAGCCAATTTTTTGTCTTTTTTGGAGATTGTTTTAGCGGGACATTTTTTTTGGTTTTGCTTTAAAAGAATTAGAAAAGCGATTAGCAGCGTCAAAGCCGCTCCGTTCAACAGAACAGTGCAGACAAAATCGCTGGCAGTCTTAACTTCCGGGTTCGGAATGAGACCGGGTGTTTCCCTGCCGCTATGGCCGCTAATCAAAAACAATTTATCCACATGCAATGTTTAAATACTTTACTCTTCTTTGTATTTCTCTTTTTTTGTTCCCTTGCCGCCTTTTTCCTGGTTAATTTCTTTAATCATTTTGGCTGCTTTTTTTAGCCCTTTTTTAAGGAGTTCTTCGTTTTTTGCGCCAGCGCAAATTAGTTTGCCGTTCTTGAATAAAAGCAAAGTCAATTTTGGATCGTGTATCCTGAGTATTGCTCCAGGAAACTGTTCAGGTTCGTATTCAACGTTGTCCGATTCCATCGCTGTTTTGAACAAGTCAAGGTTCATTTTCAGGTTTGCGGTAGTAACCAAATTTACTACTGTGTAATCAGCGTTTTTTTGAACTTTAACTCCTTTTTGAATTTCATGTATCATCTTTGACGCTTTGTAAATAGCCAATGGAATTTGACTTTCGCTGCTTGCCCCAGAACAAATGACTTTTCCATTTTTGAAAAGCAGCATTGAAACTTTTGGTTCTTTGAGTTTTAGTATTGCACCTGGAAATTGCTCTGGCTCGTATTCCACGCTTGGAATGGAAACAGCCAAGTTGTAAAGGTCAATGTTGGTATTAAGGTTCGCTGAAGCGACAATATTGACAATAGTGTATTGCATTTTTTATCCCCCAAAACCTTTTCGGTTCTATTAAAAGCCTTTAAAAACCTTTAAAAATGTATTTAAAAACCAGTTGGAAAGGCATTTAAAATTATTTTGTCTTTTTTGGGCTTTTCATGTGCCTGTTTTTTTAATTAATTGTTTGTAAATATTTTGTGTTTAGACTTTTTAGTGAACTTTCGCCGTTGAATTTTATTCTTGCTCCTTTTATGAGTATGATAGTTGTAATACTCGCAATAGTCTTGGCTTTTATTGGCAAGCTGCTGGTTCCGTCGCGACTTTTTTTCATAAATTTTTCCATTTCAGGCTTTGGTTTTCTTGCAGTTATTTATTTGATTCTCGGTTTTTTTGTTTTTATTATTAAAGGAAAAAATTCAATGCTTGGCAGGCTTGCGAATATATTTATAATTTCAGGGCTTTTTGAATCAGTTTTTTGGGTTTTTGCATGACTTTTTTTACCATCTGTCAATTTTGTCAATTTTCAATCTTACAATGCGATGGTAAACAGCTTCGGTTATTTCTAAATCCTTTTTCAAGTATTCGCCTATTTTTTCCAGGTTTCCAAGCCTGTATTCATCTGCAATCATGCTACCATCAATTTCGTGCTTTTCAATTGCCAAAAAATCAGCAAATTCTTTAAGCTTGCCGCGAACATTTCCAAACTTATACGCGGATATTTTTTCTCTGATGTCAAGTATTTCTTTAAGCATAAAAGGAACTATTTCAATGTTGTTTATGAAACTTCTTGTCACAATGAACGGAATATCAAAATCTTTTATGTTGAAGCCAACTATTTTTATGTTGCTTGTTTTTGCTCTTTCTATTTCGTTCCAAAATTTTGAAAGTATTTCAGATTCGTTGTCGCCAATCAGAACTTTTGATTCTTCTCCTTCTTTTTTTATTCCTATTGCAATTATTTTGGAATCTATTGGATTCAACAACTTTTTCCTTTCTTCTTCATTCTTTTTCAAATATTCTTCTAATTCAACAGGGATTGTTTCAATGTCTATTATTATATAAGCCATTTGTAATTTATTTTTTGAAAGTTATTTTAAAATGGAAGTTTTTTTTGAGTTTTTTAAACTTTCTCAAAACATTTTTTTGTCTTATTCAATCGTTTTTAATTTTTTGATGTTTGTTTTTGTTTTAAACTCAATTTTTTTGATTTGTTTTGCCGAATTTTTTTAATTGTTTTTTTTGTGAGCCGAATTTTTTTTGTTTTTGTTGAGCCATATTTTGTCAT
>CAZNZM010000015.1:0-3121 GCA_964577555.1 uncultured archaeon
CGACTCATGTATGCTTTTAGCAGTTGCATTTACAAAACTATCAAGCGGAGAAATTACTTTCAAATCAAGTTTTTTCAAAAAAGAAACATCAACTATTTTGCAATCCCTTTCTTTTTCATTTTCCAATCCAACCAAAAAACCAGCTATTTCTTTTAGAGGAGCAACAGTGGCACTCAAACCAATTCTGCAAAGGTTTGGCGATATTCTTTGAAGCCTTTCAAGTGAAAGCGAAAGATGAACTCCTCTTTTGTTTTCAGCAAGAGAATGAATTTCATCAACTATAACCCATTGCACTTCTTTTAGGTTTTCCCTGAATTTCGGCGCAGTAAGCATTATCGCCAAAGATTCTGGTGTTGTTATAAGAATATGAGGCGCTTTTTTCAACATCTTGCTTCTTTCCGCTTGTGTAGTATCACCTGTCCTTACTCCAACTCTTATACCAAGTTTTTTTCCCTGCTTTTTGGCTTCTTCAGATATTTCTTCAAGAGGCTCTTTAAGATTTCGGTTAATATCATTTGAAAGAGCCCTTAAAGGGCTTATATAAATGCAATAAACCTTGTCTTCCAACAACCCTGCTTCGCTTAAATTCAACAATTCACTGATTATTGCAGTAAATGCTGAAAGAGTTTTGCCTGTGCCGGTTTCAGCGCTTATAAGAGTATTTTGCCTAAAATGTATGTTTGGAATAGAGTAAAGCTGCGGCTCGGTGAATTTGCCGAATTTTTTCTTGAACCATCCAGCCAGCCTAGGATTAAGCATTTGAAAAATTTCGTCATCAGTGTACTTTGCATCTTGAAAAGTTATAGCCATAACAATTCTAAACAAATTTAGTTTGAATGTAAAAATAAAAACCCAGTAGTAAAGCAAATTTTTGATTATTTGAACAACTCAACCAACCTTAATAATTTTATCCTCGGCAACAATAAAATCCATTTTAATGTCATGCGGCTCCGATTCAATAGAATCAACTATTTGAAAATTAAATGCAAGACCAATTTTTTTGCCTTTTAATTTAGAACTTGCAAAAAAACGGTCATAAAAACCTTTTCCAGAACCTATTCTATGCCCATCCAAAGAAAAAGCCACGCCAGGAACCAAAAAAGCATCTATTTTTTTATGATCCACAAATTTTTTCTTAACAGGCTCCAAAATGCCAAATTTGTTTTTAACAAGCTTGGAGCCTATTTTTAACTCGGCAAATTTCATGTTTGATTTTTTTATTACTGGAACACAAACTTTTTTCCCAAACCTCCAAAGCCAACCTATTATTTTTCTAGTTTGAACCTCGTTTTTTATTGGAAGATAAGCAGCCACTATTCTTGCACTTCTCAAAAAATCCAAGTGAATCGCGTTTTCCGAAACTCTTTCGCTTTTGTGAATAATATCAAAATTTGACAACAAAAGTCTTTTTTCTGCTATTTCATCCCTTATTTTTGATTTTGATTCCAAAAAATCACTCCTGTGGCAAAGCTTTTTTCCCAATATCTGTTCTAAAGTGCATTCCTTCAAAATCAATTTGACTCACGCCAACATAAGCTTTTTCAATGGCCTCTTCAATACTTTTTCCAACCCCCACTATGCTCATTACCCTTCCACCATTAGTACATATTCCGCCATTGCAAAAAATCGTGCCTGAATGAAAAACAACCACGCCTTCAAATGCTTTAACATTTTCCAACCCTCTTATTGGAAAACCTTTTTTGTAATTTGAAGGGTATCCTTTTGAAGCAAGCACTACACAACAAGCAAAGCCTTTCTTCCATTTTAATTCAAATTCATCAAGTTTTCCATCTATGCATGCAAAAGCCAAATCCACAAAATCAGAATCAAGCAAAGGCAATATAACTTGGGCTTCTGGATCTCCAAGCCTTGCATTGAATTCAAGAACCTTGAAAGAACCATTTTTAATCATCAAACCAGCATAAAGGACGCCTTTATACTTTACCCCTTTTTTGTCAAATTCACGCATCGCTGGAACAAAAATCTCTTCAAAAATACTTTTTTCCAAACCGTTGGTAATTGGAGCCGGACAATAAGCACCCATTCCTCCAGTATTGGGGCCTTCATCATTGTCAAAAACCCTTTTATGGTCTTGTGCAGAAAGCATCAACTTAACATTTTTGCCATCACAAAAAGCAAGCACGCTTGCTTCTTCCCCATCAAGAAGCTCTTCAACAACAACTTTTTTCCCAGCATTGCCAAACTCTTTTGCAATCAGAATCCTTTCAAGAGCAAGCCTTATTTCAGCCCTGTTTTTGCATATAATGACTCCCTTTCCAGCAGCCAACCCATCAACCTTCACTGCAGCCATTTCAAATCTATTTACAACATCCTTAATCAAGCCAGGATTATCCAAAACAACAAAACTTGCAGTAGGAATTCCAGCAGAGCGCATAAAATTCTTTGCAAATGCCTTAGAGCCTTCAATCATTGCAGCACCAGAATCTGGACCAAAAATTTTCAAACCGAATTTTTCAAATTTGTCAACAATACCATTCACAAGCGGAACTTCCGGCCCTACAATAGTCAAATCGATTTTTTTTTCAATTGCAAAATTCAAAAGACTTTGAATGTCATCAGCTTGGATAGGAACATTCTCGGCTACTTCCGCAGTGCCGGCATTTCCTGGAGCGCAATATATTTTTTGAACTTTTTGGCTTTGACTGATTTTCCAGCAAATAGCATGCTCCCTGCCTCCGCCACCCACAACAAGAATTTTCATATAACAAAAAATTATTGCAATTAATTTAAACAATTATTCATAAGTCCTTTTTACTTCAAGTCCCCTCTCATGCCTGTCTAAAGCCCTCACCCTAAGTTTTTGTCCCCATTCAGTAGGATATTCTCCAGTAAGACAAGCCATGCAAAGCTCTTTCTTGTCAAGACCTATCGATTTCACAAGCCCATCCAGAGTCATGTAATGCAAAGAATCAACCCCTATTTTTTCAGCTATCTTATCAACAACGTCCTGGCTCAAATCAAAAAAACCGGTTTCACGTATTTGCTCCTTCGTAGAAACCTGATTAACAACAAGTTCTCCAATAGTTGACATGTCAATCCCATAAAAGCAAGGACTCCTAATAGGCGGACAAGTTATCCTCATATGCACTTCTTTTACTTT